>CACKLF010000029.1 GCA_902600895.1 uncultured Alphaproteobacteria bacterium | reverse complement strand
GCATCGAGTCTATTAAGTCTTCAATACCTCCTCTCTTTGCTACTCCACCCAAAATTAGATGAACATTAGAATGCAGATTAAGTGAATTGACAGCTGACTTAGCATTAGTGGCTTTACTGTCATTTATAAATTTAATACCACCTTGAACTAGTACCAATTGGTTTCGATGCGGTAGGCCCTTAAATGTTTTTAAGTTTTCAGAAAAAATCTTGGGTGATATATGCATTGATCTACATACTGCATATGCTGCACAAATATTTTGAAGATTAAAATTTTTAAGCCAATTAATTTCAGACCTAAGATCTATTGAAGCCACCTGCTCAGCTCCCTTCTTTTCAACCAGAAAGCCCTTTTTCATAAAAATTGACGACCTATAGTTTGATAGGTTGTTTTCTGAGCTAAATGGCATATTTAGGCCATTGCTCAGTCCATCTGCATCTAGATAATGGAGCAAAAACTTTCCTTCCTGCTCATCTATTCCAATAATATTCCTTTCAGCATCACCAATCATGAAAAGCCTTTGTTTTGCATAAAAATATCCACCCATACCCCCATGCCTTTCTAAGTGGTCTGGTGAGAAATTTAAAAAAACACTAATATCTGGTTGTAAGCATTGTGCAGCCTCTATTTGATATGACGACAACTCAATAATTTTAATCTCACCATCACAAAATGGTTTAAATGACAGTACCGGCTTTCCAAAGTTACCACCTATCTCAGAAGGTATACCCATCTCTTGCAAAATATGATGAATAAGAAATGATGTAGTAGATTTGCCATTCGAACCCGTGATTGCAACGACCTTGGGCTTTTTCTGAAATCTATCCCAATCTGTTTTATTCAGTGAAGAAAAAAATAAACCAATATCATTATCAATTTTCACATTACTTTCACGAGCATTTTTGACAACTTTATGAGGCTCCGGATACAAAAAAGATATTCCTGGCGAAATGATAAGCCTATCACTATTTTTCCAATTAGATTTCTTGTATAAGTCCTGTAACCTAAAGCCAAGGAATTGTGCATTAGCTCTAGCGCTCTCGTTATCGTCCCAACAGACTATATCAGCACCAGAATGCTGTAGAAAATCTAATATTGACAAGCCTGTTCTGCCTAAGCCCAAAACAAATATTTGAAGTCCTTTCAATTTTTCCGACACTATCATAGCTCTAACGGAGCTTAAGTGTCGCAAGACCTATCAATGCCAAAATAACAGAAATGATCCAGAAACGTATTACTATCTGAGACTCTGCCCATCCTAGCTTCTCGAAATGATGGTGAATTGGTGCCATTAAAAAAACTCTTCTTCCAGTGATCTTAAAATATAACACTTGAATGATTACCGACAACGCTTCCATCACAAACAGTCCACCAATAATTGCCAAAACAAATTCATTTTTTGTAGACACTGCTATTGCTCCAAGAGCTCCTCCTAATGCTAGAGACCCAGTATCACCCATAAAAACTGCAGCAGGGGGTGCATTATACCACAAAAATCCCAAGCCCGCTCCAATGAGTGCAGAACAAAATATTGATATCTCACCAACACCAGCTACATAATGCAAATCTAGATAATCTGAAAAATCCACCCTACCAACTAAATAAGAAATAATACCAAAAGAACCTGCCGCTATCATAACTGGCATTATAGCAAGCCCATCCAGTCCGTCTGTTAAATTGACGGCATTAGCAGAGCCAGAAATAACAAGCATTGAAAATGGCAAAAATAAAATGCCTAAGTCAAACAGGATATCTTTGAACACTGGAACAGCTAACTTTCCCGAGAGGTCAGGTTCATGCACCTGAATTAGTAGGAGAGTAAATATGAGGGCTATCAGCAAACCAAGAGAAAGTCTGATTTTACCAGAAATTCCCCGAGAGTTGCCTTTCACAACCTTCGTGTAATCATCCCAAAACCCGATTAGCCCAAAACTGAATGTTACAAATAAAATTAACCATAAATAGTAATTATCAATTCTCAACCAGAGAACTGAGCTGACCATCAATGGCACTAGAATCAATACGCCCCCCATAGTTGGAGTCCCAGCTTTTAAAAAATGTTTCTCAGGACCGTCTTCTCTAATTGGCTGCCCATTTTCTTGTACACTTTTTAAATACCTGATAAGTGGCTTACCTAAAAGAAAACCAAAGAAAAGTGCTGTAAAGAAAGCGCCACCAGCACGGAAGGTAATATATCTGAAGAGGTTAAAAAAATCTCCACCATCAGTGAAAGAATTTAAAAAATATAACATTGAAACCTTTTCGACTAATTTGACGGTATTTTACCTATACTTTTTATTTTTTCAATCACCCGAGAAAACTTTAAACCATTTGATCCTTTAATTAGAACCACATCCACATTTTTAATCAACTCACCTATATTCGATAATAATTCAGTGGTATTCTTATAATATCCAGCTCGCTGCTGAAGAGGCAATTTATTGTATAAATATTTCATGTAGTACCCAACGCAACATATTTTCTCGATTTTTTTAAAGGCCATTAAATCTGCAATTTTAGCATGCTGGTTAATTGAGTCTTCCCCAAGCTCAAGCATATCGCCAAGTATTGCCAAACGGATTGGCACTTTTTTGTTAAGATAATAAGAATTCTCAGAATATATAAAATTTTCTAATGAAGCTCTTAAAGAAATAGGATTGGAGTTGTACGAATCGTCAATCAGGATAAGATGTGATTTCGACGATTCATTTGGCAAATCTAACTTATAAACAAGACCTCGACCTTCAATGGGTGACCAAGTCCGTAAAGCCTTCTTCGCTTTTGACAAATCCAGACCCAATTCAATGATAAATGCAAGAACACCCATGGCATTAAGCATAAAATGCTTTTGCCAAAAATTGAACTTGCAAGAATCCGTTTGAGCGATGGAAGTTTGATACGCCATTTGAAAACCAGTTCCAATTGACTTTATGGATGCAATTCTAAAGTCCGAAGAACTAGCTGATCCAAAACTTACCACTTTGATTGACGCCTCTTTAAGGATTTCCTGGATGTTTTTTTGTAGTTCACCATCCATACAGAGAAATGCCATTCCCCCTTTTCGCAATCCCTTGGCTATCGATGCCTTCTCTTTTGCAATATCTTCGATTTTTTCAAAGTTTTCTGTATGACTTTGACCGGTAGTTGTTATTATAACATGATCCGGCCTTACCAGCATCGATAAAGGCTCTATTTCACCAGGTCTATTCATACCTATTTCAAATATGCCAAAATCGGCATCTGGTGGCAGGGTTGCCATTGTGATGGAAACACCAATAAAGTTGTTGAAGCTTCTTATTGAAGCATGGACCTTCCCTATCGGTTGTAATGCGTGCTTCAACATTTCTTTTGTAGTAGTCTTTCCAACTGAGCCAGTCACCGAAAGTGCAAGCCCATTGAACCGTGACCTTGCTGCAGTCGCAATTTCTCCCAGAGCATTCAATACGTCTTCAACAACTAATAAATTCAATTTGCCTTTGCAATTTTTGGGAACTTCGGAAACTAATGCTGCGGCAGCTCCAGATGCAAATGCATCTGATATAAAATTGTGGCCGTTCCTATTACCCTTTAAGGCAACAAATAAATCACCTTTTTCTATGGTTCTCGTATCAATAGAAAATCCAAAAATACTTATTTTTTCTAGGCTGTATTTGTCTTCTAAGAGATATGTTCCCTTTGTAATATCAACAAGATCCGAAAATTTCCAAAGTGGAGTTTTCATGATTAATGGTGTTCCTTATCCAATATTTCGACGCTCATTGATACCTGCTCTGTGTCATCAAACGGATAAATTGCGTTTCCGATTATTTGCCCCGTTTCATGTCCTTTTCCAGCAATTATAAGATTATCACCTGCTTCCAAATCACTCACAGCCCTAAAAATAGCTTCCGCTCTGTCAGATATATCAATACCTTTAGGACAACCAGTTTTTATATCATCTCTTATATGGTCCGCCGGCTCATTCCTTGGGTTATCATCTGTAATAAAAACTTTATCAGCATACTTATTAGCTACTTTACCCATAATTTTTCTCTTACCTTTATCTCTGTCCCCACCAGCCCCAAAAACCAAGCTGAGAGAACCTAAGGTATGTGGTTTCAATGCTAACAACACTTGTCTCAAAGCCTCTGGTGAATGAGCATAATCTACAAAAATTTTTGCACCATTTTTCATTTCCTTAACCATCTCGAGCCTGCCCTTGGCGGGAGAAAGATTTGAAAGTGCAGAAAAAACGTCATTTGGAGTCAAGCCAGACATTACTGCCAAAGCAGCAGCCATTAATGCATTTTCTGCCTGAAAAGATCCCATTAGTTTTAAATTAGATTTATATGTACGATTTGAGTAGCTTACAGAGATTAATTGACCATTAGACTGTACCAATTGATTTTCTAAACGAAAATCACATCCAAGTAATTTGCCTACACTAAAGACTTTTAGACCATTATTTTCCGCTACAAGTTTCATTAATCGGCCATAGTAATGATCCAAATTTATTAAAGCTGGCCCTTGAAAACTTTCTGAATTTAAAAATAATCTAGCTTTAGCTAGGAAATAATTATCTAGATTAAAATGATAATCAAGATGATCTCGGGATAAATTTGTAAATGCTCTTTTTGTGATTTTTATGTTATCAAGGCGACTCTGTAGCAACCCATGAGATGATGCCTCTAGAACTACGTGACTTATTCCGTGCTTTCTCATATCCGACAGGCACTTGTGTAGTGAAATAGGGTCTGGAGTAGTCATCTCATAATTATGATCCAGAAATCCCTCTACCCCAAGTGTTCCAATACTAGCACAACTGATTCCAATACTATCCCAAATTTGTTTTAAAAAGTTAGCTACAGATGTTTTGCCATTTGTTCCAGTGACTGCAATGATCTCTTTAGGTTGAGGCCCAAACCATTTATTGGCAGCAAATGACAGCTCATATCGAACGTTTTCTACTTGAATAACTGGCACAGTTAATCCAAATTCCTTTAGTTTCTTTATATCATAAAAATCACTTATTATGGCTTTTGCGCCATTTTGTTCCGCTTGCCTACAGAAATTGATACCGTTAACCTTTTCTCCCTTAATTGCAAAAAATGCATCTCCTGGTAAAACCTTCCTACTATCACAAGCTAATCCAGATATACTTAAACCTTCTAGAGATTTTTTGTCTTTATTTAAGGAATTAAAGAGAATGTCAGTCAATTTCATAGGAAAACTATTAATTGTTTGGCAACTTAAATTGAGGAGTAAACGGGTTAAATAAGTCAGAAATGGCATCTATCTCAAAGTTTTCCAAATTTGAAACATAGCTTTTCCCTGGTCTGACACCTAAAATAGGGGCTATCCGGCTTATAATTTCTGCTGCTAACGGAACAGCTGTATTTCCTGCCACCCTATTATTTACTTCTTTATAAGAATTTGAGGCTTCATCAAGACAAATTAGAACTAAAAATTTTGGATTGTCCAAAGGGAAAAATGACGCAAAGGAAGCATAATTCTTATTAAAATTAAATCCACCCAACTCACTATCATA
Organism: uncultured Alphaproteobacteria bacterium; assembly: GCA_902600895.1. Classification (GTDB taxonomy): domain Bacteria; phylum Pseudomonadota; class Alphaproteobacteria; order Rhodobacterales; family Rhodobacteraceae; genus CACKLF01. The sequence continues at coordinate 14,251 of CACKLF010000029.1, read as the reverse complement.
TTTTTCAGCAGTACCAGTTTTACCACCTAATGAGTAACCATCAATTTTAGCATTTTGCGCTGTCCCTGAATTAACGACCTCTCCTAAAATTTCTTTGAGTTTGGCTGAGGTATCTTCAGAAATAACTCTGACTTTTCCATGGTTTTTATTTTTATCTTTGATTATTGTTGGAAAAATTCGATAGCCGCCATTTACTACTGTAGCATAAGCATTGGCTAAATGAAGGGGTGATACACTAATTCCATGTCCGATCGCTATCATTGCAGCCTTATATTTTGTCCATGGGTCAGATCCAATTGAGGATTTGACATTTGCCTCAGGAAGCTCAACTGACGTTCTTTCAAAAAAACCAAAACTTTCCAGAAACTCTTTTTGCTGAATAGGCTCAAAAAAAGATATTACTCTTGCAGAGCCAACATTAGAAGACTTAGATATAACATCTTTGAGTGAAATCTTTTCTCCAAGCCATCTCTTATCTTTTATCGGTTTAGTTTTTCCTATCCTTATTGGTTCCGAAACATCAACCAAAGTATGTTGAGAAAATGCACCCAATTCAATCGCCAGGGCAGCAGTAAAAATCTTTAATACGGAGCCTAACTCGTAGGTACCCTGGACCGCTTTATTAAGAAAAATATTATCATTACTAGATAACCTTTTGGACGCTATATTTAAATTTGGGTCAAAATTTGGCAAAGAAACCATGCCTAAGATTTCTCCATTGTTTACATTCATTATAATGCCAGATCCACCTTTCGCCTTAAAAAAATTTATCCCACTTGAGAGAATATCTTCAAGAATAGATTGTACAGCTAAATCTACAGATAACTCTAAGGAGTGACCAGCAGAGCTACTAGTTTTTAATTGATGATTGAACGTTTTTTCTAGTCCTGATATGCCCTCTAAGATTACGTGCGAAGTAGACATAACTCTAATTCTTGTTTTGCCCAAAACATGGGACAAAATTGATCCATTCGGATAAATTCTTAGTTCTCTTTTTCCAAACTTTAGTCCAGGCTCTCCTAACTTTAACACCTGTAACTTCTCCTTCTCGCTTATACTTTTTCGCAAGAATACAAATTTTAAATTATTGTTTAATTTTTTTTGTAAGTCACTTTCTGTCATATCAGGGAAAATTAAAGGCAATTGGGAAGCTACGAGATCAATATTTAATATTTTATCAGGGTGAGCGTACAAAGAATTTACTGGTACATTGGTTGCGAGTATATTTCCATTCCTGTCCAAAATATCGTGCCGGCTTTCAGTGTCCATGGTTTGGCCAGAAGAAAAATCTTTAGACCTGACATCTGTGCTAGCTATCAATGTCAGCTTTACACAGATCGAAAGAAACCCTATTGAAAAAAAAAGTGAGAGCAAGATCAGTCTAAAGGAACTCTTTTCCCTTAATCGACTCTCCTCCCTAAAATACATCTCCAATTGGCCACTTGTATCGCGTAGGTTAGGTCGCTTGGGTAGAGGTCTATAATGCAGTTTATTCATTACCTTCAAACCTCAATTTAAGAGTGTCTTCAACACTCAAAGTACGTGAAACCTCACCAGGACGTTTTTTATTGGATAAAACAAACCTATCAAAAGACATGTAATTTTCATGGCTTAATGGTAATAAACCCAATTCAGAGAAATGGATTGTGATCAACCTATTTAGTCTTTCTGGTCTATTGAGATATGCCCATTCAGCCTTTAATAACTTAATTCGTGATTCTTTTTTTTCTATTTCTGAGGAAAGGTAATAGACAGCCTTTATAGCTGATCGGACCTTGTAATTTACATTATATGCCCAAACCGATACGACTATTAGACAAAAAGAGCATACAAATAGAATAATCAACCTCATAATTGACCCATTTTCTTTTTATGAGAATCTTCACATTCTATCCTAACTGCTATTCGACACTTCGCTGATCTAGATCTTGGATTACGAGACTGTTCATAATCGCTTGGAACAATTGGTTTCTTTGTGATAATTTTAAATGGGGCACGCTCAGATTCAAAAATAGGTAAATATCTATTCGGCTGAGGTTTTGACTGGCTTGAATTGCGCATAAAGTTTTTTACTATCCGATCCTCTAAAGAATGAAAAGAGACTACTACAAGAAGTCCACCATGAAATAATATTCTCTTCGTAGCTAAAAGTGCTTTTTCGATTTCATCAAGCTCTCCATTTACGTATAAACGCAATGCCTGAAAACATCTTGTAGCAGGGTGTATATTAGACAGACGATTACCCTTAACCACCCGTGATATAATATTTACTAAGTCAAAGGTGGACACTATTTGCTGAGATTTTCTTGCCTTTACTATTTCTCTTGCCACTGCCTTTGATTTCTTTTCTTCGCCAAATTTAAAAAAAATATCTGACAGCTCTGACTCGCTTAATTGATTCACGACCTCTGCAGCCGTTTTCCCAGTCTTGGACATCCTCATGTCCAATGGGGAGTCATATCTGAATGAAAAACCTCGTTTAGTAGAATCAATTTGCATTGAAGAAATTCCCAAATCTAAAACTATCCCATTTACTCCTCCAAAACCTAATTTGTTTGCAACATTTTTTAGGTTCGAAAAATTTTCATTAACAAAAACTAATTTGCTTGGGTAAAGACTTTTGAGAGCATTTGCGTATACATTTGTATCAGGATCACGGTCAATACCAATCACGAAATCTGCACCTGACTCTAAAAATGCTTTCGCGTATCCTCCCGCTCCAAAGGTCCCATCGATCCATACCCCACCAATTGGTTTTATCGTTTCTAAAATTTGTGAAATCAAAACGGGAATATGATCTTGATTCCCAGATAATGAAATCATCTGCTATCCTCAGCAGGCTGATTTTGAACTATTTTTTTATCAAGAATATCAAAGATGCTTTGTTCGTTTATTGGGTCTTTGATTAACTCGAACATTTCGTCTATATTTTTTTGATATGATATTGGGTTCCAAACCTCAAACTTTTCACCCATTCCAGCAAAGAGTGCTTCATTTTTTATACCAATCATTTCTCTTAGCTTTGTGGACAAAACTATTCTTCCATTTTCATCCAATTGCATTTGAACTGAGTTAGAATTGAGTAATCGCTCCAAGATCTCCCTATTTTTTGAATATCGGGGTAATGCAGAAATCATATCATCTACCTCATGAATAGAACGCATTGAATACCCTTCAATGCATCCATTACCTTTTCTTCCGTATACCAAAACAAGATTTGCTAAAGACTTTTCATGCCAATCAGGATCACAAGTCTCTAACACACGTCTAAAAGATGCCGGAATTGATACTCTTCCTTTAGCATCAACCTTATTTGTCCATTCTCCCCTAAAACGCTGCTTCAAATTTGTTACTCACTTACGACTTTAAAAAAACAGGCGGATCGACTGCCTAGCGATCCGCCGGTTTAAGCTGTTTTCTGTCCAGGCTGATGCAAATTCTGCTCTTTTTGATCAAACCCAAACCTCCGACATTAAGGTTGGAAATTGTGCCTGTATGAACCCTTTTTATTATTTTTCCAACCCTATGATAGGGATATCATGGTATTTTATGGAAATCAATGGTTTTTTATAGAATTTTATGGCATAAAATGTGTGGATGCTCATAAGCCGGATTCTGTTTATAGTGTTGCTACTTGTGGTCATTCATCTCGATTTAGAGTTACCTCTAAATTCTAGCGGTCTACCCGAGCCTATTTGAGGAGATCAAAACTGGCTCCTATTTAACCTTGCTCCTGGTGGGGCTTGCCGAACTCCCTTTGTTACCAAAAGAATGGTGCGCTCTTACCGCACCGTTTCACCCTTACCTATTACGGCGGTTTACTTTCTGTTGCGCTTTCCCTCGAGTTACCTCGGCCGGGCGTTACCCGGCACCATTTCTCCTTGGAGTCCGGACTTTCCTCAACTTCAAAAGTTGCGACCACATCCACATCCACACAACCATATTCTAATTTAGAAAGTCCTTCCAGTCAAATTAGGCAATAATTTAATACTCTACTCTTTGAATCCCCTTAACAAGTTATCGGTTTTTATTTCTACTACCTCTCCTTTTCTGAGATTACCCAAACTAACTGGTCCAAATGATTTTCGAATTAGTCTGTTGACCTCCAAACCAATTGCTTCAAATGACAATCGTATTTCCCTATTTTTACCTTCCATAAGGCCTACTTGAAACCAGGCATTGGACGTAGCTTTTTTCAACAGGTGAATATCCATTGGCAGGTAATTTACCCCCTTCACTCTTATGCCACTACGAAGTACTTGTAATTTTTTTTCAGTAACCGATCCTCTTGCCCGGACTTCATATATTCTCAATATTCTTGAACTTGGTAATTCTAGTGTCCTTTTGAGATCTCCATCATTGGTTAGCAAAAGTAATCCCTCAGAATTAAAATCTAGCCTGCCAATACTGATTAACCTGGGCAAATTTTTTGGTAAGAGTTCGAAAACTGTTGGCCTGTTTCTTTCATCCCTATGTGATGTAATAAAACCTTTAGGCTTATTGAATTTCCATAGCCTAGCCTTTTCCTCTGACTTTATTATCTTACCGTCTACAGAGATCTTATCATCATTACTGACCAAAAAAGATAACTTTGTTATCTTTTTTCCATTTACTGCGACCCTTCCGTTAGTAATATATTTTTCTGCATCTCGTCTGGATGATAAGCCAGAGCGTGCAATTCGTTTTGCAAGCCTTTGGTTGCTATTAATAAGCTTATGCATTAATTGTTCTTATACTTTTATATTTGACGAGTTAATTTATTGAATAATTTAAAGTATTATATGCATTTAGCTATTGAGCAAGCCAGAATAGCAGAAAAACTTAACGAAGTTCCAATAGGGTCAGTATTGGTCGATCCTATGGGAATTGTGAAGCAAGCTAGCCATAACATGGTAAAAAAAAATTGTGATCCCACAGCTCATGCAGAAATGAACGTTATCAGAATGGAGTGCCAAGAAATTCAAAATGAGCGCTTGCCAGGTTACCAAATAATTTCAACATTGGAACCATGTCCAATGTGTGCCTCCGCTATATCACAAGCAAGAATTTCTCAAATTCATTATGGAACGTCTGATTCAAAGTCAGGAGGTGTAGAGTCGGGTCCGAAAATACTCTCACATTCTCAATCACATCATAAACCAAAGATAACAAGAGGCACAGAAAAAGCTTTATGCTCTGAGTTGTTAAAAAAATTCTTCAAATCTAGGAGATAGTAAAATTATCAAGGTTGCATTAGAATTTTTTTCTAGAAATTCCTTATGATTTTGTGCTAGTAGCAACTAGAAAAATAGTGAGAAAAAAATTGTGTCTATTGATTATGATGTTGCGCTTAAAATAGCAAAGCTTTCACGGTTAAAGTTAACCAAAGTTCAAACCGACAAGATAGTAGCAGAATTATCAGAAGTACTACACTTTGTACAGAAACTGGACGAAGTTGACACCTCGTCCGTTTCTCCAATGAATATGGTAATCCCAATAGAGCCCAAACAAAGGCCTGACAATGTTGATGATGGGAATTATCGTGAAAAAATCTTGAAAAATGCTCCAAGTGCAAAAGAGGGATTCTTTTCGGTCCCTAAGGTTGTAGAATGAATTCAGAAATTGACGATTTAACCATCTCTCAAATTAGAACACTTTTGCAAAGGAAAGAACTTTCATCTTTAGAATTAACCAAACACTATTTGGAAAATATAAGTTCAGCAGAGCAGTTAAACGCCTACAGTTTCATAGCCAAAGACTATGCAATAAGTCTAGCCATTGAAGCTGACAAGAAAATTTCAAATAATGATGTTGAGGATTTATGTGGAGTGCCTTTTGGGATAAAAGATATTTTTTGTACGAAAGGTTTTCCCACGCAAGCAGCATCAAAAATTTTAGATGGGTTTTTGCCCGAGTACGATAGTACTGTTACTGAAAAGCTTTCTAAAGCAGGGTCTATAATGCTTGGAAAAACTAATATGGATGAATTTGCAATGGGTTCTTCGAATGAAACGTCGTTTTATGGTTCGGCAATAAACCCATGGATAACAGAAACAAATGAAAAATTAGTGCCAGGAGGCTCTTCCGGAGGTTCTGCTGTTGCTGTATCAGCCAGCTTATGCGCTGCAAGTATTGGTACCGATACTGGTGGGTCTATAAGACAACCTGCATCATTTACTGGTATTGTAGGCTTAAAACCAACCTATGGTCGTTGTTCTAGATACGGAATAATCGCTTTTGCATCATCTTTAGATCAAGCTGGACCGATGACTAAATCAGTCAGAGATGCTGCAATTGTTTTGAAAACGATATCTGGACATGATTCAAAGGATAGTACTAGTGCAAGGGTCTCTGTTCCAGACTTTGAAGAAAGTATTGGTGAAAGTATACGTGGCAAAACAATCGGAGTTCCCATCGATTACACTACCGATGGAATGTCACCAGAAATTTTGAAGCTTTTAGAAAATGGGAAAAAAGTCCTAACTGACTCAGGCGCTCGATTAGTGGATGTTGCATTGCCACATACTAAATACTCTCTTTCAACATATTATGTCATTGCACCAGCCGAGGCCTCATCAAACCTAGCTCGCTACGATGGAGTAAAATATGGCTTTAGAGCGAAGATAGCGCCTGAAGAAAATCTTAATGACCTCTATGAAAAAACACGATCAGAGGGGTTTGGAGATGAGGTAAAAAGGCGTTTATTGATCGGTGCATTTGTATTATCAGCTGGCTTTTATGATGCCTATTATTTAAAGGCTCAAAAGGTAAGAGCTTTAGTAAAACAGGATTTTGACAACCTATTTTCTAATGGAGTTGATGCCTTACTGACTCCCACTACACCAACTGCCGCTTTTCCACTGGGCAAAAAAAATCAAATGAGTCCTTTAGAAATGTATTTAAATGATATCTTTACTGTTCCAACTAATTTAGCAGGACTGCCAGCGATAAGCGTGCCTTCAGGGTTAGATAGTAATAAATTGCCGTTGGGATTGCAACTTATAGGAAGGCCTTGGGAGGAAGGTTTTATCTTAAATTTGGGGAATATAATTGAAGAGAACCTACGACCTAAACAAAAATTGAAAAAATGGTGGGTGTAAATTTGTTTATTGGCAAAATATTACAAAAAAAAAGTATTCTAGTGGCATCTATTGTTGTTGTATCTTGTCAAGCCGAATTTGAAGAACGAGGAAATCAAATAGCAGAAAATTTAAATCCCATTGCGAACGAAATTGCAGCATCCCTATCTGAAGCTAGAGATGATATGGGACAAATTGCGGAAAATGCAGGTGAAAAAATAGCGCAAAGTACTAAAAAACTTGTTGAGTCAGCTTCTTCAAATCTAAAGGAAGCTGGTGAGAAATTTATTGGGGAAGAAAATGATGTCGAACCTACCGACTTCGAGGAGGCATTGTCATCAGATGATGGCACTCTCGATTTATCACAATTTTCTTTTGAACAGCAAAAAATTGATCGAGACAAAGCAGCGGCATTCATAATAGAGGTTAGGGAGAAGCGCATCACTATAGAGCCTGGTGATATTCCTGATATAATTTCTACCGTTAATATAGCAGCATATGCACGCTCCACAAATAACCCAATCGGTAAAAGAGTATTCAAACGGAATTATATTAAAACAAATAATACTCAAAATAACTGCACTCGGTTCATTCTAAAAGATGATGCCCAAAGATATTTTTTAGCTAATGGTGGACCTGAGTTGGACCCCTTAAAATTAGATCCAGATGGTGATGGTTACGCTTGCTTTTGGAATCCAGAATCGTTTAGGATGATTATTGTAGAAGATTGACCGTAGGAGGAATAATGAATAGCCCACTTACAAACTATCAAATAAGAGATCTTCAATCATTAATTCATCCCTACACTAATGCTATGGCGTTGAAAAAAACGGGGGCTCACTTTGTAGAAAAAGGTGAAGGCATCTATGTATATGACAACAACAACAAAAAATATTTAGAGGGCATGTCGGGTTTATGGTGTTGTGGCTTAGGATTTTCTGATCCAGAATTAATAGAAGCTGCAAAATCACAGATTGAAAAACTACCATATTATCATTTGTTTGGCGGTCGCAGCCATGAACCAGCAGTTGAACTTGCTGAAAAAATTATGGAACTTACACCCGGAAAAATGGGGAGAGTTTTCTACCAGTCCTCAGGTTCCGAAGCAAATGAGTCTCAAATAAAGCTGGCTTGGTATTATAATAACGCGAAAGGCTTAAAAAATAAAAAGAAAATCATCAGTAGAAAAAAAGGATACCATGGGGTTTCTATAGTGTCAGCATCCTTAACTGGTTTGCCTTACAACCACAAACATTTTGACTTGCCTTTAAATTTTGTAAAGCATACAGAAACTCCACATTTCTGGAGAGAAAGGCTTGGTGAAGAAACAGAAGAAGCCTTTTCTATAAGAATGGCGCAAAAACTTGAAGAACTTATTATTAAAGAGGATCCCGACACCATCGCTGCATTTATCGCTGAGCCAGTTATGGGGGCTGGAGGGGTAATTATTCCTCCAAAAAATTATTTTCATGAAATAGGAAAAGTACTTAAAAGATATGATATTTTGCAAATATCAGACGAAGTGATTTGTGGTTTTGGGCGTACTGGAGAATGGTTTGGATCTCAAACACTTGGAATGCAACCTGATGCGCTATCAATGGCTAAACAGCTTACCGCTGGTTATGCACCTTTATCTGCAGTTGCGATTACTGAAGAAATGGCAGAAATAATCGAAGCTCAAACAGGTGAAGTTGGAGTTTTTGGTCATGGCTTTACTTATGGTGGTCACCCTGTAGGGTGTTCTGTCGGAATTAAGGCGTTGCAAATATACAAGGAGAGAAAGATTGTGGACAGAGTCCAAAAGCTTGCTCCAATTTTTAAAGCTAAGTTGGATAATTATATAGATAATCCTATTGTAGGAGAAAGCAGGGCTTTAGGACTTATGGGAGCACTCGAATTGACGCCAAATAAAACCCCAGAACCTTTTAAAGATGTTGGAAAAGTTGGAGCAAAAATGGCTTCAGAATTATTAAAGAGCGGTGTTATGGTTAGAGCAATCGGAGATACTGTTGCTTTTTGCCCACCAATGATAATTACAGAAGATCAAATAGATGAATTATTTGAACCTGTAGCACACGCACTGAATTCTACTCTTGATTGGGCTTTTTCTGAAGGTTTTCTAAATTAAATCAAAGTCATCAAATTATGGTTTACAAAATATTTCTTGAAGACGACTACCAATCGTTGAAAAGATATGGTGTCTCAATAGGCTCAGAGGTTGATCAAAAAGAAGGATTCATACACCTCTCCACTGCAAGTCAACTCGAGAAAACACTTCAAATCCATTTTGCCAATGTCTCAACCGTCTATCTCCTTAAACTCAAAATTAGCTCAATTAAAAAACTTAAATGGGAAACTTCCCGGAACAATGAATTGTTTCCCCACTTATATGGAAAGATTTATACCAGTTCTGTCCATTCCCAAATTCTCTTAAATAAAATTAATGATAAGTTTAATATACCCAGAAGTTTTTTAGATACACATGAATAAAATTGCATTAAAATTTCTGCATTTGTTAGATCCTGAAATTGCACATTCAATTGCCATTAAAGTTCTTACTTTAAGTAGCAAAAAAAAATTCTTGTTTCAAAGTGAAAGGCTAAAAACCTCAATAGCTGGATTTGATTTACCGCACCCGCTTGGAATATCAGCTGGCTTTGACAAAAATGCTGAGGTGATTCATGCTGCGTTCAATTACGGGGCCAGCTTTACAGAAATAGGAGCCGTGACCCCTTTGCCCCAAAAGGGAAATACAAAACCCAGAGTTTTTAGACTTCGTGAAGATTTAGGCCTAATTAACCGATTAGGCTTTAATAATCATGGAATTGACAGAATTATTTCTCGTCTGAAAATGAGGAAAGTAAGTGGTGTTGTTGGTATAAATATTGGGGCAAATAAAAACTCAAATAATATGATTGAAGATTATTTAAAAGTAATGACCAAATGTTTTCATTACGTTGACTTCGCCACAATTAACATTTCCTCACCGAATACTCCTAACCTGAGAAAATTGCAAAATACGGACCCACTAAAAAATTTACTTTCAGCAGTAACTGATAGAAACCAAAAATTTCCTAAACCCATGAAAATCTTTTTAAAAATTGACCCAGACTTGAACATTAATCAGTTGTCGTCACTAACAGAAATGGCATTAACATTTAAATTAGATGGACTGATTGCAACAAATACATCTATTTCAAGACCAAATATTAGGAGTAATAATAAATGGGAAAGTGGGGGTATATCTGGCCGACCACTATTCTCTTTATCCACGAGGAAGTTAGCTCAAATATTTGATATATCACGTGGGAAAATTCCTTTAATTGGTGTTGGGGGCATTAGCTGCGCTGACGATGCCTATACCAAGATAAAAGCTGGTGCAACCGCCTTACAAATTTACACTGCAATTGGATATAGCGGCATGGGTATAATTGGGAACATAGTAAAACAATTAGATAGATTGTTAAAAAATGATGGCTTTACAAACTTACACTCTGCCATTGGCATAGAACATAAAAAGTGGTTGTAAAACATTTATTGTATTGAGAAAGAATATTCTATTGATTTATACCGAAAAATTAGTGTTAAAGCACGACAAAGAAAAAGAATAGAAACAGATATCCATAAACCATAATTACCAATAACCGGAACAGTAGCCACAGCAACAAAAAAATAGCAAATAACACTCTCAAACATAGCCTGTCTTAGCTTTTTAGTCTCCAGGGCTCCCAAGAAAATACCATCTAATATCCAGGATGCTACTCCCGTTAATGGTGTTAAAGCCATCAGAAATAAGAAGCGATTTGCTTCTTGTCGGACGTCCTCTGCAACCGTCATGATTTCTATAAAACTTTTCCCAAATACCAATAAACTGATAGTGAGTAAAATACCTCCAGCAAAACCCCATTGAAATCCCATAAAGCAAGCTGCTCGGAAATCTTCTAAATTTCGCTGTCCATAGGCGACACCAACAAATACTTGTGAAGAAAAAGCAAACCCATCTAAGGCATAAGATGCCAAGCTAAGAAACTGATACATTATTTGATTTGCTGCCTGAGTAACAGTGCCTAATATTGCGCCAATGAAGATATAACTTATTGCCACGCACTCTAACATTAATGTTCTGAGAAAAATATTACTATTAGTTTTGGAAAAACGTACCCAATCCTTGAGGCTAAATAAAATACCCTTATCATAAATGATTTTTCTAACAAAAATTTTTCGGCAAAAAAATATTGCTATGGCAAATCCTAAAGCCTCAGAAATAGCACTTGCAAAAGCTACCCCTTGCACGCCGTATGCAAAATATAAAACAAAAATTAAATCTAAAGTAACATTGGCAAGTGTTACAGATATTTGAATCACCAAGACATTCGAACTCTTTTCTAATGCTAATAGCCAGCCAATCAATGCAAAGTTCGCTAGTGCAAATGGAGCTGAAAAAACTCTAACGCTTATATAATTTAGAGCCAATTCATTCACTATCAATTCAGCTGGAAAGATTAAAAAGACTAAAAAAAAGAAATGGTTATGAAATAATAAAATTAGCAGTCCTATTGTCAGACCCAGCACCATTCCTCTAAGTCCACTTTTTAAAACTTCCTCATGGCGCTCCTCACCCCGCGCCTGCGATGTAAATGCCGAAACTCCAGTCATTAGAAAATTGAATAAGTGGTACAGGCCAGTAAGAAACGAAGCACCCATTCCCGCACCAGCAATCATGACTGCAGAGCCTAGATGACCGATAACTGCTGTGTCTACCAAACCAATAATAGGGATAGTTATATTTGCAAATATAATTGGAGCTGCTACCGCTAGGAACCGTCCATGTGTTACTTTGGTCATAAATGCATGTCCAAATCTGCTTAACTAGAAACTAAGAAGTGACCAATAGCTTGTGCAAAAGGTGGATCTCTATCCCCCTGCCAAGCTTCAACTGATACAGATGCATATCGTTTTCCAGATCGGTTTATCCTTGCTTTGGCAAATGAGTCCGTAGCTTTTCCAGGGGATATGTAATCAATTGTAAAGTCGATGGTTTTTGGAAAATCAATTTGAAACGAGGTCTCACTTTTTGCAACTTCAAAATTCAAATGCCATGTCAATTCAATAATTGCAACAGATTCTAAAAAGGACCCAATTGCACCTCCGTGTAATGCCCTTATAAAATCATTTCCTATCAGCATGGGCTTAAAAGGCATAGTCGCAAAAAGCTCACGATCCACTATATCAAATTTTATATCAAGAAATTCAATAAATGGAACTCTAGCTAGAATATTTTTCAGTAGTTCTTTTTCTTCCAACATCATTTCAAGCTCTTAATTCACCTTTCAGATGAAAACATTAAATTGGTGACGTAAAAGCCCCACATGCTGAAGCAACTGGAACAACATCGTTACCATCATGAGCTGTGGCCCTCACAAAAGCTACGCTTTCAGTTATCCTAAAACATTCCGCCTTAGCTCTAATTTGTTTTTCTGGTTTAGCGGATCTCAGATAATCAATTCTTAAGTCTATTGTTGCCGTAGGCACTTTCGGTACACCAGCTGACATCACTGCCGCTCCACAGGCCGCATCCAGAAGAGTTGTAACGACACCCCCATGAATAACCATGGTTTTTTTGTCTCCTATTAAATCCAAGTTATAATCAACTGTCATCTCCGCTAATCCCTCACCCATTGAGACTAGACTAATGCCCATCATTTTATTGAAAGGTAAATCATTAAAAAATTTGATGATTTCTTTTTTTTTATTCTCTTTCACTAAGTTCATATTAACGACCCCATAAAGCTATCACAAAAATCCATATATCAAATTTACAGAAAAGTAATTCTTTTTCGCTTTTGCATTTAAAATTGCGAATTTTTATAAACTAATTATTGAAATTGCAACTCATTCGCAATACAAATAAAGGAATTATAAAATAAAAAGGTATGGCTCAAAAGATGAAGCAAAAAATACTGAGTATCAGAATGATCTTTGTAGCAACCCTCTTTATTTTAGCTGTTTATCCAAATGATTTGAGAACCATAACGATTGGATTGTTGGAAGATTCCTACCTTGGAGTATCAGTATTTGTTATGCTGACCTTACTAGTTTTTTATGGAGCTGAATTTTACTTTAAAATAGACCTTAAAAAATTTATGAAAGACAAAAAAGCTCTACAAGTACCAATTTCAAGCATGCTGGGTGCATTACCAGGTTGTGGTGGAGCTGTAGTCGTAATCACAGCGTATAACTCTGGAAGCGTAACGATGGGTGCAGTAGTTGCTACACTCACCTCAACAATGGGGGACGCAGCGTTTTTACTTATTGCTAAAAGGCCCGATGCCGCATTATTTTTAATACCCTTTTGTTGGCTAATAGGAACTGGGTTTGGATATCTTGTTGATATTTTCTATCATACAAAATTTCAAACATTAGATGACAGTTCTATAAAAATTGAGAGGCTTGAAAACTTTAGTTTCAAATACAGGGCCTATTTTTTATTATTTTTACCAGGTTTGATGTTTGGCATACTTAGACTTTCTTTTATTGAACTGCCAGAGACTTTAAGTACATTAAGTTCGTTGGTGGCACAGCTTGGAATTTTATTTGGTTTGCTTATTTGGGTTTTTTCACCAATCAAGTACATGACTCACCCTGAGGATAAGGCACCAATCCGCGCTATTGAAGAAACCTGTTTTATTTCAATGTGGGTTATACTGGCTTTCTTGACTTTTGAATACACCGTTTATTTTACTGGAATCAACTTGGAAAGCGTATTTAGGTCGGTTAGTTGGCTACTGCCTACAGTTGCCGTTTTTATTGGTCTTATACCAGGCTGTGGCCCTCAAATACTCGTAACCACTCTATACATTAACGGGGTCATTCCTTTTTCTTCTCTAATAGGTAACGCAATCTCAAATGATGGCGATGCCTTGTTTCCAGCAATTGCAATTTCCCCTAAAGCTGCAATTACTGCTACTCTTTTAAGTACAATTCCTGCACTAATCGTATCATACTCACTTTATTTTCTTGCACCCAACTTTTTATCATAGTAATTTTAACTCAAAATAGTTTAACGATGGAAAAGCTTTTTACTCTAAAAGAGATATGCGAAAATCTAGGACTCACCCCTAGAGCAGTAAGATATTACGAATACATAGAACTCATTTTTCCAAAAAGAGAAGGAAGCAAAAGATTCTACAGCC
>CACKLF010000028.1 GCA_902600895.1 uncultured Alphaproteobacteria bacterium | reverse complement strand
AAAATGATCAAAAAAGGACTGGGGATCCAGCCACTGCCCTCGATGATGGAGCTGATTTCCTAGTAATTGGTAGACCAATTACAGCCTCAGAATATCCTTTAAAGATGTTAAACGAAATTACTGATCAAATTTTATTAAGTTTAAATAATGAAAAAAATTATGGAAAAGGTAAACACATCTCTATGTAGAGATTGCCTTACAGATTTTGCAAGTAAGATAAAGCGATGTGACTACTGCCGATCTCCACGTATTGTCTACCATAAGGAACTAGAAAGTTTATCCGTAGTTCATATTGATTGTGATTCTTTTTATGCAGCGGTTGAAAAAAAAGATAATCCCAACCTTTCTAATGTCCCTGTAATAGTTGGGAGATCTAAACGTGGTGTTGTGTCAACATGCTGCTATATAGCTCGAAAGTATGGAGTTCAATCCGCCATGCCAATATTTAAAGCACAAAAATTATGTCCAGAAGCTGTCTTTATCACTCCTAGACATGATAGATATCGTGAAGTTTCCAGAGATCTTAGAAGTTATTTGGAAAAGTTAACTCCTAAAATTGAATTCGTTTCCATAGATGAAGGTTACCTAGACTTAACCGGCACCAAAAGACTTCATGGAGTTTACCCAGCCAAATTAATTGCAAAGACCGTCCAGAATATAGAAAACAAATTTGGTATAACAGTTTCGATAGGATTAAGCTATAATAAGATGCTGGCAAAGATAGCATCAACCAAGTCTAAACCGAGAGGCTTTTCTATTGTTGGGAAAGGAGACACTACTGAGTTTCTCAATAAATTAGATGTAAAAGAAATAAATGGAGTAGGTAAGAAATTATCGGAAAAACTCAATAGAGCAGGGATATTTTCGCTAGGAGATTTATTCACAAAAAACAAAGAGGATTTAGTACTCCGATACGGTGATACTCTAAAGTTATTATTTAATCTTATTGAAAGTAGAGAGAGTGCGTCAATTAATACGGAAAACGAACGGAAATCTATTTCAACGGAGCAAACATTTGTTCGAAGCCTTAAAAGAAAAAGTGAGATAAAGAAATTTCTCTGGTCCGCCTCTGTCAAAGTTTCTGATATTGCAAAAACACAAAATGTTGCAAGCAAATCAGTTCACATTAAACTCAAAAAGGAGGATTTCAAATCTCTTACAAGATCACTAACACTTAACTCGAACACCAATCTAGCAAGCGAAATATACAATGCTGGATTAATGCTCCTAGAAAAAGAAATTTCACATGCACCATTCAGGTTAATTGGTATTGGAATAGGGAAACTTGAAGAATGCAATGGCACAATAGTCTCGAATGATCTTTTCACAAAAAAAGAAAAAAACTTGGAGGACGCTACAGATAAAATACGAAAGAAATATGGCTCAGGCTCGATTTTCCCTGGCATACTGATAGATAAGTGACTCCTTTTATTCAGCAGCTATTTCAAGTTCATGGAGATACTTTTCCATCTGGGTAATCTTAAAAATGATATTCTTCATTGACTCGCAAAAGTTTTTAAAATTCTGATTTTTCTCGATTTGCTTCTCATCCATATACAATGCTCTACTTATTTCAATTTGTACTGAATGAATATTCTTAGCAGGTCTTCCGTATAGTTGAGTGATATATCCTCCAGAAAATGGAATGTTCCGAGAAACAGTAAAGCCCTCGTCTTCAAATGCTGACTCTATAAAATCAACTATTCTAGCATCGCATGACATACCAAACCGATCACCAAGAATGATATCAGGAAGCCTTTGAAATTTATTTTTTTTATATTTTAGGGCCTCAGAAGGCATCGAATGACAATCAATCAACAGAGCACAACCAAACCTCTCCTGAAGGAAGCGAAGGAGTGAGCTCAACCTTTGATGGTAAGGGTTATAATAATTGTCTATTCGGTATTGAACCTCTTTCAAAGATAATTTTCTGGTATATATATTCTGACCGTCACCAACAACTCTTGGAATAATTCCTAACCCAGAAGCAACTCTAGAGTTAATATTTTTTGATTCATAATTTGCAATTATTCTAGGATCTAGATCATTTCGAGATCTATTTAAATCCAAAATAGCTCTGGGTATTAATGATTCCATAAGGTAAGATCCAAAAAATGGTGCAGATTCAAAAATGTCACCTACGAAAGCATCCTCAGAGGATCTAATACTACCCATGTCAAGGGAAGTTTGATTCAAAAACCAATCAAAATAATTTGAACCACTATGAGGAGAACTGAAAAAAATAAAATTCGGCTTTCCAAGCGGTTCTGAAATTTTAAAATTAACAGCCATCAGTTTATTACTCTCTACAGATTTAACTTTTTTCTAAATAAAAATCTATTAGTCATAAAAGCCTTGAACCTTGATAAAAATACATTTATATCCTTTTCTGACTAAATTCAAATTGCAATCTTTACGCCAAATAAAAGTCATTTGAAATATTTTATATCTGGGGCGTATAGCTCAGCGGGAGAGCACTTCGTTGACATCGAAGGGGTCACTGGTTCAATCCCAGTTACGCCCACCATAATAGAAGAGACAACTATCTTAATGGAGAAAAATTATGAAGGTACGGAATTCGTTAAGATCACTTAAGCAGCGCCATAGGGACTGTCGAGTAGTGAAAAGAAAAGGTCGGGTGTATGTTATTAACAAAACCCAACGACGTTTCAAAGCACGCCAAGGATAATATTACGTAGATTCGTTATATTTTTTGTTATGATTTCATGTTAAATTTTATTTCGGAATTTCAAATTATTTCTGCTCAACATATTAACAGAACTACAACCCATTAATTTCATATTCCGCTCTAACTCCTCTTTCAATAAACTCAGTGCTCTCTCGACACCATTTTGTCCTGATGCAGCTAAAGCATAGAGATACAGCCGCCCACCTGAACAAGCTTTTGCCCCATTAGACAAAGCTTTGATTATATGAGTGCCACGCTGTATTCCGCCTTCACAAACTACATCTAGCTTATCTCCCACTGCATCAACAATTTCTGCCAATTGATCAAAGGGAGTCCTCGAACCATCTAACTGTCTCCCACCATGATTTGAAACGATAATACCGGTACAACCAATATCAATAGCCTTTTTTGCATCCTCAACGCTCATAACTCCCTTGAGGGCAAAGTGACCTCCCCACATGCTACACAATTTTTCTGCATCTTTCCAACTCATTGACTGATCAAGCATGTTGGTAAAATAAGAGCCGATAGAGGTCACTGCACTTGTACCCTCACGCACATAATCCTTTAGATGAGGCAGGTCAAACTTTGGACTTGTGATATAGTTTATACCCCATTGCGGCTTGGATATAAAACTTAACATGCTACTCATATTTAATTTTGGAGGTATAGAAAAGCCACTTCTTAAATCTCTCTCACGGTTTCCCCCAGTTATTGTGTCAACAGTCAGTGCTAAGACATCAAAATTTGCACTCTTAGCCCTTTGAATCATACTAGAGTTTAAACCTCGGTCCTTATGAAAATAGAATTGGAACATTTTTGGGCCAGAACTAATCTCAGCTATTTCTTCAACACTTACAGTAGAAAGAGAAGATACCCCGAACATAGTACCATATTTATCAGCTGCTTTTGCAACTGCTCGCTCCCCTTCATAATGGAAAAGTCTTTGTACTGCAGTCGGAGCACAATAAACTGGCATGTTTATTTTTTTTCCAAATATAGTAGTTGTCAGATCAATATTCTCAACACCCCTCAAAACTCTTGGTACCAAATCTACATCGTCGTAGGCCTCTGTATTCCTGCGATAAGTCTTCTCATCATCAGCCGCACCGTCAATATAATCAAAAATCGGATAAGGTAGGCGTCTAGCCGCCAGTTTTCTAAAATCGTGAAAATTGTAACAATCCGATAATCTCATATCTTCCCTCCAAAACTCAAAATATTTACATTTTTATATGAAACCTTAATATTTAAAATATAAAGTATATAAAATTAAAAAAAAGTATTTTAAAAGTGAGTGACTTCAAATTATCCTCAAGTGTTACTAAGTATGTGCAAGAAAGTAAACCCGCTCCCGTAGACTTATGGGACCCACCATATTGTGGAGAATTAGATATAAGGATTGCTCGAGATGGCCAGTGGTATTATAATGAATCCCCAATCGGGCGTAAGCGCCTTGTAAAATTGTTTTCTAACATTCTTAAAAAAGAGGGTAATATCTATTATCTGGTAACACCAGTTGAAAAAATTAAAATAAAGGTTGATGATGTACCTTTTGTTATCGTTGATATGGAATATAGCAAAGAAGGAAAATCTCAAGTGATATCCTTTCTTACAAATACTGAGACAAAAATAATCTTAAGTAAAAAAAACCCTCTTAGAATTGAATTTAACAAAAAAACTAGGGAACCCTCGCCCTATGTAACTGTAAGGAAAAATCTAGAAGGTTTAATTGACAGAAAGACTTTTTACAGGCTTGCTGATAGATGTGAAATTTATCGACATCATAGGGAACCGTGGCTTGGTATATGGTCCACGGGGGAATTTTTCCCAATTATGAAATCAAAAAATTTAAATATATCAAATTAGATATGGTTTGAATTTTTCTAAAACTGTTTTATATATCGGTTTTTTAAAAGGTACAATTTCTTCCGTCAGGCTTTTCAAGCTAGTCCACTTCCAAGCACTAAATTCTGGATTTTTGGTGACAATGTTGATCTCACTATCTGGTCCTAGAAATTTGAAAAGAAACCATTTTTGCTTTTGTCCCTTAAATTTACCACTCCAAAATTTGGAAACTATCTGACTAGGAATATCATAGTATAACCAGTCATCTATTTGGTGTACAAACTCAATATATTCTTCTGAAATATTAGTTTCTTCAAAAAGCTCTCTGATTGCAGCTTTCTTTGCACTCTCCCCGGGCTCTATCCCACCTTGTGGCATTTGCCATGCTGACGACTTATAGTCTATCCGTTTGCCGGTAAAAACCTTACCTTCAGAGTTATACAACATTATCCCTACACAAGGCCTATAAAGTCCATGACTATCTTGATTTTTACTCATTGATTATTGCTACAGACAAACCCTTAATGAGATCTAATGCGTGTGCTAATTGGAAGTCCTGCCTTCTCATATCAGCAATTGTCTCCCTCTTTTCTCTCTCTTGCTCAATTAATAATTTTTG
The DNA here is from genome assembly GCA_902600895.1 of uncultured Alphaproteobacteria bacterium. GTDB lineage: Bacteria > Pseudomonadota > Alphaproteobacteria > Rhodobacterales > Rhodobacteraceae > CACKLF01. The sequence continues at coordinate 16,559 of CACKLF010000028.1, read as the reverse complement.
ATCTTCAGTTAAACTTTCATTAGCAAGTGCACCCCGAAGATCTATTTCTTTCAACCTGTCTCTGCTTTTTTTTATTGCTTCTAAATCATCTTTAGACATAGATGGCTGTTGTTCAACGATAATATCTGGCGAAACACCCATTGCTTGTATTGATCTACCGGAGGGTGTGAAATAAAGAGCTGTCGTTAGTCGCATCGCCATATTTCCAACCAAAGGAATTACGGTTTGCACAGATCCCTTCCCAAACGTTTTTGTTCCAACTAATATAGCTCTGCTATGATCCTGAAGCGCTCCAGCCACAATTTCTGAGGCGGAAGCAGACCCACCATTTATTAAAACCACTAACGGCCTTCCTAAAGCCAAATCGCCCACCTGTGCTGAAAATCTATCAGTATCAGATTTGGAACGTCCCCTTGTTGAAACAATCTCACCATTATTTAAAAATAAATCAGCTACAGAGACTGCCTCACTCAAAAGACCACCAGGATTATTTCTTAAATCTAATATGAATCCACTTATTCTTTCAATTCCTCCATTTTCCTCTAGGACTTTTTTTATACCATTTTCCAAATTTGGTGTGGTCTGCTCATTAAATGTTGAAACACGCATCACGACCACATCACCCTCTAATCTAACTCGGGCGGCTACTAGCTTTATAGTATCTCTAATAATTGTGACATCAAATGGTTCATCTTCGGAAATACGGACGATCGTAATGACAATTTTCTCTCCTACTGGCCCTCTCATTTTTTCTACTGCCTCACTGAGAGTTAGGCCCATGATTGGTTCGCCATCAATGTGAGTAATATAGTCACCAGCTTCCACTCCTGCTCTGAATGCAGGAGTATCATCCATTGGAGATACAACCTTTACAAAGCCTTCCTCAAGTGTAACCTCTATTCCAAGACCTCCAAAGGACCCTTTAGTATCAATTTGCATGTCCTCATAACTTCTAGGTGGCAAAAAACCTGAGTGCGGATCAAGGGACCGAAGCATGCCATTTATAGCTGATTGAATAAGTCTTTCTACATCTACCTCATCAACATACATTTCATTAATCCGATCAAAAGCCTCCCCAAAAACATTAAGTTGTTGATAAACACTATCGTCGTTTTCGGCAGCTAACACAGACGCCACAAGAGCATGCCATAGAATTAAAGCACTTAGCAACTTTTGAAAAACACGGGTAATCATTGATGTTACAAAACTTTATTATTTACAAGAATTTACCAATACACCCATTTTTAAAAACATACAACCTGGTCCCCATTAACCGCTTCAATCTACTCTAACTCAAAAGTGAAATTCCACACATTTCTCTCGGTTTTGAAATTCCAAGTAATTCAAGAACAGTTGGAGCAATATCACAGAGACGGCCGCGTGGCTTTAAACTAAAAAATTTCTTTGAACCAATCAAATAAAATGGCACAGGATTAAGCGTATGGCGGGTATGAGGCATATTTGTATGAAAATCATACATTTGTTCAGCGTTTCCATGGTCTGAAGTAAGAAGGACAATCGAGTTGCTTCTTTCTGCAGCATAAACAAGCTTGCCTATGCAATCATCTATGGCCTCACATGCTGACTTAGTCGCTTCAAAGTTTCCTGTATGTCCTACCATATCGGGATTTGCAAAATTCACTAAAATAAAATCATATTTTTTTTTTGAAATAGCACAGGTTAATTCATCGCATACTTGATAGCAGGACATTTCTGGTTTCCTATCATAAGTTTCAACTAGGGGACTATTTACTAATATTCTATGTTCATTTTCAAATGGATTCTCTTCACCACCATTAAAAAAGTATGTTACGTGAGCATATTTTTCTGTCTCTGCTAACCTAAGTTGGGAGCATTTTTTTTGTGCCAAAATGCTCCCAAGCGTATTCATTATCTTTTGATATGGTAAAATGGTGTCCATTAAGCTATCCAATTCTTTTGAATAGGAAACTAATCCTACGGCTCTACCGATCTTTAATGATCCCACTCTCTCAAAAGCACTAAAGTTTGGCTTTAGCAAAGCGGTAAGTATCTGTCTAAACCTATCCGCTCTAAAATTCATACCAATAAGGCTATTAATGTTACCAGCTGCACCACAGTAATCTCCAATCGAACAAGGCAAAATAAATTCGTCGAAAATACCATCTGCATAGGACGATTCTACTGCTTCAATCGCACTCTCAAACCGCTTACCTTGACCATTCACAATTGTATCAAAAGCTAGTTTAGTCCGGTCCCATCTTTGGTCTCTATCCATTGCGTAAAAACGACCCATTAATGTTACTATTCTTACATTTTGTGGAAGTCTGCTCTCAAATGTTTTTAAATTTTCTAATGCTGTCCTTGGACCAACATCTCTCCCATCTGTCACTACATGTAAATTTACTGCCATACCTTTTTCTGAAATATATTTTACTAATTCAAAAATTTGATCTTGATGAGAATGTACTCCGCCGTCGGACACTAAGCCTAGTACATGTACCTCTTTTTTATATACATTTGAAAACTGAATTAGTTTTAGTAGGGCTTTGTTTTTTTCTAAGTGCTTTTTTGAAAAATACTCACCTATTCTAGGTAAGTCAGAAAAAACAACTCTCCCGGCACCAATGTTTGTATGGCCTACCTCAGAGTTTCCCATTTGACCATTTGGCAGTCCTACATCAGCTCCAGATGTGCTAAGTAGAGCTTTGGGGAACTTTGAATCAATTATGTCATAATTCAATGTTTCTGCCTGCTTAATTGCGTTTGAATTTTTTTTACAAGAATGGCCCCAGCCATCCAAAATACATAATATCACTTTTTGATCTATTTGTGCGTCCATAAATTCCCTCTAAGATCTATGATATGGATGATTTGCAATAATCGTAGTGGCTCTATAAATCTGTTCAAATAAAATTACTCTCATCAATAAATGTGGATATGTAAATCTTCCAAACGAAATCAAAATATCTGAAACCTTCAAAATTTCTTTTGGAATGCCATTTGATCCACCAATGAGAAAAAAAATCTCTTTTACCCTTTCGCCGACAAATTTGGATAAAACCTCCGAAAAGCTCTCAGATGAAAAAAGCTTTCCCTTGCTGTCAAGCGCAACCACTCTAATACCTTGCCTATTTTTATTTAAAGCTTCTTGAATAAAAGTAATATAGTCTTTTGAAGAACTATTTTTTCTATCATCAACTTCAACCAATTGAATTTCACTGAAGCCTAAAGGCTTACCAAAAGCCTGAATTCGATTTAAGTATTTCATCACTAATAAGCCTTCAGGGCCTTTGTTTTTTTTTCCTATAGCAAATACTTTAATTTTCAAAATTGAACCTTATAATTTAACTCCACAACCTCTCCAAATTATAGAATTCTCTAACTTCATGTTTAAAAATATTTAGTAATACATCCCCTGAGTCAATTAAAACCCAGTCACAGGAATCATTTCCTTCAATTTTAGATGATATATTGTAACCCTTTAGTGCCAAAATGACTTTATCTGATATGGCTTTTATATGCGTTTTTGAAGATCCAGTAGCAATTACCATAAAGTCTGCCTCATCCATCTTTCCACTTAGGTCAATCTCAATAATGTCGAAAGCTTTGTTTTCCTCCAAGCAATCAAGAATGATAGAGAGAGTATTACCAGATTTTTCTGTCAGAAGCTTATCCTTTTCTGTATGCTATAGGCAAAGGATTTATGCCCGTACCAGTTTTTCGTATTCTGTTGCCACCTCTTTAGTCAAAAGGCCTACTTCAAAATTATACTGGTCTATCTGACCAACAGGAGTAACTTCTGCGGCAGTACCAGTCAACCAACACTGCTCAAAACTTTCCATTTCATTGGGGAGTATGTACTTTTCTATAACTCTTATACCTTTATCTTTCAAAATCTTGATTACTGTCTGGCGGGTTATACCATTTAAAAAACAATCTGGAATTGGGGTGTAAACAACATTGTCCTTTACAAAAAAAACATTAGCCCCTGTAGCTTCAGCAACATAACCTCTGTAATCCATCATAAGAGAATCTGAACAGCCTTTTGACTGTGCCTCATGCTTTGATTGTGTACAAATCATGTAAAGACCAGCTGCCTTAGCAAAACAGGGTATGGTTTCAGGGCTTGGGCGCTTCCACCTAGAAATGTCTAGCTTTGCTCCTTTGAATTTTGCCTCTCCGTAATATGCTCCCCATTCCCATGCTGCAACTGCCATTCTTACTTTGTTATTTTCGGAGGCTACACCCATATCTGTTCCAGAACCTCTCCATGCTAATGCTCTGACGTAGAGGTCAGAAGAGTCGGCAATGTCTACTATCTTTTTTTTTATTATCTCTATTTCTTCAGCTGTATACGGTATAGGAATATCCATTAACTTTCCTGATTGGATTAAACGTTCGCTATGTTCCATACTCTTGAATATGTTTCCTCCATAACACCTTTCACCTTCAAACACAGAGGAACCATAATGCATTGCATGTGTGAGTATGTGTACTTTCGCTTCTCGCCAATCTACTAAAGCGCCATCCATCCAAATGTAACCGTCTCTATCGTCATACGAAATCATTTTTTTCTCTTTCGAAAATTTGAAAATTATTTACTTTCTTAATCCTTTGTAATTTCTATAATTGATTACGTTACTAGTCAATAATTCACAAGCTCATATGACTCTGCCTGATAAAAAATTGAACAAAACTAAATACAAGAGTTCTGTACTAGTTGTTGATGATGACTCCAGAATTAGGAACCTTTTAAAGCGCTTTTTAAGTAAAAATAATTATATTTCAATATCAGCACAAAATTATAATACTGCTGTTGAACTCCTCGAAACGTTTAAATTTGACATTGCCATCGTTGATGTGATGATGCCTGGAAGAAACGGCTTCGAACTTACCAAAATTGTTGGAGAGAGGTTTCAGGTTCCTGTATGTATGCTCACAGCACGTACTGAAATAAATGACAAGTTGCTAGGATTTAAAAATGGCGCAGATGATTATTTAACAAAACCTTTTGAGCCAGAAGAGTTATTAGTTAGAATAAAAGCTATAATAAGGCGAAACCAATCTATCACACAAATAAATCCAAGGAAAAGTCTCACTCATTTTGAATTTGTGCTAGATGTGCATAATCAAATATTAAAAGTTAATGGTAATGACATAAGTCTTACTAATAATGAGGTTTCCTTGCTGAATGTATTTAAAAAACACAAAAACAAAGTCCTTTCTAGAGATCTCATCATAAAAGAGTTGAATGCCACAAAGACAATCCCGCTGGCTGAGAAAAAAAGTACTAATAATAGGTTAATAGACCTCCAAATTACCAGATTGAGAAAGAAAATAGAACCTAATCCAACCTATCCCATGTATCTAAAAACAATAAGAGGTCAAGGTTATAAATTGTATTTGGAAAGTTAATTTAAATTAATAACTACCCCAGATTAGTTTCTTTCTAACCCACCCGTTGTATTTATGAATTTTCACCTTGCACCAGCGTTCATCACAATATTTTGGGTTAAGCAGAACGTTCTTTTGAAGATATACAAGAGTAATGGAGTCATCTTGCGGCATAGCCTTTAAAGGGGCATCATTGATAACAATTAATGACTTCTTCCCGGAGAGTAGTGATGCATGGACCCAACCACTATAACCTTCAAAATCTTCAATCTTCCTCCATCTTTGATATTCCAAAATAATTCGAACTGGGAGGTGCTTTCTATAATAAACCCAGTCAATTTGGAATTCTTTGCCAGGCCCCCTCCTCATATTTACTTTTTCACTTTTAAGCGTAGCGTATCTTGGAAGCGGTCTACCAGTATCTGAACCCTTAGCCTCTAAATCAACGGATACTGCTAAATATGTATTCTCTTTTAAAATGTCATCAGAATAAACCAAGTTAACTGGAAAGATGTTTAAAATTAGGAACACCCGAATTAAGGTTAAAAAAAAATTTCTAGTATTTGAGCAGTTATTCGAATTTTTCATTTCAAAATCTAATATAGGCGTTAAACTGTACAACAGCTTATAATTGTACCATTTTTGTCTTTGTTAAAATAATAAACGACAAATGAAAAGCTAGGAAGACAAAAAAGTTGGCTGAAAGACCTAAAGTCATAATAACTAGAAAATTGCCAGATGTGGTAGAAATGCGATTGATGGAGTTATTTGATACCCAACTAAATTCTTCTGATAAGCCATTCACCAAAAAGCAGTTAGTCAAAGCAGTTAGTAATTGTGATGTTCTAGTGCCAACTGTCGGGGATAAAATTGATAGTTCATTATTGGAAAACGCAGGGAAAAGCCTTAAACTTATTGCAAACTACGGAGCTGGGTTTGATCATATAGATGTAAAGGCCGCCCTAGAGCAAGGAATTTTAGTTACTAACACACCTGATGTTTCTGCTTCAGATACGGCCGATATTGCAATGACCTTAATTCTTTCTTTGCCCCGACGGTTAAAGGAGGGTTCTGAGAGAATAGCGGATGATAGGTGGGAAGGTTGGAAACCTACAGCTCTTTTAGGTAAGAGAATAAGTGGGAAAAAACTTGGAATCCTTGGCATGGGCAGGATTGGAAGAAAGGTAGCCATGAGAGCTTCTGCATTTGAAATGAAAATACTATATCACAACAGAAAGCAAATTCACCCCCAAACAGAAAAAGAATTGAATGCAACATTCTTTGAACGGCTAGATGAAATGTTACCCATGGTTGACATACTGTCTATTCATACCCCACATACTCCTAGTACCTACCATCTATTAAATACTGAGCGATTGAATTTATTGAATGAAGATGCGTTTATAATTAATACGGCAAGGGGTGAAGTTATAGATCAGAAAGCATTAATAAAAAGTCTTCTTAATAAAAAAATTGCGGGGGCAGGATTGGATGTTTATGAAGGTGGAAAAAATGTTACTCCAGAATTAAAAACATTCAAGAATGTTTTGCTGTTACCTCACATGAGTTCTGCTACAGAAGAAGGTAGGATAGAAATGGGGGAGAAAGTAATCATCAACATCAAGACTTTATCAGACGGGCATAGACCTCCCGATCAAGTCTTGCCAAGTATGATCTAAATTAAAAAACATGATGTACATTTTTGGTTTTTTTGTACCTTTATTTTTTTAAGTTCATGGGAAAGTCCATCATAGATTAGCAATGTACTTTTCAATGAATATTGGGTTCCTAAAAGATATTTAACTGTTTCACTAGCCATCATGGTACCAACAATTCCAGCAACAGTTCCAACTACACCTAAGTTGTTACAATTGTTTTTTTCGGTACCAACTAAATCACCATACAGACATGAATAACAAGATGAAGCAAAACTCGGATCATATAAAAAAATTTGACCTTCCCATTGGGATACTGAACCAGTTAGTAATGCTTTTGATAAGCTGACACAATTCCGCGCTATTAAATTTTTTGTATGTAAAGTGTCTGAGCCATCAACAACTAAATCATATGATTTGAAAAAACTATTATCAAAACCATCTTCCAATTTCATATCGTATTTATTAATTTTAATATTAGGATTTAAATTTTTAACAGCAATTTCAGCGGCCTCAATCTTTGGTTTTCCTACATCCGAAGTCTTGTATAGGATTTGTCTTTGTAAGTTTGAAATGTCAACATTATCATGATCAATTATTCCTAAATGACCAATACCGGCAGCCGAAAGATAAAATAATATGGGAGCACCGAGCCCTCCTGCTCCCAACACCAACACCTTCGACTTAAACAACGTCTTCTGTCCTTGGCCACCTATTTCTTTCACAAGAATTTGCCTGAGATATCGATCAAAATTATCTTGAGGTATTGTTTTCATCTATCAAAAAAAATATTTTTGCATTACTGCTAAATTACCTCAGCAATCTTCTGTGCCAACCGAAAACCAACTTCAGATTTTGGTAGCTTGGGCCAGTTTTCTACACCAGCCGACGTTATTAAACTTACTTTATTAAAAGTGCCACCCATCGTATCGTTACCTCTACTGACATCATTCGCCAAAATCCAATCACAATTCTTTTGTACTCTTTTTTTCTTTGCATTCTCAATAACATTTTGGGTCTCTGCAGCAAACCCTATAACGAGTGAGGGCCTATTCTTCAAGTTTGCAACTGTCTTTAAAATGTCCCTATTCTGAATTAAAGTTAGTTTTAATTCTTTATTCATTTCCTTTTTGAGTTTGTTATTGCTTGTATCTTTAATTTGCCAGTCTCCTACTGCAGCTACACAAATTACAACATCTATATTTTTCTGAGCCACTACTGCCTCATACATCTGATCTGCAGTTTCAACATTAATTATTTCAGACACGACTGGTGGTTTCACCGAAGAAGGCCCAGAGATAAAAATTACTTCGGCACCATAAGCGTTTAAAGCCTTAGCTATATCCACACCCTGCCTTCCTGAAGACCTGTTAGATATAAATCTTACAGGATCAATTATTTCCAGAGTTGAACCAGAGGTCACAAGAACCCTCTTACCCTCTAACTTCTTTGGTTGAAAAAATTGTTCAACATAATTTTGAATTTCTTCAACCTCTTCAAAGCGCCCATCTCCAAAATCACCACAAGCCATTTCTCCACGGGAAGGTCCAATGAAATCAAATCCGTCATCCTTGAGAGTGGAAACTACCCGCTGGTTAGCCTTTTTATCCCACATTTTCACATTCATTGCAGGTATCATAACAACCTTACATGACGCGGCAGCTACCACAGTTTCTGCAAGATTAGAGCAAATTCCAGCTGCCACTTTTGCCATAAAATCAGCTGTCGCTGGAGCTACTAGAATGATATCAGCACTCTGCGCTAATTTTATATGGCCTATTTCTGTCTCATCTGTAAGATCGAATAGTTGTGAATATACCTTACTACCCGATAAGCAGGCAACAGACATTTCAGTTATAAAATGTTTGGCTGATGGCGTCATCACTGGGATTACATCAGCATTTAAATTTTTTAGTTTCCGAATTAGCTCTAATACTTTGAAAGCTGCTATTCCTCCACAAATTATCACGAGAACTTTCTTTCCACTAAGCAAGGGAAATTATCCCTCAAAAAGGTAAGATCCGACTAAATCCAAGTCTGAACCCATACCTCTCAAAGCACCACCAACGGTCCCACAGCCTGCCATTGTACTTATTATTATAGCAAAAATGATGTATCTCACTCTGGCCTCCTATACTGATAAATTTATATTAATTTGTTACCTCTTTAGGCTTACTCTCCAGCCACCGCACCGAAACTCCTAACTCTGTTCTTATAACTATCTAAAGCCTTCACAAATTCCGTTTTATTAAATTCAGGCCACTCAGTTTTTGAAAAATAGAACTCAGAATATGCGCTTTGCCATGAAAGAAAGTTTGACAGTCTTTGTTCCCCTGCAGTCCGAATAATTAAGTCTGGATCAGCTTGTGATGCCGTATCAAGCATAAGCGAGATAGTATTCTCATCTATATCGCTTGATTTAAGAAATCCTTTTTCGATATCCACAGCAATTTTCTTCACCGCTCTAACTATTTCATCACGACCCCCATAATTAATGGCTAGATTTAAAAAAAATTTAGTATGATGGCGAGTGCTCTCAGTGGCAATGTTTATAATTTCTATAAGCTTCTGCGATAGCTTCTCTCTACTCCCCAAAAATGTTATTCGTATTTCATTTCTAATAAATTCGTTAAGATATTTTTTGAGGTATGATTCAAAAAGAGTCATCAAGCTGTCAATTTCTAAACTTTCTCGTTTCCAGTTTTCTGTAGAAAATGCATACAATGTCAATGTATCAACACCAAAATTAGCACATGATTTAATTATTTCTTCAACAGCTAGTGCACCCTTGCGATGACCTGCCATACGGCTTAAGCCCTTTCGGCTGGCCCACCGGCCATTTCCGTCCATGATTATTCCAACGTGCATTATAAACCCATATATTATGAGCGTTCTTTATACGCATTTATTTTCTTTTTCAACTGAAAAATTTGTCAAACACCCGTCTTCAAACCGGTCCAAGCTATGACTTTAAGTCTTAAGAATCTACTTCTTTTTTTATTTCATCAAATTCTATTTGCTCAAATTTACCCGACCTCCTTGCAATTTTTGATGATGAAATCTTTATCTCTTCTAAATCTCTTGCTGCTAGATTAAAGTGCTTATGTAAATTATTTGCCCGATCCTCTAATCTTTTAGAATCTTTCTGTAAATACTCTAATTCTATCCTGATTTTATCAGCATGCTCTTTCAATCGAGCATCTTTTAATATTGCTCTGACTGTATTGAGTGTTGCCATACATGTAGTTGGTGATACAATCCATACTTTGAATGAAAAACTTTCTCTAATCAAATCAGTAAAATTGGCGTGCAATTCAGCGTAAATAGCCTCAGAGGGTAAAAACATCAAGGCACCATCTGCCGTTTCACCTTGAACAATATATTTCTCAGAAATATCCAGAATGTGTGCCTTGACATCAGTCCTAAAAGCCCTTTCAGCTGCGCTTTTTTCGGTTTCATTTTTCGATTTAGTCAACCGGTTATATGCTTCTAATGGAAACTTACTATCAATGACAATGGGGCCAGGCGGATTTGGAACTTTTATTAAAAAATCTGCTCTCTTTTTGTTTGAAAGGACATATTGAGTCTCAAATGAATCTGGTGGCAACGATTTTTTAACGATATCCAGCAATTGAATTTCGCCGAATGCCCCACGTGCTTGTTTATTTGCCAAAATTTCCTGTAAGCCTAATACGTTTCCTGATAATTTTTCGATATTACTCTGAGCTTTATCGATCACTGAAAGCCTCTCTTGAATTTCAGTAAGATATTGACCAGTTTTCAATAGGTTAGTGTTCAAAGACTCAGAAACTGCTTTTTCAACCTTATTTAATCTGTCCGAGACTATTGTGTTGATATTGTTTTGACCAGTTACATGTAACTCCCCAGCTGTCTTGATTTGACCCTGGATTTGCTGTTGAGTGTTTGACATCTTATCAATCTGATTTTGAATGATAACAAGTTTTTCAGTTAGGTTGCTTCCTGAATACTTACCGTTTTTCATATACTTAAAGTAAAAAAACAAGCTACCTAATACGAGTAAGTTTAAGATCAGTATAAGTTCAATCGAAATGGTAATGTCAAACTCTCCCAAACAACTTTTCGATCTCTTTTAAAGATAGCTTTACGAAGGTTGGACGACCATGATTACACTGACTTGAATAGGGAACGCTTTCAACCTCTCTGAGTAATGCATTCATTTCATCAATTGATAGCCTTCTTCCAGATCTAATTGAAGAATGACAGGCCATTTTGGAAAGTATCTCATTAATTTTAGTTACAAGAGTATTTTCCTTTTCTAAAACCCCTAGGTATTTTGACAGATCTAAAATTAAATCCTTAACATTTATTTCACCTAAGAGTGCTGGGATCGATGATACGGATATTGCACCAGGTCCAAAAGATTCTATATCTAAACCAAGATTTCTTAACTGTTCCTTGGAATCAACAAATGACTGCGCGTCATCATCATCCATTTCGATAATTTCAGGTACTAACAAAGTCTGTACTTTATTTTTTCCAAGCTTATAATAATCAGTCTTTAGTTTCTCATAAGTCAACCGCTCGTGAGCAGCATGCTGGTCAACCATTACCATTCCATCCAAAGAACGCGCAATGATATAATTTTCGTGTATTTGAGCTAGTGCGTATCCTAGTGGGGGATAGTTCTCCCGGTATTCCTCAAAACCGTTTTGTGACTGTTTGCTTTGTCCGAAGGAATTAACAGAATGTAGAGAAAGTTCTGGGCCAATAACTTCAGTTATTGAAAGTTGATCGTTATTTGGATTTCTCTCCACTTCCAAAGGGTCTACAGGTTTCATTTTCAACTGCATCTCTTTGGATGATGTAAATCTCGCCCTGCTGTACAAACCAGTCGAAACCCTAGCACCAAGTCCTCTGATGCCCTCTCTTATCGCAAGTATTAGTAATTTATTCACCTTTGTGGGAGACTCAAACCTTATCTCCTCTTTAGTTGGGTGAACATTTACATCAAACTCTTTCGGCTCGCAGTAAATGTGAATTGAAGCTGAACAAAACCTTCCCCTTGGCAGAAAATCTCTGTAAGCGGCTTTGAGAGCATATGACAAACCCCTGTCTGAAATGGGTCTAGAATTAATGAAAAAGTTTTGCTGGTTTGCATTGCCAATAGAATATGTCGGTATACTAGCATGACCCTCAATTTTAAAACCTTCTTTATTTAATGAAAGTTTAAAAGAATTTTCCATCAATTTTGACCCAAAAACCTGCCCTAACCTCGAACCAAAATTTTTTGCCTCAACTGCTGGGTAGTCTACAACAGTTTTATAGCCGGCTGAGTCTGCAATATTAAAGCTCAATGCAACATCTGGTCTGGATAAAGCCAACCTTTTTATTGTCTTTAGAATAAAAGATTGCTCCGATCTACCTGTCTTTAAAAATTTCTTCCTTGCTGGCAAATTATAAAATAGATCACTTACGGTTACCGTCGTGCCATCTGTTCGACTTACTGGCTTAAATTCCTTGATTTTACCAGCAGAAAGGGAAATTTGAAAAGCCATTGTTTGGTTCGATGGTTTTGTCGTTATTTCAAGATTTGATACAGCTGCAATTGATGGAAGGGCTTCTCCCCTAAAACCAAAACTCCTAACATTATACAAATCATCCTCTAAAAGTTTTGAGGTAGCATGCCTCAAGATTGATAGTTTTAATTGATCTTGCGCCATACCTGAACCGTCATCAGACACCCTAATTAAATCTTTTCCTGAGGCCGATACTGTAATGCTTATTCTTTTTGACCCTGCATCTAAAGAGTTTTCTACAAGCTCTTTCACTACAGCGGAAGGTCGCTCAATTACTTCACCAGCAGCTATTTTATTTGCTACCAATGGGTTTAATACTCTAATTCTATCTACGCTTTTGGTCATTTAGAACAATATATATTATCTTGATAGTTAACTTTCTTTTTTTTCAGCAGGATCATCCAAATAAAATATTATTCCTAAAACACCGATAAAAATGGAGGTATCTGCTAAATTGAAGGAGTAGGGATTATTCAACCCACAGCAGGTGATATTTATAAAATCAGCTACAGAACCATATATAAATCTATCAAAAACATTGCCAAGTGCTCCTCCTATTATTAACCCCCCAAATATTTGACTAATAAGCCTATCCTCATTTCTCATCCATATAAGAAAACTTATACAAATAAATAACGCGACGATAATTAAAAACCACTTCATGGCTTTAGAATTGGATGCAAATAAACCAAAGTTAATTCCATCATTCCAAGCCATTTTAAAATTGAGAATTGGGGGAAGGAATTTGATATATAATAAGCCTGATAAATCCATGTAGTGAACCACAACAAGCTTCGTGAACTGATCTATAATAAAAACTAAAGATGCTATAACTAAGATCTGCTTTATTGGATTCATGAATCTAACTTTAACTCCTTGATATTCTTAACTTACCATTTTTTCTTTTCAATGAAACACATAAAGCAATAATTTCCCTTATAAATTAAATTTTTAAAAAAACGCCTTGAATGAAATCTTTCGAGCATATAAACCTGAAGGTGGACAGGTGGCCGAGCGGTCGAAGGCGCTCCCCTGCTAAGGGAGTAGGCGGGCAACTGCCTCGAGGGTTCGAATCCCTTCCTGTCCGCCACCATCATTGATTAAGCTATTGTTTTAATGATATAAAATTAATAAACTAATTCTTACCCAAAATAAAAACTGAATTGTTGTTTATTTTTTAAGAAAGTTATGAATTCATCTAGGGTGATGCAGAAGGTTGGAACGAATTAGCTCTAGCCTTATAGAGTAATTAGTTGAAAATATCTTGAATCTTCAGAGACCTACTTGGGAGTATCTTTTTTATATCTTTTCTACTGTATTCACTGAGTCTTTCATAAAATGTTTCAATATTAATTTTGAACGTCTTTTCAAAAGCTTTTTCCCAGTCTGACTCATCTGATTTTTCAATCCAAAAGTCTCTGAATACCAATTGGAAGGCTTCTTCCTCGGAAATACTTTGCTTTTGTAACTCATTAACTAGGGTAAGAAATATAAATGCAGACCCAGCATAATTCATATCCATCCATCCATCAGTTGTTTCTTTAGAAGATGTTTCAAATTTTTCATATAACTTCGGGTTCGTAAAAACTTCGTCACTCCATAATTGAGCTCTTTCAAAATCACCTCGAAGAGAACTTCTACCATAATATTGCTGAACAAACATTTCTTCAAATACTTTAGCACCTCCTTCATTTAGCCATTTTGGATCCACTCTATCTTTTGATAAGCCAATTTGATAAACATGGAAGTACTCATGAACAATCACAGAGTAACGGTGTAAACTATCATATTTGAATTCATTTTCAGGTATTTCCAGTACCATCCATCTAGTTTTACCGTCTCCAGAGATGCTGGCGCCTGACATTTCCCGTTTCTCAAAAAAAGGATTTTTTACTTTTCCATTCCAGGCGTATATGTCCATCGTTGATTTATTGACGTATTTGTTAAAATTTTTATCTACTGGCAGAACTTCCTGTAGTATTTCCATAATATTTTTGAATTCATCAATCCAAGCTACAGGTAAGCTGTCATCGATATTGTACTTGAATGAAAATATTTCGAAAAGTTCAAGTTCATTTGTGTCAATTTTTCCATCAAAAGTCAGTCCTTTCGAAGATAAAAACTGATTGAGTGCAGCTTCACTTTTTTTACCCCAGATACCGTCTGCATCACCTGGTTGATAACCTAATTCTGATAACTTTTTTTGGATGGCCTTTACGCTACTATCTGCGTAAGTTGCTTGGGTTAATAAAAATATAATGGCAGTAACGATGAAAGATTGAAGTTTGTTAGCCATTTTATTCCCCTTGGTTAATTTTTTATGCAAGGCGATCCTCGAACAAACTGGTTGCCACTATATATCATTTTACTTTATCTGTATAGTGATTGTGAGCCACTGAGTCATGCAGATGAGTTGCGTCTTTTATGCTTCCTTTCCAATCAACCAGAAAGTCCCTTTAAAAGATTTTGCGAAGTAAATACTATTTTCAAAAAAATTTACCATAGGATAAAATGTTGAATGATTTTACACCGTTTAAATGTTATGACGTACTAAAAAGCCTAGAATGGAACAGTTGTGACTGAGCAAAGCACAGAAAATTTAGAACCAACTAAACTCCAATTAGAAGAAATCATTAGTCTATACAAAAGGGGTGAATTTCTACAAGTTTTAAAAAAAACAGAAACACTTCTTAAGAAATACCCTAAATCCTTTGATATGTGGAACTTGCATTCCCTTTCTTGCTCCTCATTAAATTTATTCGAAAAAGCTCAAATTGGCTTTACGAAAGCAATAAAAATCAATTGTGAAGAAGCTAATGTTCACAATAACTTAGGCGTAATTTTACAGAAGCAAAATAAATTAGACGAAGCATTACTATGCTATATGGAAGCTAAAAACTTAAACCCAACACAATATCATTTTCTTAACAACATTGGTAATTTGTTTCAGTTAATGAATAACTTTCCAAGAGCTGTTAAATATCATTTACAGGCAATTGAAATAAATCCACATTTTGTTAAGGGTCTTATAGATCTAGGAGTAGCATATCAAAAGAACGGTAAACCCTTAAAAGCTTTAGAATCATATAAAAAAGCACTCAACATTGAACCTGAAAACCCTATAGTTTTAAATAACATAGGTCTCAATTATTTGGACCAAAAAGACATTACTCTTGCAACATCTTACTTTAAGAGAGCTCTAAATCTTAAAGGTGATTTTGCAGAAGCCGCGAATAACCTAGGATATACACTTAATATGCAATCAAAGTTTATAGAGGCAGAGGCGCCTCTAAGACAAGCAGTCACCAATAAACCAGACTACCTAGAAGCATTCAACAATTTAGGTGCTAATCTTTTTGGCCAGAGACGGTTTGCTGAATCAATAGATATCCTTAGGAGAGCATTGGCGATTAATACTCATAATGCTTCACTTTACAATAATCTTGGAAACGCACTCAGAGAAGTAAAAGGATATGCTGAGGCAATCTCACATTATGATAAAGCAATAAAACTAAAGCCACTTTTTGCAGAGGCATTTAATAATAAGGGAATTACTCTTAGAGCGAAAAATGAAATTAACTCTGCACTTAAATGCTTCAAAAGAGCTATCGAAATTAAGACAGATTATGCAGACGCTTATAACAATCTTGGTAATATATACATGACTAAAGGGTATTTTAAAAGGAGCAAGACTTGTTACGAAAAAGCAATAGAATTAAAGCCTGATTTTTCTTCGGCATACTATAATCTTACCAAAGTAAAAAAATTTGAAAATAACGATGCATCTTTGCCAAAGATGCTACAAATTTTTGAAAGGTCTAATCCTTATAGTTTAGACTACTCGTACATCTGTTTCGCTTTGGCAAAATTCTATGACGATATCAACTCACCAGCTGACTCATTTAAATTCTTATCACGAGCTAACAGGTCTAAGAAAAGAATATTGAAGTATAAGATCGAATTGGAGAAA
>CACKLF010000027.1 GCA_902600895.1 uncultured Alphaproteobacteria bacterium | reverse complement strand
GTGAAAAAGACAACGTGGAAATCACAAAATGGGGGAATATTCCTAAATTCCAATTTCAGCCAAAAGAACATTTTGATATTCCTGCTGCAACCGGTCTTGATTTTGAATCCAGTAGTAAAATATCGGGAAGCCGATTTGTAATTTTAAAGGGCAACATGGCCAAATTACAAAGAGCATTAGGTCAATTTATGCTCGATACACATGTTGAAGAGCATAAATTGACAGAAGTTTGGGTGCCTGTTCTGGTAAATCCCACATCAATGTTTGGAACAGGTAACCTACCAAAATTTGCAGAAGATAGTTACGAAACGACAGATGGAAAGTGGCTAATACCTACTGCTGAAGTGCCACTCACAAATACGGCCGCTCAAACTGTATTCACTGGTTCAGAGCTTCCCAAAAGACTAGTAGCACATTCCCAATGTTTTCGCTCTGAAGCTGGTAGTGCTGGCCGAGACACTAAGGGAATGCTTCGGCAACATCAATTTGAAAAAGTTGAAATGGTTACAATTTGCAAACCCGAAAATAGTGAAGCTGAGTTACAAAGAATGGTCAATTGCGCTGAAAAAATACTTAAAAAGCTAGTTTTACCATACAGAACCGTAATTCTTTGTACCGGTGATATGGGCTTTTCATCTCAAAAAACATTTGATATTGAAGTTTGGTTGCCTGGGCAGAATCAATATAGAGAAATATCATCTTGCTCAAACTGTGGGTCCTTTCAAGCTAGACGAATGTTAGCTCGATATAAGGCAGACCCGACGTCAAAACCGTCTTTTGTTAATACATTAAATGGGTCTGGTCTAGCAATCGGGAGATGTTTGATTGCAATACTGGAAAACTATCAACAGAAAGACGGTTCGATAGTAATACCAGAAGTTCTAAGAGAATACATGAACAATAGCGCTAAAATCTCATCCAACGGCGACTTGGAGAATTAGTTGCAGATACTGATTACAAACGATGATGGTATTAATGCAATTGGCTTAGAAATAGCTGAGGCCATAGCTTTTGAAATATGTAAAGAACGTAAAGATATCATCATAGTTGCGCCATCAAAAGAGCAATCTGGATCTGGCCATGGGCTAGAATCTTACCGAAACTCAATTAATCTGGAAAGAGTTGGCCATAATAGATACCAACTAGATGGTACCCCTGCAGATTGCGTTCTAGCAGGGGTCACTCATATTATGAAAAGGAATAAACCAGATTTGATTATTGCGGGTGTAAACAGAGGTCACAATATTTCAAAATCAATTCTTTACTCGGGCACCGTAGGTGCCGCTGTTGAAGGAGCGTTACATGGCATCAGGTCGATAGCATTAAGCCAAAGTTATTCAGAAGAAACCTATCGGTCAAAAACGTTATTTAAATATAGCAAAAAATATGGTTCAGAAATTTGCGAACTATTGCTCGATTTTCCTTATTGGAAAAGAAAAGCCTCAAATATTCTTTTTAATGTAAATTTCCCCTCATCAGATCTAACAGAAACTACACATTTTAAATTTTGTGAGATAGAGGAAAACAATCAGAATCCTTTTCATTGTAAAATCACGGAAGAATTACCCCCCAATAGTATTAAGTTTAGGGCAATATATAAATCTGACATTACTGCCAAAAGCAATCAATACGGCGATAAAACTTATTTATCACAAGGATATACTACGATTACACCACTTAATCCTAATATTACAGACTTAGACAGCCTCTTATTAGCAAAAGAAATCTTTAATGACAGAAAATTGCAATAATATACTTCGGCTGATTTATTCTCTAAGGCAAGCTGGAATTACTGATAACCAGATACTTTCCTGCATCGAGCACACAGACCGATCTAAGTTTTTAGGAAAAGGTTTTAAGAACAGATCATCAGAAAATATTCCTCTTCCTATATCATGCGGACAAACAATAAGCCAACCAACAGTTGTCGCAAAAATGATGCAGTTGCTAGAACTTTCTAGAAAGGACAAAGTATTAGAAATTGGCACTGGATCTGGATATCAAGCGGTATTACTTTCTAAATTAGTCCGTAGAGTTTACACAGTTGAGAGACAATCTGTTCTTGCAAGACAAGCTACAGACTTAATTGCAAAATTGGCCATCGGTAATATAACCGTAATAAGAGGCGACGGAGCCTTAGGATTGCCTATTCAAGCTCCTTTTGATAAAATACTTGTGACCGCTGCCGCAGAGGAGACTCCTAAACTCCTACTTGATCAACTTAAGACAAATGGAATAATGGTGTTACCTTTAGGTCCAGTAGACGATTACCAAATATTGACTAAAATTACAAAAAAAACTGGTTTTTTAGAATACCAAGAGCTAGACAGGGTAAATTTTGTACCATTGCTGCCTGACATCAATTAACTCTAGGGGAAAATGTTTATAAGAACTTCAGAAATTACAAAAATGGTGCTAAAATTATTGGTCTGTGCCACACTGTATCTTCTTGGATCATGTCAAAAGGCAGAAAATAACATTGACGTCAAAGTAGATTTTTTAGAATCTGAAAATCAAAACATTTCTGAAAACTTTGGTTTGGTTAACTTTGGATCATACTCTGTATATATTGCATCTGGAAACAAAACCGTAAAAGAAATAGCAAATGACTTAGGTATCAATTATAAATATCTATCTAATTACAATGGTATGTCACATTTTTTTAAACCAGAAAATGGTACGATTTTGGCAATTCCAAGCGACTTTAAGCTAGAAAATATTACTGACAAAAATTTTGATATTGAAAAAACGCAAAAGATAATCTCCAGTAATGAACAAAATAGGAAGGCAGAAAAAAATATTGATTCATTTTTAATTCACACTGTTAAACAGGATGAAACAGTATTTAAAATCGCCAGATCATACAAAATATCAGTAAAGGCAATAAGTGACCGAAATAATTTGACATCGGAATTTTTAATATACCCTGGCCAAGAACTAAAAATTCCAATTTTTGCAGATACTTCCAGTGATAAAAATGATAACTTCTCTGCAGCAATTAATTTTAAAGACGAGGCCTCATTTAATTCACCTAAAAGGCCTAAGGTTTCCTCAGAACTTTATGGTGCTTCAAGCACCTCTGTTTCCAATAGTTTTTCTAATTTACATCAAGAAAAACAAGTGGGGTTGTTCCCTCCTGTCGTTGGTGAAATAGTCAAATCCTTTAACCTTTCAGCCGGCAGTATAAGAAATGAAGGTATTGATATCAAAGTCAAAAAAGGCGCTTTCGTTTACTCAGCTGATGACGGTATGGTAATGCTTGTTTCTAAATCCGCTGGTGAAAAGCTTAGAGTCGTTATTATTAAACATCAAAATAATATATTAACAATTTATGCTGGACTTTCCTCCGTGGACTATAAAAAAGGTGATGCTATAAAAAAGGGGGCAAAGATAGGCAAAGTAAACGAAATTAATAATATTCTCCATTTTGAAATCAGAAAAGGGAATAAGCCTCTAGATCCACATGATTTGTTTGTTTTCAGTAATAAAAATTAGCCATGATTTTTCGCTACAAAATCACATGCAAATTGCCATGCAGATCGTCCAGAGCGAGATCCCCTGGTTACCTGCCACTCAATCGCTTTTTCTCTCCAAATTGGATCAATGAAGTTATAATTTAATCTTTCAAGATATTTTTGACTCATCTGTAAGTAAGTCTCTTGATCACATGGGTAAAAGCCAAGCCAAAGTCCGAAACGGTCGGAAAGAGACACTTTTTGATCGATCTCGTCATTTTTGCTAATATCTAAGTTTTCATTCATATTTCTATTGATTAAATGGCGCCTATTGGAAGTAGCGTAAAAAACAATATTTTCAAACCGATTAACACCACCATCGAGTAAAGATTTTAATGTATGATAAGATTCCTCTTCATGAGAAAATGAAAGATCATCACAAAATAGTACAAACCTATATTTTTTATCTTCCAACATGCTTAAGATATCTCCAATCAGTGGAAGAGCAGTCCTTGGAATTTCTACTAATTTAAGATAGCTGTATCGTTTTATCAACTTTGAAACTGTTGCTCTTACTAGTGATGATTTTCCCATGCCCCGAGCGCCCCATAAAAGAGCATTATTGACTCGAAAACCTTTTGCAAATTGCTGCGTATTATACTCCAGATTCGCTTTCAGTTTGTCTATACCTAATAGGTCTTCCAAATCCTTCTCAAATGAATGATCTAGCGATTTAAAATTGTTGGAACGCATTGACCAGAAGAAAATGGATCCTGACGAGAAATCAAATTTTTCTTCTTTAGGTGACATATGAGTTTTTTTTAGTTCTAAAAGTTCTTCTAAAGCGTTCGCAATTCGTTTTAAATCTTTTTCCAAGCAGTCCTCCAACTTAATCTAATGAGGTTACATATTGCTCTTATTACCCTATTCACTTTCCTTATTTCGATTTGATTCAGCCCTCCTAACAAGAAAAATTGAAATTTCATAAAGAGTGTACACTACCGAAAAAAGAATGACCTGAGTAATCACATCAGGAGGGGTTACTAATGCTGCTACAATTAAAATACTTACAACAGCATATTTTCTAAAACTCGCCAAACCCAATGAGGAAACTAAGCCAACCTTTCCTAAAAGAGTAAGTAACACAGGTAACTGGAAGCAGAGACCAAAGGCTATAATAAATGCCATTGTGAGTGATAGATATTCGTTGATACTACCAAGATATTTTATCTTCAAGATATCTACTAGGCCATCTCCCTGATTTTGTTGGAAATTTAGCAAAAAATCAAAAGCAAGAGGCATCACTACATAAAATGCGAAAGCTGCCCCAACAAGAAACAGGACTGGAGACGCTATTAAAAACGGTAAAAAAGCATTTTTCTCATTTTTGTAGAGGCCAGGTGCTACAAACCTCCACAACTGGAAGCTAATATATGGAAAAGCTAGAAGAAACCCTGAAAAGATTGAGAGTTTTATATGAACCATAAACCCTTGTTGTAGACCAGTATAAATTAATTCCGTATTTTGATCATAGGACTCTAATAGCCTAATAATGGGAAGACTTAAAAAATTAAAAATGTCAGCCGCAAAGTAAAAGGAAATGCTCATTGTTATCAAAAAAGCAATCAATGAACGGATGATACGCGAACGCAACTCTATCAAGTGCTCCATTATTGGAGCACTTGAACCCTCAATTTCACTTTCAATATCCTTAGTCATTTAATAAAATAATCTCCTTACCTTACCTTTTTCTTCAGAAGGGAGATTCTTTACTGTGGCTTTAGTATTTAAATT
The DNA here is from genome assembly GCA_902600895.1 of uncultured Alphaproteobacteria bacterium. Taxonomy (GTDB): domain Bacteria; phylum Pseudomonadota; class Alphaproteobacteria; order Rhodobacterales; family Rhodobacteraceae; genus CACKLF01. The sequence goes on along the minus strand of CACKLF010000027.1, from coordinate 16,872 downwards.
GCCTTTCTTAACAGAACTTTTAGCTGTACGCTGATTAGCATTTTTATCAATCGTTGGACTACTGGTACTTTTGCTAACTTTATCAGAATTAATATTCTCTTTTAACACATTTTTTGAAATGTTATTTGGGCTAAATTCTTGGAGAGTATTTATGTTATTTTTAAGGTCATCAAACCCAGTTTCCTTAGCGGCAGACTCAAAAGAGCGCTGAAAATCTCTCGCCATTGCTTTTGCTCTACCTACGTACTTTCCAACAACTTGAAACATTCTGGGCAGATCTTTTGGGCCAACAATTATTAGGGCAACAATTCCTACAAGAAATAGTTCTGATAATCCTAACTCAAGCATGATATTTATTCCTTAAAAAGGTTACTGAAATTCGCGTTTCATATTATTCTTATGTAAGAGGTAGTCCGAGTAAAAACATGAGTTATCCTTTCTTTTCAGGGGTAACATCTCGGGCTTTTTCTGCTGTTTGAACTTCTGCTTCATCTATTTCTGCCTTGGCATCACTCATGCCCTTCTTAAAGCTTGTAATTCCTTTACCAAATTCACCCATAACTGAGGCTATCTTACCTCTCCCAAAGAGAAGAAGAACTACCACTACAATAAGTATTAAACCCAACGGACCAATGTTATTAAACATATGATTTTCCTTTTTTTATCAAAATTTTTTTAAATATAATAAATATCACTATATAAAGCTAAGGACAACCAAAATGAAAAAGCTACCTCTAAATAAATACTAATTATTATCTGTAAAAACAAAACAACGGTCCCTCCGCATAGAAACCCATAATTCCACTCCGTTAGGTGGCAAAAATACTCCTGGAATGGTTATTTTTAATCTAAGTGAGAAATTATCAATTTCCATCTCAACTATACTTTCCTTTCCCACAAATCTTGAGTTTACAATTTGTCCCTTTGCAGCGATGCCATCAGAAATGGAAGGCTCAGGACCTTTTCCATTCCTATCAAAATCTAATTTTAAATGCTGCGGTCTGATTACAATTGAAACAGAAACTCCATCAATTAAGCCCGGAGTGAAGAATGGACCAAACGGCGTATCTACTTGAGAATTTTTTACTATTCCCTTCAAGACGTTAATATCAGAAAAAAATTTGGCAACTTCTAGATCTATTGGCGAATTGTAAATATTGTAAGGGGCTCCCTGCTGAACCAATTCACCATCTCGCATCAAAAATATATTATCAGCCATCTTCATGGCCTCATTCGGGTCATGTGTAACAAGTAGGACGGCGACTTTTTCATCTCTTAAGATTTTTAAAGTATAATCTCTTACCTCATCTCTTAACCTGTCATCCAACCCAGAAAACGGCTCGTCCATTAACATAACTCTTGGTCTTGGAGCAATTGCCCTTATTAATGCGACCCTCTGTTGCTCTCCTCCTGATAGAGTGTGAGGATATTTATTTTCATAGTCAGTTAAGTTAACTTTTTTTAGTAAATCCAATACCCGTTTTTTCTTAAGAGCTAAACTTAGAGTTGCTTTTAAGCCATAAGAGACATTCTCAAATACAGTAAGATGTGGAAATAGTGCAAAGTCTTGAAACACAAGCCCAATATCCCTGTAGGAAGGCTCATGTAGACCATCGTCTACACTAGAAAGTAAAGATTTTTCCATATATACCTCCCCTCCATCTTGCCTTTCAATACCAGCTATAATTTTCAATGTTGTTGACTTGCCACAACCCGATGCCCCCAATAGACAGGAAATTTTACCACTGAACAATTTGAGATTTATTCTGTTTAATACTTTTTTTGATAGATATGACTTTGAAATATTCTTAAGTTCAAGACATGGTACACCATCTTTTATTGAATTAACGTTCATGACAAAACACACAATTATTAGAAAGTCATATTCACGTTTCCACCATCAACTAGGATATTTTGGCCTATTAGGAAACCCACATGAATACTACATAAAAAAGCACATACAGCGCCAAACTCTTCTATTGTACCATATCTCCCAACAGGTATCTCTGCCAATGCCTGATTTTTAACGTCCTCTACAGAAGTGTTTTTCTTTAATGCTTGGCTTTGATTCAAGGACTTTATTCTATCTGTATCATGGGACCCTGGAAGAATATTGTTCATTACTACACCTTTTGAAGCAACCTGACGCGATACTCCAGCAACAAATCCTGTTAGGCCAGATCTTGCAGTATTAGACAATCCAAGGGCATGTATCGGTGCCTTGACAGACTGGCTAGTAATATTAACTATCCTACCCCATTTTTTTTCAATCATTTGTGGCAAAAGACCCAAGATTAAGTTGATAGGAGATAGCATATTATCATTCACGGCTGAAGTTATATTCTCATCTTGCCACTCTGACCAATGCCCCGGAGGGGGTCCTCCCGAATTGGTAATTAATATGTCTGCGTTTCCTCCTATTTCTAGGATTTTTTTCTGCCCTCCCTTAGAAGTAACGTCCACTACTAAAGACTTCACTGAAACATTAAATTTTTCAAGATTATTATGTGCTTGACTCAATTGACTACTGCCTCTGGCACAAATGATTAAATTTACTCCAGCCTGAGCTAACGCCTGAGCGCAACCGTAGCCCAGACCTTTTGAGGAAGCACAAACTATTGCAGTTTTATTTCTTATTCCCAAATCCACTATGACTCTCCAGATCAAATTTAGATAAACATAGTAAAAGTTATACTTGTTATGAGATCAAAGTTCAAATACACCTTTGAATTAATCTAATGCATATTGATGGGGAAAAGACTAATCAAACCTATTAAAGTATCAAAATGAATAAAAATGAAATTGATAAAATAAAGTCAAAAAGAACAATAGCCATAATATCACATCCTGATGCAGGTAAGACTACACTTACTGAACAATTTCTTTTACGAGGTGGAGCAATAAATGTAGCTGGAAAAGTTAAAGCAAAAACTGGTGCAAAAAATACCAAATCAGATTTTTTAAAAATTGAACAAGAGCGTGGTATCTCAATAAGTGCTAGTGCACTCTCCTTTAATTTTAAGTGCTTAAACTTTAATTTAGTAGACACCCCTGGTCACTCGGACTTTTCTGAAGACACTTATCGTGCTTTGTCAGCGGTTGACTCATCAATTATGATTATCGATGGAGCAAAAGGTATTGAAAGTCAAACCAAGAAACTTTTCGAAGTCTGCAGGCTGAGGGATATGCCAATTATGACCTTCTGTAATAAAATGGACCGCGAAAGTAGGGATCTATTGGAAATAATTGACGAGATACAGGAGCAATTAGCAATTGATGTAGCCCCACTTTCCTGGCCTGTAGGCATTGGTCAGAATTTTAAAGGAGTGTATAATATACTAAAGGATGAGTATGAAATTTTTGAGTCAAAAAGCCGGCATATGTCGCAGAATATCACTATTAAAGGACTACATAATGATCAAATTAAAACCTTTTTATCACCAGAATTAAGAAGCAAATTTTTTGAGGAATACGAATTAATTACAAGTTTATTACCAAAATTTGACAAGAAACCCTTTCGAGAAGGCTCATTAACACCAATTCATTTTGGCTCAGCACTTAAATCACTCGGAGTAGACCAGCTCTTAGATAATATAGGTGGCTTTGCACCTAGCCCAGGGAATTTTGAAACAGAAACCCGAATTATAAAAGCAGAAGAAAGTAAAGTTTCTGGATTTGTATTTAAAATCCAAGCTAATACAGATATGAAACATAGAGATAGAGTTGCGTTTACTCGGTTGTCGTCAGGTCATTTTAAAAAAGGTATGAAACTCTACCATTCTAGACTGAATAAATATATTACGATATCAAATCCAATAATGTTTTTCGGACAAGATAGGGATACTACAGACGAAGCATATGCTGGTGATATTATTGGAATACCCAACCATGGAACTTTACGAATAGGTGACAGTTTATCTGAGGGAGAAAAAATAAAGTTCAAAAACCTTCCATCATTTGCCCCAGAAATTTTGCGCTCAATTAGTTGCCCAGACCCATTAAAATCAAAGCACCTTGATAAAGCCTTAAGTCAATTTGCTGAAGAAGGTTTGGCTAGCCTTTTTAAAACACTAATCGGAGCAAGATGGATTATTGGTGTAGTAGGAAAACTTCAATTCGATGTATTAGAAAGTAGAATTCAGCACGAATATGGTCTCCAGATCAAATATGAAAAAACCAATTTTTTTACTGCTAGATGGTTATCTGGTGATGAAATATTAATAAATGAATTAGTCAACAAAAATAAAGAGCAAATAGCAATTGACTATGATGGAAAAAAAGTTTTTTTAGCGCGCATTCAATGGGACATTGACAGATTAGGCAAAGACTTTCCTGGCGTTAAGTTGAATAAAGTAAAGAATTTTAGTTTCTAGTAGAATTAATCAGCAAATGCTTTTTCAATTACAAAATGACCTTGTTTAGAATTGGAGCCTTCAATCATTCCTAATGACTCGCAAATACATTTATGGTCTTGCAACATAGCTAGGGATCCACATATCATAACCCGATCTTTATCAGCACACAAATCAGAACCAGTTAATGCCTTAAATTTTCCATCATCAATAAACTTTGTAATTCTGCCAAAATTTTTACTTTTTTCCCTTGTAGTAGTCAAAATCCACTTTAATTTATTGCCTGCAAGCTCTTTTAACAAAGTCTCATTTTGAAATTTATCGAGCAAATTTTTTGTAAAATCTAGCTCTGACAAAGTTCTACAGGTGTGGGTAATCCATACTTCAGAAAATTTATCATAAGTCTCAGGATCTCTTATGATACTTGCAAAAGGAGCTACTCCGGTTCCAGTAGAAAAAAGAATCAATCGTTTTCCTGGCAAGAGAGCATCATGGACTAGTGTTCCCACGGGCTTAGGTCTCATATAGATACAATCCCCCTCATTTAAAAGTTGTAGCTTAGAGGTTAAGGGACCATTCTTAACTTTGATGGAGTAAAACTCAAGTACTTCATCCCAATTGGGAGATGCTATTGAATATGCTCTTAGCAGTGGTTTCCCATTCACTTCCAAGCCAATCATAACGAACTCACCTGATCTAAACCTAAATGACTCCGGCCGATCACATTTAAAGGAAAAAGTCTGCTCAGTCCAATGCTTGACCCTAGACACCCTCAACTTTAATACGCCTTTATGTTCCGGTAATGTATTCAATGTCTTTCAATTTAAAAAATATGGCTTAAGTATACAGAGAATAGTATAAGTTCAAACATAAATTTAACAAAAACCAAATTTAATATGGCTACATTCAAAGATCTTGGCTTACCAAATTTTTTAATCGAAACATTAGACGTTCTGGGATATGAAAGTCCTACTCGTGTTCAATCAGCAGCTATTCCAGAGGCTTTGCTAGGAAAAGATATATTAGGAGTATCACAGACTGGAACCGGGAAAACTGCAGCTTTTTTGTTACCAATTATCACAAATTTACACAAAGGGAGGACAAGAGCTAGAATGCCAAGAGGCTTGGTGCTTTGTCCAACAAGAGAATTAGCAGCTCAAGTGATGGAAAATTTTACCACTTACTCAGAAAAAACCAAGCTAAGCTCAGCACTTTTAATTGGAGGCGTTAGTTTCAAAGATCAGGACAAGAAACTTGATAGAGGCGTTGATGTAATTATAGCTACTCCTGGGAGACTACTTGATCATTTTAGTAGAGGAAAACTCGTAATGACGGGAATTGAAATACTTGCTATAGACGAAGCTGATAGAATGCTTGATATGGGATTTATACCTGATGTCACTAAAATTTTAGAAAAAATTCCTCACGCAAGACAGAAAATATTATTTTCAGCCACAATAGGCGAGGAAATTGAAATACTTACTAAGAAATTCTTAAGAAATGCACATCGGATAGAAATCTCTCGCTCTGCAACCGTTACAAAAAACGTTGATCAATCATTAGTCTTTATTGATAAGCTTGTTAACAAAAAAGTGAACAAAAGCTATTTTCTAGTTGACTATATTTTAAAGGAAAAGGAATTAACAAACGCAATTATTTTCTGTAATAGAAAAAAAGATGTTACACAGCTTACTAACATTATTAAAAACAAGAATTATAAAGCTGGTGAAATTCATGGTGATCTTAATCAAGAAGCTAGAACAGATGTTGTTAAGAAGTTTAAAAATGGAGATATAAAGTTTTTAATAGCCTCTGATGTGGCAGCAAGAGGCCTAGATATAACCAATGTAAGTCATGTAATTAATTTTGATGTGCCTACGAATCCTGAAGATTATGTTCATCGCATAGGACGGACAGGAAGAGCTGGGAAAAAAGGGATTGCCATAACTCTTGCTCAGAAAGCAGATGGACCAATGATAGATAATATTCAAACTCTGATTAATGAAAAAATAAATGTTACTACATTTCTTTTACCATCTTCAAACTTAGTTTCCAAAAACAACAGTACCGAACTCAATAAACTTTCTAAAATACCACACGATTCTGAAAAACCTTTTCTACCTGATTTTCTTTTTACAAGTTTTGAAAGTTAGTATATTCACTCCAAACGACTTATTAACACTTGTATTACTGGAGTCTTACCAAAATCTCTAGAAAAAATTTTTGCAATATGCTGTTTAATAGAAACCTCAAGATCATCATCATTTGCTATAATTGAATTATCTAACGTGCTTATATGGGAATTCAAACTTTCTTCTAAAATTAGGTCAGCTTGTAAACCTTCCAGTTTCTGCGGCAACCCAATAGACTGAACCCAAACAGAGTCAAAAATTTTTCCAGATTCATCAATTATAATTGACACAGAACAGATGCCGTTTTCAGCAAGCTTTATTCTGTCAAAAATCGTTTTTTCTTTACTATCGATCAAACAAGTACCATCTAGAAAAAGCTTACCAGAATAAACCTCATCTACTTTTTGCGCTCCATCACCATTAATCTCTACTACTGTTCCATTCGGTGCTAAAATGCTTTCATAGCCTGTTTTTTTTGCCAATTCACAATGAGCCTTTAAATGACGAACCTCTCCATGAATTGGGATAATTACTTTGGGTGTAATAACTTTATGCATTTTTACCAAATCCGGTTCATTTGGATGACCTGAAACATGGTAGTCATCATTATCCTCATATATAACATTCACCCCTCTTTCGACTAATCTATTTACAATAGATGTAACAGCAACTTCATTTCCTGGAATTGTCTTTGAGGAAAAAACAAAAGTGTCTCCTTTTCCCAACTCAAAATTCATATAGCTTGATCTGGATAATTGAGCGGAAGCTGCTCTGGGTTCACCTTGGCTGCCTGTTGCCAAAATTAGAAGTTTTTCACGAGGCATTCTTCTGGCTTCTCTGGGATTGATTAATGAGGGAAATCCTTTAAGGACATTAACATCTCCCGCTGCCTTAATCATTGAATTCATTGCTCTGCCCAAAACACAAACTTCACGCCCATTAGTTTTTGCTGAAACTGCGATAGTTTTCAATCTTGCCAAGTTTGATGCAAAAGTGGTGGCAACAACCAACCCATCAGTTTTTTTAAACAGATTATCAAAATTCCTTTGGAGGATACTCTCAGATCGGCCTGAGTGCTTTGCAAAAATATTTGTGCTATCACACATTAAAGCCAAAATATCATTTTTGCAGGCTTTTTCTACCATTTCATAATCAATTGAATCCCCTAACACCGGGTTATCATCCATTTTAAAATCACCCGAATGAAAAAGATTGCCCATGGTCGTTTCTATAAGTATAGCAGATGACTCAGGTATTGAGTGTGGTATTGGAATAAAGCTTACACTAAAATCCTTTAATTTAATTTTATTTGGGAAGGGTTTTACAACAGTCAATTGATCACTCTCATATCCCACATTATATAACTTCTGTTTGATTATTTCTCCTGTGAATTTACGTGAAAAGATAGGTATATCTTTGCCGCCATAAAGATGAGCAATAGCTCCAACATGATCCTCGTGAGCATGACTAACAAAAATACCCAACAAGCTATTTAAGCTTTTCTGGATAAATCTATCATCTGGCATAATTAAATTAACTCCTGGAGAAGAGGCCATATCTGGAAATGCGACACCAGCATCAACCATAATGAAGTTTTCTCTACCAGATGGGCCTACACCGTATAAGTACATATTCATACCTATCTCGCCGGCGCCACCCAAAGGAATATAAATTAACCGATTAGTCTTCGCCATAAAAATTCTCTCGGTTGTAATTATTAATCTGTACCAATCCTTTTATTGTTAGTTCAAGATCTAGAATATTAAAAAGCCCATCTTCATTATTAAAAAAAGAGGATAATCCACCAGTTGCAACTATTTTAAAATCTTTATTTTTTTCTGATTTAATTTTTTGACATATTTCCTTAATTAGCCCCACATATCCATAATAAATTCCTGCTTTCATGCATTCTACCGTATTTTTACCAACCACGCTTAGAGGCCTCGAGATGTCGATATGTGGTAAAGCGGCTGCTTCATCATGAAGTGCTTTTAAGGAAAGGTAAACGCCTGGAGAAATAGCACCACCTTCATAAGCACCATCACTTCCAACAATATCAAAGTTTGTGGCTGTCCCAAAATCAACTACAATCAAATCTCCGCCATACTCACAAAAAGCTCCTGCAGCATTTGCAAGTCTATCAGCTCCAACTATTGTTCCCTTGTCTACTCTCACAGAAATAGGAAGTTTACAATTTGCTTTGCCGACAATAATAGGGTCACAGTTAAAGTAATTTGCACATAAACTTTTAAGATCATATAATACCCTTGGAACCACACTACAGATGATCACCTCATTTATATCACTTATATTTAAGTTTTTATTGTTCATTAAAGTGAACAGCCACGTGAAATATTCGTCTGAAGTTCTTTTATGATTAGTAGCGCATCGAAATACAGCCGCAAGACTGCCTCTGCCTTGCAAAGCAAAAACGCTATTCGTATTTCCAATATCGATAGCTAAAAGCATTTTCAATCCTAAAAAAAAATCTCAGCTGATGAAAACTGCTTTAAATCTCCATCAACATTTGCAATTAATTCGCCCAATTCATTAAGCCCTAAGTAACTACCAGCAGTAATATTTTTGCCACATCGAATTTTTATAGATTGCCCCATCGAAGGCCCGTATTTTTCCCACGAATACTTTATATCAGCAAATCCTTGAGTATTAAATCTATTTTCCCAAAAATCAAAGTACTGAATTAATTTTTCCAAAAATTTGCGAGGGTTTGGTGGATCAATAAAATCAGACATTGAAGATAAGTCTAGTTCCATTTCCTCACATGCTATATTGCTCTTAGGACGAATAATGTTTACCCCTATTCCCACAACCAAGGCTTTCCTGTTTAGCAATGCGTTGGTTGCTTGCAACAAAATTCCTGCTATTTTTTTATTGTTGACCAATATGTCGTTTGGCCATTTTAATGTTACTTTATCAGCATCAATACCAAAGTTAATTAAAGTATCTCTCACGGCTAAAGCAGTACAAAAGCTTCTTTGTGAAAATTCAATTAGTGATCCGGTTGGAAAATAAATTAAACTAGCAGAAAAATTTCCCCAAGTGGATACCCAACGTCTCCCATATCTACCGATTCCTTTATTTTGCTGATACGCTAATAACCAACAAGGATTGGTTATTGTTTCAGAGATTCTTAATGCTTCTAAATTTGTACTATTTAGCTGATCATAAATTAAAATTTTTGGAATACTTAGCTTACTATTCATCTAAATAAACTTTTTGCTGCAGAACTGACAACTTCCTCAATACCAAAAAAACCAAAGGTCCCAACAATAACGAACAAGGAAGCAAATAAAAATATATAATATTCAATATTTGACATCTTAATGTGAGGTGGCGATTCTGATTTTCCAAAATAAATAAAATATACAAGCCTCAAATAATAAAATGAGCCAATTACTGAACCTATAACAGCCAAAACAACGACACCCACCAGACCGGCCTCTACAGCAGCTACAAACACATAGTATTTTGCAAAAAAACCGAGGAATGGTGGAAGTCCTGCCATACTACAGAGCAAAAAAGTTATCAAAATGGCTAGATTGGGTTTTACTTCTGAAAGCCCTAAAAGTCCCTGGATATTAAGGCTGTTATGGTCAGAATTTTCCATACTGAGAACAACACAAAAAACTCCAACAGTCATTATCAAATAGATAATCATGTAGGAAACAAGAGCATTTATACCTTCAGGTGTACCAGTAGCAAGGCCGATCATTGCAAACCCCATATGGGAAATAGAGGAATATGCTAAAAGACGTTTTAAATTTTTCTGTGCAATAGCTGCTAATGAACCAAATAAAATTGAAAACAAGGCTAAAATGCATAAAATCTGCTGCCACCCATTTATGAAATTATCAAAACCAGATGTTAGCAACCTACAAGTCATAGCGAGTGCAGCAATTTTTGGTACCGTGGCAAGGAAAAGTGTCGTAGGTGTTGGGGATCCTTCATATACATCAGGAACCCACATATGGAAGGGAACAACGGAAAGTTTAAACGCTAACCCAGATAAAATGAAACCAAGTCCCAACAATAAAACCCATGAATTCGAAATCACCAATGCATTGGAAATTTCAATGAATTTAATGGAACCTGTGGCCCCATATATCAAGGAGCATCCGTACAGTAGAAGCCCAGACGAAAGAGCTCCTAAAACAAAAAATTTTAAACCAGCTTCGGAAGAACGCAAACTTTTTCGCTTGAACGCTGACAGAACATACAAAGGCAGGGCCTGCAGTTCAAGTCCCACAAACAGTATCAAAAGATCATTGCTTGAAACCATTATCAACATTCCCAATGTGGAACACAAAATTAAAATGGGGAATTCAAAAACCATAATTTTATTACTTATTAAACTACGGTACGAAACAATTAGTGTAGAACTCGTGATGAGCAAAATTATAATCTTAATAAGGTTTGAAAAACTATCGTTTACAAAGCCTCCACTAAAAAAATTTCCAGATGGAACGAATGAGCTGAGCAATATTACTGTCCCTATCAGTAGAGCACAAATACTAGTGAAAAAAATAATGCGATTTACTTTTTCAGTTTGATAAAATACACCGAAACTCAAAGCGAATAACAGATAGAAAACAAGATATATTTCGAGACCAATAGCCAGAAAGTTTTGTAAGTACAATCTATCCATCCTCTCTTGAACTAAATACTTTCAATATAGTTTCTTCAATATTAGTTTGGCTTATTATAACCGCATTCTCCATATTATTGAGTATTGCTCCCACAGAGGTATCAGTAAATTCAAAGATAAAATAAGGAAAAATCCCAAAGGCTATAGTTGCTATTATCAACGGAATAAATACCACCTTTTCCGCAAAAGATATATCAGATAACGGTTTTAAATTTTCCTTTAGTAAATCACCAAACATAATTTTTTTATAAAGTGGAAGGGCATAAGCTGCTGACAAAATAACTCCAATCAGTGCAAAGGCGACATACCATGGTTTAGTTTTAAAGGCTCCGAGTAATGATAAAAATTCCCCCACAAACCCTGAGGTTCCTGGAAGCCCAATATTGGCCATAGTAAAAATCATTAATATTAAGGCAAAATTTGGCATTCTTATCACAAGTCCTCCATAATCACTTATGAGTCTTGTTTTTGTCCGTACATACATGACACCAACACCAAAAAACAAAGCCGCAGAAATAATGCCATGACTGATCATCTGGAAAATAGCGCCATCAATACCATGATGGTCCATAGAAAAAATTCCCATGGTCACAAAGCCCATGTGTGCAACTGAGGAATAGGCTATGAGTTTTTTCATGTCTTCTTGTACTAAAGCCACTAAGGAAGCATATATGATGGCAATTACTGACAAAAACAGTATAAAATCCTGCATTATTATTGAGGCTTCTGGAAGAATGGATAAATTAAACCTGATAAATCCGTAACCACCCATTTTTAGGAGAATAGCAGCTAGAACCATAGAACCCCCTGTGGGAGCCTGAACATGTGCGTCAGGAAGCCAGGTATGAAATGGCCACATAGGCATTTTTACTGCAAAACTAGCAAAGAAAGCGAGCCATAGTAAAGTTTGGGTGCCCCCAGAAACGCTAAACCCAAATACATCCACGACATTGCTCGGAACTATATACTGAAATAATTTCTCAATATCAGAGCTACCTACCATGTTTATTAAATAGATAATTGCTACAAGCATTAAAATTGATCCTAATAGAGTATAGAGAAAAAACTTAAAAGTGGCATAGATTCTATCTTTCCCTCCCCAAATTCCTATAATTATGAACATTGGGATTAAACCAGCTTCAAAAAAAATATAAAAAAGGATTATGTCTAGAGCACAAAAGACGCCAATCATCAAGCTTTCTAGTATTAAAAATGCAACCATGTAATCTTTTACACGATATTCGATATCCCAACTTGCAACGATCACCAGCGGCATCAAAAAAGTTGTTAGCATTACAAATGGAAGAGAAATCCCATCTACCCCAAGCTTGTAGCGCATGGTTGATACCCATTTTCTATCCTCAAGAAATTGAAACCCTTCAAGATCAAAATCGAATTGAAATAAACATGTTAAAGAAATTAGAAATGTTGCCGAAGTGGTTACAAGAGCAATAATTTTGATATTTTGAATTGATTCACTTTTATGCTCATTACCAAAAATCATTAGGACAATAGCCCCGATCAGAGGTAAAAAGATGGTAAATGAGAGTAAATATGTCACGGTCAAAAACTAATAAACACAGATAGTAATATTGTTACAGCAACAAGCCCTAAAATCATTGCGAAAGCATAATGTGTAACAAATCCTGTCTGTGCAGTGGCAGCATTTTTTGAAAGAGATGGCACCAAAGCAAGTGAAACAAAATTGATAAATTTATTTATGACTTTTCCATCAAAATGTATCCAAAATAAATTTCCAAGATATTTGACAGGTGCGATTATCAGTGTTGCATAAATCTCATCAAAATACCATTTCTTATAAAGAAACACGTAGAGGCCTGCATGCTGCTTAAAAAGCACAGTAAGTAAACTTGAATTTGCAAGATAAAAAACCATTGAACAAAATAAACCAATTATCATTGCGAAAAATGGAGATACCTTTACCCACCATGGTACATAATGGAAATCTTTCAAAATAGTATTTTCACTAGACATAAATATTGCATCTCCAAAATATTGCTTCGAATTATGCCCTACAAATTGCTCGTAAAAGACAAACCCTGTAAAAATTGAACCCAATACCAATATGCTTAGGGGAATAATCATAGAAATAGAGCTTTCGTGTATACTATCGAAAAGCTTTTTATCTCCCTTAAATTCTCCAAAAAAGGTTACAAATATAAGGCGCCAACTGTAGAAACTTGTCATTGTTGCTGCAATTATTAATATCCAAAAAGCATAGATGGAAAAGGAGCCACCGTGAGCATAAATACCCTCAATAATTGCATCCTTCGAGGCAAACCCGGCAAAACCAAGCTGAATATCAAAGATGTAGTAAACTAATGGTATTCCAACACCAGTGATAGCTAGAGTTCCTATCAGCATCGAAACAAAGGTGTATGGCATTTTAGTCCTCAACCCACCCATCTTAAAAATATTTTGCTCATGATGAGTACCGTGAATTACAGAACCTGCACCCAAGAAAAGTAATGCTTTAAAAAAAGCATGTGTAAACAAATGAAACATTGCAGCCTGGTAAAAACCTATTCCTGCTGCAACAAACATGTAGCCTAATTGAGAACATGTTGAGTATGCAATTATTCGTTTTATATCCTGCTGAACCAGTGCAACACTTGCTGCAAATAGCGCAGTACCTGTACCGACGATAATTATTATCATTGATACAATGGGTGTATATTCTAGCATGGGGGAAATTCTACAAACTAGAAAGACTCCCGCTGTAACCATCGTAGCCGCATGTATCAAAGCCGATACAGGGGTTGGTCCTTCCATAGCATCAGGTAACCATGTGTGAAGAAAGAGCTGAGCAGATTTACCCATAGCACCAACAAATAGACAAAGTGAAAAAATTTCCAAGAGTAAATAATCAGTTGAAACAACCGAACTTATTTCACTAAAAACAAAATCAAAACTTATGGTTCCAAACAAGAAAAAAATACCAAAAATACCCAATACAAAGCCAAAATCTCCAACTCTGTTTACGATAAACGCCTTGATTGCTGCCGAGTTAGCTGAAGACTTTTTGTAGTAAAAACCTATTAGTAGGTATGAAGCGAGTCCAACCCCCTCCCATCCAAAAAACATTTGCAGGAAATTATCAGCAGTAACAAGCATTAACATCATAAATGTGAACAGAGATAGGTAAGAAAAAAACCTTGGTTTGTAACTTTCACTATCTTTCCAATTTAAATCGTGATTCATATAACCAAAAGAATAGATATGTACTAAACTAGAAACAGTCGTAATTACTACCAGCATTACGGAAGTTAAATTATCAAAGCGTAGAGCCCAGAAAACTTCGAAATCAGATGTTTTGATCCAACTAGACAGAATTATTTTTACTACCGTATCTTCGGCAAAAGAAAAAAACATTCCCCAGGAAAAAAGGCAAGAAATACTAACTAAAGCGGTTGTTACGATCATTACTATTTTTTCGCCAAACCATCTGTGAAAAAAGCCAGAAATTACAGCACCAAATAAGGGCAAGAAAACTATTGAAAATATTATCAAAGCTACCCTTTCATCGAGTTAACCGACCCAATACTTATTGAGCCTTTGTTTCTAAAATAACAAACGAGTATAGCTAAACCAATCGCTGCCTCTGCTGCCGCTACAGTTAAAATAAACATAGAGAATACTTGTCCTTTAAAATCACTAAGAAAATATGAAAAGCTCACCATATTAAGATTTATTGAAAGAAGCATGATTTCGATAGACATTAAGACAATAATTACATTACGACGGTTAAGAAAGATTCCAAATATCCCAATTACAAATAAACTAGCTGCTACAAACAAATAGTGTTCTAAACCAATCACAGTCCCTGCCCCGGTTTTATATCTTTAAGAGAAACGGATTTTTTTGGATCTCTATACATTTGGTCAACAACTCCCTGCCGTTTTACATTGTCCCTCTTTGATAGCGTTAAGACTATAGCACCCACCATAGCAACTAGAAGAATGATCCCCGAAATTTGAAACGATAGAAAGTACTCTGTGTATAGAACCTTACCTAAGGACATAGTATTGTTTTCAGTCGTATCAATAAAATTTTTATTAGCGATATAAGTGTTTTCGGCAAAAGTCCACCCACTAAAAATTAGTCCCAATTCAACAAAAATAACTAGAGCAGTTATAATTCCAACTGGAATAAAGTTAGAAAATTTAACCTGTTTGCTTGGTGGGTCCGAATTCAACATCATTACGACAAATAAAAATAGAACAGCAACAGCCCCAACGTAAACCACTACCACGAGCATCGCTATGAATTCTGCATTAAGTAAAATAAATAAACCAGCTGCAGATATAAATGCAAGTATTAGCCAAAGAACAGAGTGAACAGAATTGTTCGAAAAAATTACAAAGGAAGCAGCTGAAATAGTCACTAATGAGAAAATATAAAATATAAAATCAATCGGTAGCATTTAAGTTCCATAATTGTATTCACCGGTATCGTGTATCAGCCTCAATATTTCTGGCAATCTCTTTTTCCCATCGATCACCATTGCTCAGCAACTTCTCTTTTGAATAAAATAGCTCGCTCCTAGTTTCCGTAGAAAATTCAAAATTTGGACCTTCAACGATAGCATCAACTGGACACGCTTCTTGACAAAAGCCGCAATAAATACATTTAGTCATATCAATGTCGTACCGGGTAGTTCTCCTTGAACCATCTTCCCTTTCTTCAGCATCAATCGAAATAGCTTGCGCAGGACATATTGCCTCACAAAGCTTACAAGCTATACATCGCTCTTCCCCGTTGGAATAACGCCTAAGTGCGTGCTCGCCCCTAAATCGAGGACTTATAGGCCCCTTTTCATGAGGGTAATTAAGAGTAACTTTAGGTTTAAAAAAATATTTTAAACCAACCCTAATGCCAGAAAGAAAATCAATCATAAGAAAATATCTTAAAAATTCACGGATCGAAAAATTATTCATTTTATAATACCTCAAACCTTACATAGCCTGGTATACCTATTTGAACGAAAGTAGCAACTAATACAACCCAAAATAAAGACATCGGTAGAAAAACTTTCCAACCAATTCGCATTAGCTGATCATATCTGTACCGAGGAACAACGGCTTTGACCATTGAAAAAGCAAAAAATATTAACAACATCTTTGCAACCATCCAAAAAATACCGTCAGGTAACCAATGAACGGGAGATAACCAACCACCTAAAAATAGTAGTGCACCCAAAGCACACATTAACACCACAGCCATCAGCTCTCCAATCATGAATAAAAGAAATGGGGTAGAAGAATACTCAACCTGAAATCCAGCAACTAACTCTGGCTCTGCCTCCGGAAGATCAAATGGTGGCCTGTTGGTTTCAGCCAAAGCAGAAATTAAAAATAGGATGAACATTGGAAAATGAGGTATAAAGTACCAACTGAAAAAACCAAAGTCACTATCTTGTGCCAACACAATAGAGGTGAGGTTCAAAGACCCAGTTGATAGCAACACTCCAATAATTATAAGTCCAATCGAGACCTCATAAGAAATCATTTGAGCTGCAGATCTCAACGCACCAAGAAAAGCATACTTTGAATTTGATGCCCATCCTCCCATTATTACGCCATAGACCTCTAGAGATGAGATGGCAAAGATGTACAGAATGCCTACATTAATATCAGCAAGTACCCACCCTGTGTCGAATGGGATTACTGCCCAGGAAACTAT
Source organism: uncultured Alphaproteobacteria bacterium (assembly GCA_902600895.1). Lineage (GTDB taxonomy): Bacteria > Pseudomonadota > Alphaproteobacteria > Rhodobacterales > Rhodobacteraceae > CACKLF01. The sequence goes on along the minus strand of CACKLF010000027.1, from coordinate 19 downwards.
TCCAAGAACAAAAGTTATC
>CACKLF010000026.1 GCA_902600895.1 uncultured Alphaproteobacteria bacterium | reverse complement strand
GCATCCCTACTTTTGCATTAGGCTGCGCAGCTGAATTTCAACCTGCCGATGAAGGATGGGGGCCGCGACCGGTGCCAGTTGTAAAAAACCATCAAAAAATGGCTAGCCACATTGCTCAATCTCTAGTTTTAGAAGAGTTTGACATGACAATAATGAACGAAATGGAAGTTGATCATGGTCTAACCGTACCACTCTCGGTAATGTTTGGTGAATTTGGGCCGAAAGATGAATGGCCAGCGCTGGTAATTCCGTTATGTGTGAATGTTGTCCAATATCCACCCCCTACGGGGAATAGATGTTATCAGTTAGGAAAGGCTATTCGCCGCGCAATAGAAAGTTTCGAGGAAGATTTAAATGTGGTTATATTTGGCACTGGAGGCATGAGCCACCAGCTACAATACAAAAGAGCAGGTCTTATTAATTCAGAGTGGGATTCTAGGTTCTTAGACCTAATGACTAAAGACCCAGTTGCTGCAAGTAAAATTACGCATTTAGAATATCTGCGTGAAACAGGTAGTGAAGGAATTGAAATGGTTATGTGGCTCATAATGCGTGGAGCATTAAACGATGATGTTACCGAGGTGCACCGTCATTATCATGTCCCAGCTTCCAACACGGCAGTTGGTCACATCATATTAGAAAACACAAGTAAAGGATAAGTTTTATGAAAATATGTGTTGCTGGTGCTTACGGTGCATTTGGCCTTAAACATCTGGATGCTTTAAAAAACATCGAAGACATTGAAGTAACCTCTGTAATGGGTCCTCACAAAGCTAAAATTGAATCATTAGCTGAAGAACGCAATATCCCTAACGCAAGAACCACCCTTGAGGAAAGTATTTCTGAAGACAAGCCAGATGCAGTTATCCTAGCGACCCCTACTCAAGCCCATGCCGAGCAAGCGATAGTTTGCATGAACGCGGGTAAACATGTCCTAATAGAAATTCCCATGGCTGATAGCCTCGAAGACAGTCATCTTGTGGTAGATAAGCAGAAGGAGACCGGCTTAACCTGTATGGCTGGCCACGTACGTCGTTTTAACCCATCCCATCAATGGATCAAAAATAAAATTTTGGCCGGTGAATTAAACCTGCAACAGCTAGATGCTCAGACATATTTCTTTCGCAGAACAAATACAAATGCCAAAGGAGAACCAAGAAGCTGGACAGATCATCTTCTATGGCATCATGCGTGTCACACCGTAGATCTTTTCCAATACCAAACTGGTGGTAAGGCAATTCAAGCTTATGGATTGCAAGGGCCTATACATCCTGAACTTGGTATAGCGATGGATATGTCCATTGGCATGAAAGCAACTAATGGTGCACTGTGCACTCTTTCCCTTAGTTTTAATAATGATGGTCCATTTGGGACATTCTTTAGATATATCTGCGATAATGGAACTTACTTAGCAAGATATGACGATCTTTTTGATGGAAACAATAATCAAATAGACCTTAGTGATGTTGCCGTGTCAAATAATGGCATAGAATTGATTGACCGTGAATTTATTTCAGCAATAAAGGAAAACCGCAAACCAAATTCGTGCGTAACTGATGCAATTTCGGCCATGGAAACCTTAGATGAGATTGAAAGAGACCTTAATCATGGCGGATAAAAAAACAGCACTAATTCTTTCTGCACACGCTGCTGATTTTGTATGGAGGTGTGGGGGAGCGATAGCTCTTCATCAAAAATTGGGATATGAGGTAACCATAGCGTGCATGTCTTATGGAGAGCGGGGGGAAAGTGCAAAGCTCTGGAAACAAGAGGGGATGACACTTGAAAAAGTTAAGGATATCCGGAAAAAAGAAGCAGAAAATGCAGCAAAAGCCCTGGATGCTCATGATATTGAGTTCTTCGATCTAGGTGATTACCCTTTGGAAATCAATAAGGAAGCAAAATATAAAATTGTGGATTTAATCAGGAAAATACAACCCAATTTTATGATGAGTCATTCAAAATATGATCAATATAACACTGACCACATGCTGATGACTAAAGTCGCTATCGAAACGCGTATGATTGCGCAAGCATGGGGGCACAATCCAGGAGAAAAAGTCTTAGGTGCTCCTCAACTTTATCTTTTTGAACCTCACCAAACTGAACAAATGGGTTGGAAGCCAGATGTTTTTTTAGACATAACAGATGTTTGGGATAAAAAGCGTGCTGCTATAGAGTGCATGGAGGGACAGCACCACTTGTGGAATTATTATACGAATGTTGCTCAAAATAGAGGAAATCATTTTAGACGAAATTCAGGTGGCATGGCTGGAGGAAGGCCCGCAGAGTATGCAGAAGCTTTTGAAACTATATATCCCGTTTGTAAGGATGAATTATAATGGGTGGAGTAGTTGTTCAAAACATTGATCGTGCTAGCAAAAGTATCATCGACGGTTTGGCCAATTGCGGAGTATCAACTGTTCATGAAGCACAGGGACGAAAAGGATTGTTAGCGAGTTATATATCACCAGTAATCCCAGGTACACGGATAGCTGGATCGGCAATAACTATCTTAGCGGCACCAGGTGATAATTGGATGATCCATGTTGCTATTGAGCAAATAAAACCAGGCGATGTGATGATTATGGCTACCACTTCTCCTTCTGATGCAGGATATTTTGGAGATCTATTGGCCACATCAGCTATGGCTAGAGGTTGTAAGGGTTTGATTCTAGATAGCGGTTGTAGAGATATTGCAGACCTTAGAGCTATGGGATTTCCGGTTTGGTGCAAAGCTCATCACGCACAAGGCACTGTTAAGGAGGTTGTTGGCTCAGTAAATATTCCTGTTGTATGTGCAGGAGCGTCTGTAGATGCAGGTGATATAATTGTAGCAGACGATGATGGTGTATGCATTGTAAAGCACTCAGAAGCTGAAAATGTGCTTAAACTTGCCCAAAAAAGAGAGAAACTAGAGGTGGAAAAGCGTAAAAGATTAGCAAGCGGAGAACTAGGTCTCGACATTTATGATATGCGTGAAAAATTAAAGAAACATGGCTTGAAATATGTCTAAGGGCGTTCCCGCGATGTGGATGCGAGGGGGAACATCTAAAGGTCTGTACTTTCTTAAGGAAGATATTCCCTCTAATAAGAAGGAGAGAGATAACTTTCTTCTTTCCGTATTCGGATCACCCGACACACTTCAGATTAATGGTGTAGGCGGTGGAACCCCACTCACCTCCAAAGTTGCGATTGTATCAAAATCAGAAAAACCAGATGTGGATGTTGATTACCTGTTTCTTCAGGTCCAAGTTGATAGGTCTTTGGTCTCTGATACTCAAAACTGTGGAAATATTCTTGCAGGTATTGCTCCCTTTTCTATAGAACGTGGACTTATCGAGCAAGATCCTAATCATGATGAAACACTAGTTAGAATTTTTATGGAAAATACTTCACAGGTTGCAATTGCGACTGTTAAAACACCAAAGGGAAAAATTACTTATAATGGCAATACATTCATAGATGGTGTTCCCAAACCTCACTCTCCTATTCCATTAGAATTTTTAAATATTGCTGGCTCTCTTTGCGGCGAATTACTGCCAACAGGAAATCAAGCTGATACTTTAAATGGCGTAAATGTTACCATGATTGATAATGGTATGCCTTGCGTAATCATAAGTGCAAAAGATTTAGGGATATCGGGGTATGAGGATATACAAGATCTTGAAAGCAATAAGAAATTACGAGTTTCCCTAGAAGAATTAAGGATAAAATGTGGGAAGCTAATGAATCTCGGTGACGTGACCGATAAAACGGTTCCCAAAATGACTATAGTGAGTCATCCTAAATCCGGAGGTATTGTAAATACACGAACGTTTATCCCCCATCGTTGTCATTCTTCAATTGGCGTATTTGGTGCAATAACTGTCGCTACCGCTTGTTTGCTTAATAAAAGTGTAGCTCACTCTATATCTTCCATCCCTACTGGGACTGAGAAAGTCTGTTCGATTGAACATCCTTCTGGGCAAACCAAAGTAATAGCCAAAATTAAGAATGAGGAAATAGTATCGACAGCCATACTTAGGACGGCACGTAAACTATTTGATGGAGTCGTATTTGACGATTTATAATTAAAGGAAATGAAATGCCTATGGATCCTGATTGGTTGCCCTTTCACCCGAACCCAACAAAGCCCTCATTTAAGCCACCTAAAGGTGCAGTCGATGCTCATTGCCATGTCTTCGGTCCTGAAGGTAAATTTCCATTTGCACCAGAAAGAAAATATACACCATGTGATGCTTCTAAGGAGAAATTGTTTGAACTTCGTGATTTCCTTGGACTCGAAAGAAATGTGATTGTTCAAGCTTCATGTCATGGCACAAATAATGATGCATTGGAAGATGCTTTGCTTTCTTCTAATAATTTAGCAAGAGGGGTGGCTGTAGTCTCACCTGATATATGTCAGAGTGATTTAAGGCGTTTAGACACAGCAGGAGTGCGAGCAGTACGGTTTAATTTTTTAAAACGACTCGTTGATATTGCGCCACGAGATATTTTTCAAAATGTTGCGAAGAAAATTGCTAATTTAGGATGGCACGTCGTTGTATATGTTGAAGCACCAGACTTAGAAGAGTTAGCTCCGTTTTTAAAATCACTGCCGACAAATATAATCTTTGACCATATGGCACGCCCAGATGTTAACGAAGGATTGAATAGCAAAAATTTTGTATTGTTTCAAAAGTTAATGGAAAACGAAAAATTCTGGTGCAAAACGAGTTGTCCAGAGCGTCTCTCACAGGAAGGACCGGAAAAAAATTACTCCGATATCCTTCCTTTTATGAGTACACTCATTAAAAATTACACTGAGCGCGTTTTATGGGGTACAGATTGGCCTCATCCAAATATGAAATCTCATATGCCTGATGATGGTAAACTAGTAGATATAGTGGAAAAAATAGCACCCACAGAGGAACTACAGAGGAAATTATTGGTTGATAATCCAATGCGATTATATTGGGAACATTAAGATTAACGATAAGGTGTCCATCTTAAGGCTTTGGTTTAAGTTTTGAAACCCATGAAGCGCGATTTCTAATCTCTTCCCATTTTTTGTCTAGTATAAGTTTGTCAGGAGCGATTAAGCTTCCACCTATGCAAAGTACGTTCGGTAATGCGAGCCAATCCTTAGCATTCTTTTCACGTATTCCTCCCGTTGGGCAGAATTTTAGATCGGGTAAAACTGGATGAATTGCCTTTAAAAATTCAATTCCTCCAGAACTCTCTGCAGGAAAAAATTTAAGATATCTAAATCCTTTCTCTAAAAGCTTCATCATTTCTGAAACAGACGAGGTCCCAGGTAAAAATGGAACCTGAATTTTATCCAAATTATTCTCTAAATCCAAATTTACCCCGGGGCTAACAATAAAACGTGCCCCATTATCCACCGCATCAAGTGCATTTTTTGTCGAAAGAATTGTGCCAGCACCAACTATAAGTTTTGGAAATTCTATAGACAATTTATTAATGGCCTTAAGAGCGATATCTGACCTTAATGTAACCTCAATTATTCGGACACCACCCGCAAGCAAAGCTTCGGCTAGAGGGCAGCACTGCTCAATTTTGGTTAGTCTCACTACCGGAATGACAGGTGAAAGGCCTAATATTTCATTCATTTCCATAAGTTTTCTCTAACGTATTAATTCCCCCACCCATCTCAGCGCAATTTGCATTGCTTCTGAGAACTGAAAAAAGTTCTCTGCCAAAACCACCTTTTGTTTTATCCAAACTCACAGTTTTTGAAGTTCTATTATTCAGGTCTACCTCAGTTCTGAGCACTCCAGTTTCAGAATTTAATTCAATTAAATCACCATCTTTTAACTTACTAATGGGACCATCTTCTTTTGCCTCTGGATAAAGATGTATAGCTGCCGGGATTTTACCTGAGGCTCCAGACATTCTACCATCAGTAACTAATGCTACTTTAAAACCCTTTTCCTGTAAAACCCCTAAAATAGGGGTTAAGCTATGTAACTCAGGCATACCGTTCGCTTTAGGGCCTTGTCCTTTAACTACAACAATGACATCTTTATCTAATTTTCCAGAATTAAAGGCTTCTTTAACTTCTTCCTGAGAACTAAAAATCATAGCTTTTGCTGATATATTCAAATTATTTTCAGAAACAGCAGAGACTTTTATGACAGCCTTTCCTAGATTTCCACTAAGTACTTTGATTCCACCCGATTTCATAAATGGTCTCGTCACTGTTCTCAATATACTTTCATCTTGGCTCTTTGCCCTCAAAGAAGTCCAGGCCAGTTCAGATTGCTTTATTTCTGGCTTTTGAATAAAATCTGCTAGGGTTTGTCCCCAACTTGTGTTTGCCGATGTGTCCAACAAGCCCTCAGCAATTAGTTCTTGAAAAATAAAATTCATTCCTCCTGCATTATGAAATTCATTCACGTCCGCGTGACCATTTGGGTAGACTCTGGCTAATAGAGGTACAACCTCTGATAAAGCTTCAAAATCCTCCCACGTTAACTTTATACCTGCCGCAGCTGCCATAGCAGGAAGATGAAGCATATGATTTGTTGAGCCGCCAGTGGCATGCAATCCTACAATAGCGTTTACAAAACTTCGTTCATCAACAACTTTTCCAAGGGGACGGGGGGCTTCAGACTTTCGGCTTATTGCCACAATCTGCTTAACCGCTTCCACACTAAGCAATTCTCTTAAATTACTATTTGGATGAACGAAGGACGAACTTGGAATCTGTAATCCCATAATCTCCATTAACATCTGGTTTGAATTAGCTGTTCCATAAAAAGTACAAGTGCCTGAGCCATGATAAGCCTTTGACTCTACCTCAAGAAGTTTATTCCTAGACACATTTTTCTTAGCAAATTCTTTTCTGACGTTTCCCTTTACTTCATTAGAAATTCCAGTACTCATTGGTCCTCCTGGAGCAAAAATCATTGGTAAATGACCATGAGATAGTGAGCCTATAACCATACCTGGAACAATTTTATCACATGTGCCTAGGCATATTGTTCCATCATATACATTGTGACTTAATCCAACCGCAGTGGCCAGAGCTATGACGTCTCTAGACATTAAAGAGAGTTCCATCCCTGGTCTGCCTTGAGTTATCCCATCACACATAGCAGGTACACAACTGGAAACCTGGGCGGTTGCTCCAAAACTACGGGCAGCCTTTTTAATCATAACAGGGAACTTTTCGAAAGGCTTATGAGCAGACAACATGTCATTATATGAACTAATGATAGCGATATTTGGTATCTTACCTTTTAGAATTTTTAACTTATCTATGTCGGTAGAGGCAGCTACATGGGCCAAGTTTGAGCAACCTATGTTTCCACGGTCTGTATCTTTATCTAAACCCATTTTCCTTATTTGACCTAGATATTCTGATCGACTTCTAGCACTACGCTTACGAATTTTTTCAGTAACAAATTTTAATCTATCATTTAACTTCTTCATAATTATTCCATTATGATTTCTACAGGAGTTTTTTCTTGATTAAGCAACCAATACACAGGATACACTTTGTTTGCTTTTGCATCTCTCAAAATATCTTTCTTTTTATCATTACTGACTACTAATATTATATTCTTAGAGTTCGTAATTAAAGATAGATTCATTGTTATCCTGGGAACACAAGGAATTCCTCTTTTAGATACTTTAAAAATATTTGGTGGCTCATTCAAGTCAAGAAACCGCTTATCTCCCACCATATCTGGAAAAATGGATGCAAAATGCCCATCTTCACCCATACCAAGAAGAACAAGGTTAAATGGGAGTAATTTCTGAAATACCCCCATAGAACTTTCATGCAGAGATATAAACTTAGCTTTTTCTGCATTCTTTATCAGAAATTTTGTCTTAATTAGATGCTCATTATCGTCTAAGCTTTCCTTTGGCACTATTCGATTATCAACTAAAGTAATTGATACTTTTTCCCAGTCCAGATCTGACTCACTTAAGCCTTTAAAAACTGAAATCAGACTAGTCCCTCCACTTACTACCAGAGAAGCATGACCTATTTCCTTAATTCCGATAGTGAGTATATCTAATATCTTTTGTAAAAAGGTCATTCTCCGATTAATGTATTTCAAACCACTCATGTCCACTTTTTTCTAAAATAGTATCTGCAGGGCCCATGGAACCTTGGTCATACTTTTTTAATTTTTCTATAGACAAAAAACTAACCAGTTTATCAATATAATTCCAAGCTGCTAACACCTCATCAAATCTCATAAAAAGTGTTTGGTTCCCTCTAGCCGTGTCTATCAGAAGGCGTTCATATGCATCCGGCAATCTTGATTGAAATGTTTCACCAAAAGATAAGTTTAACTCTGATGGAAATAGCCTCATACCTCCGGGACCCGGTTCTTTTGATCTCAACTGCAACCTAAGACCTTCGTCAGGCTGCACTCTGATAATTAAACGGTTCGGATGGCTGTGATCAATATTTTTTATATCTTTAGAAAAAATATCATGCACACGATCCTTGAAAGTGATAACTATTTCACTGGCTCTGACTGAAAGTTTTTTCCCTGTCCTCAAATAAAACGGGACTTCTGCCCATCGCCAATTATTAATTAAAACCTTAGTAGCGATATAAGTTTCAGTATTTGTCGTTTGACCTACCTCTTTTGCGTAACCTTTATATTGACCAATGATAAAATCGTCTTTGCTTGGAGGAGCTAAAGCTTTTAAAACTCGTAATTTTTCATCTCTCACCTCTTCTGCATTAAAATTGGCTGGGGGTTCCATTGCTATTAGACACAATAGCTGCAACAAGTGGTTCTGTAACATATCTTTTATGGCTCCATAACTATCATAATAGCTACCCCGCCCTTCTACCCCAACAGTCTCTGCTACAGTTATCTGTACGTTGTCAATATGCTTATTATTCCACTGGTTTTCAAAAATGACATTTGCAAACCGCAGAGCCATAAGGTTTTGAACTGTTTCTTTACCCAGATAGTGATCTATTCGATAAATCTGTGACTCATTGAAATATCGACTTATTTCATCATTTATTCTCTTAGCAGTTTTTCTGTCTTTCCCTAAAGGTTTCTCTAAAACTATTCGGCTTTGAGGTAGATTTAGGTCTTGGTTTTTCAAAACCTCACAAACTCTGTTAAATAAATCAGATGATAATGCCAGATAGAAAATTATTGGACGAGAGCTAGAAGTATTTTTATTCAGTTCTTTCTTTAGCTCCTCTGCCCCAGCCCCATTTGAAACATCAAGCTTAGTGAGCTTAATTAATTTCTTAAATTTTTCCCACGATACTTTTTGCTCTTTTATTATTCCTAGCCCTTGTTTAGATATGCTTAGCTCCAGATCCTCTATTTTAATTTCTTTGCGAGAGCATATGAAAATAGAAAAATTTTCATTTATTTGACCGTCTAAAAATCGCCAAAATAGCGCTGGTAAAATTTTTCGTGTTGCTAAATCCCCAGTACCACCAAAAATCACATAATCACTCGGCGGTATGAGGGCTGATTTTGGGAGATTAATGTTCATTCTTGGAGCCTACTAGAGGGATTTCCGTCTAATGTTTCTCTGTAAGCTATTTGTGCGCCCTTTAGTCCACCTAATGGGTCTGAGAAAATATAAATTGAAACCCTTTTTAGAAGTTCCTGGTATACTTCATGCCTAGAAAAGTTACTCCAAAATGGGCTTTCTTTAAATAATTCAATCAATTTTGGACTTATGCCACCAGCTATAACTACCCCTCCCCAAGAGCCATTAGTTAAAACGGCGTTTGCAGCAACTGTACCCAAAATACCAAACATTAGCTTAACCGCTTTGATACAAATTTTATCACCAATCAACGCCGCTTCTCCTATGTCTGCAGCACTTAAATATTCCAGCTTCTTTTTTTTATCTGGATAATCTTCTTTATCTATTAAGAATCTGTAGATATTTTCTAAACCCCTTCCACTGATTGCCTCCTCAGCAGATACATTTTTGAATCTTTCTCTTAGCCAAAAATAGAAATCTACTTCAAGACGGTTTCTAGGAGTAAAGTGAACCTGACCACCCTCTCCTTGCAGAACAGTTTTTTCGTTTCTTCCAAAAACAAGAGTTGCCACTCCAAGACCTGTTCCAGGACCCAAAACAAGCAAAGGACCTTGCTGATTTGATGAGCCTTGAATTAACTTTCCTATTGAATCACTTTGGCCTTTTTCCCAGTTTAAAATTTGATAATCTTCTGAAAAGTACGGAACCTGAGCATAAGCCTGGGCAGCAAAATCATTAATAAAGTTAGCCCGCTCCAGTTTAAAATCTCTTGAAATTTTTTTCTTGCTAAATTCCCAACTTCTGTTTGTTAATTTTACAATATCGTCAAGAACTGGCCCTGCCACCGCAAGGCTTAATGCAGTAGGATTTATATTCGATACCATAAAATAATGGCTTAATAGGTCTTCAATTCTTGAAAAGTCATTGCAACTAAATATTTTTGGGTTTTTCAAACAATCATAAGCAGAATTTGAAAATGCGAGCCGTGCATTTGTTCCACCTATATCACCTAAAACTAAAGTCATTTGTATACCTAACACCAAATGTATTTTGATGTACATAAATGTTCAGCTAAATGTGGAAATTTTAATGAGGAAGTGTTAATTTTAAGGCAAAATATTGGGATATAAATTAGTTAATGCAAACTTAGGATAAGCCAAATTAATTTTTCATAATTGCATTTTGTTTTAGTTCTTATCTTTACCATCAAAAGTATTATTTTCACCTTTAGCAGATATAACCTCATGGCTTAATCCACATCCACTAAGTTTGCTTCCCTAAATCTGGTAGTTTGAGGAAGCTAATCTAAATATGAAATTTTTGGGTGACTTTCTGATTCCTTCAAAAAAAATTTCCATTAATGACCAATATCAATATAAGATCAGATTAATCAAATTTTTGTTAAAATTATAAAATTTCTTTTAATTTCCTCGTTTTTATGTACCGTTGAAAGAATGACAATAAATTTAAAATTTAGGGAGATATGATGTTTAAATTAATTAGAAAACTAATTGTGGTGAGCGTTGCATCCACACTTACCACACTAAGTGCCAATGCTGCAGAAAACCTGACAGCTCATACCGCGAGTCCTGGAGGAGTTCCTCATCTAACAATTATGCATTTAGCAGACGTCCTTGGCGAAGCAGGCATAGCAAATCTTCAGGTTATGGAGGGCCAAACCTTAACAAATTCTCTGATAACTTTGGCAGAAGGAAAAGTAGATATTTCTGCAATGCCAATAGTTTTAACATTTTTATTAGACAAAGGTCGGGGACCTTTTGCAAAACAGGGAGAAAATGGTGCAGCTATGGCCGCTGACTTGAGAGCCCTCTACCCTTACAATGCGGGTGGATTTGGCCTATTCGCATTGGATAGTGAAAATATAAAGAGTTGGGATGACATAAAAGGTAAAACTGTATTTAACGGTCCACCAAGGGGTGCAGCACTTGTTAATGCTCGTCAGGCAATAACATTAGCTTCAGGTTTAAAAGAGGGTGATGACTATAATGGAAGGCAAGCCAATTGGGGACAACTTGCTAATATTTTGGTAGACGGGTCAGTTGACGCATTTGTAATACCGCTAACATTTCCTTCTGCAAGGGTAACCACTGCGCAATCAGCGGGTGATATCACTATAGTATCAACTCCTAAAGCAATTTTTGAAAGTGAGAACTATCAAAAGATATTTAATGCTCCAGGAAACATTCCTCTATCAGTGAAATGGGAAGATATGGGGTATGGAGATGGTGTAACAATGATTTCTGAAGATGGAGTTTTCAGAGGTCTCGGAACAGCATTTGTGGAGTTAGTACGTAAGGATATGTCCTTCGAATTGGCAAAAGCAATAACTGCCGAACATATCAAGACTCTTGATCAGCTTAAAGCTAAGTCACCATTTGCTCCAAATATTGGGTTAGCACAAATGGATCCAAAACTTGCGGGCTTATGCGGGCCTAGTACTTTGAAATATCATGAAGGTGCAGTGGCAGCTTGGGAAGAAGCTGGTTACAAAGTGCCTGACTGTTTGAAATAAAATCTGAAATATTGAAAAGGTAGAGGATATTTTATCCTCTACCCATTAGCTAGACCAGCCTGCTATTAGCACCCCTTGTGCAAGAGACCGAGTAATAAATGCCTAAAGATCCTAAAAGAACATTAGAAAATCCTGATATCACAAATCCTCCCGGTACTTTTTTATATGTGCTGGCTTTCCTATTAGTATTAGTGGGAATGCTCAATACGATACCAGCTATTCCAGGATTAGAGCAACTAGTGTGGGATATTTCAGGGAATAAAAATTTAGTAGTTAGAAAATTTCCTTATGAATATTTCTTTCCCCTAGTATTCCTTATCATGATGGTGGTAGTTGCACTCAAGCACTCATTTTATAAAGCATATTATAGTCGTAGTAATAGTGCCAGAATTTTGAGTCTGCTTTTAGACATTAGTCTAATAATGATGGCTCTGCTCATTTCAGTTTCATATTTAATTGAGATTGATTCTATCTGTCTCATAGATCAATTCACTGGAGAAAGAGCAGAATTAATCGCTAAATCTTTACAAGAAGAAAAAGAATTTGCAGAATTATATGGGTTACCTGAACCGGACTCAGTTGATGACCCTTCCTGTATAAATACTTTGGGACCACATATCTTTCTAATTCTTACTTTTTCAATTTTTGTTTTCCTAACTTATAATATAAAAGTGTGGGGCCTTCCATTAGTATTTGTTGCATTATTAATCACTCTTTACACTGTCGTAACAGTGTTCATTTGGTACTTTCTCGGTGCAGATGACATGAATAAATATTTTATTACCAAACTGGGAGGAGAACCAAGACTTTTGATGGATGGAAGGCCAGGGATACGAGAAATTTTAGTGAGTAACGGGCAAGGTCTTTTAGGCCGCTTTATGAACATACTTATAAATACAGTATTCCCCTATATTGTTCTAGGCACACTTTTTGGGGCCTCTGCAGGTGGTAAATCTCTGATTAAGCTTGCCTTCTTGCTTACAAGGAATTTGCGAGGCGGACCTGCGCACGCTGCAATCGTAAGCTCCGCAATGTTTGGTACAATCTCCGGTGGACCAATAGTAAACGTTTTATCAACTGGAGCACTTACAATTCCCATGATGTTAAAAAGAGGCTTTCAAAGAGTCTTTTCAGGAGGTGTAGAGGCAGCCGCTTCCTCAGGAGGCCAAATTATGCCACCTGTTATGGGAGTTGCAGCATTTGTATTGTCCGCTATGACTGTCGTACCCTACCGAGAAGTAATTGTGGCAGCTCTTATCCCCGCCATAGCCTATTTTATTTGCTTGTTCTCGTCCGTGGTATTTCAAGCTCGAAAGCAGGGGATAAAAGCTGTGGGTGAAAAGACTAAAGATATGATACTTGAAAAACAGGATTATCTCAATTTAGTGATGATCCTTGCTCCTATCTTTCTAATATTAGTGTTGCTAATAACACCAAAAGAGGCAGTAGGGTGTGGATTTATTGCCTCGCTATTTGGTGTTAACCAAATAATTGAGAATGGCGAGTGTAGAGCTCATGATTTACCCTGGCTTTTTCAATTAATCCAAAACTCTGCTGGAGATGCCGGATCAGCAGGTTGGTGGGCCACAGCACTTCTAACTTGCCTTTTCTTTCTTGACAAAAAAATTCGTAGCAATCCAAGAAAACTGTTAAAAGCGTTTTCAGAGGCTGGAATACTTGTTAGTACGCTTTATCTAATGTTTTTAGCGGTTTCAGTGATTGATTTTTGCTTAAATTTTACCGGTTTATCAAATTTTATAGCAACAGATATTATTCACTGGTTAAGAGGATTCGGAGCCACATTAAGTAACAATGGAATTTTTCTATTTATAGCTCTAATGGTTACTATGTTTATGGCTATTCTCCTTGGAATGGGTATGCCATCTGTACCCGCATATATCAATGTTGCGCTACTAATGGGGCCCATGTTGGTAGGACTTGGTATCGCAACCTTTACTGCACACATGTTTATTTTTTACTTCGCTGTAGCATCCGCAATTACACCGCCAGTAGCGATAGCCGCATTCGCAGCTTCCTCTCTTACAAAAGCAGATCCAATGCAAACAGGCTTTTCTGCGGTGAAATCTGGAATAATAATGTTTGTAATTCCTTTTATTTTTGCATTTTACCCTGAATTACTGATCATTGATGCAGCTAAGATTGATCCCTATTCTTCTTCAGGTGAGTTCTTACCTGGCTATACTTCTGGCTTTAAATTCTTTGACATAATTTGGCTATTACTTAGATTGGCAATAGCTTTATATATGATTTCAAGTGCCCTAGCCAAATTTGATCGGCTGATGCTAACTATCCCAGAAGTAATTATTAGAATAATTGCTGCAGTACTCATAATAATGAATACACCAGCCTTTTATATGGCAGGTTTGGTACTGGCTGCCTTAGTCTTAATATACCACCAAATTAAAATTAGAGCTAGCAAAGTGGAGTAAGAACCATATAGATTCATGAGAGGTTTTGATAAATGAATGGAATGAATATTTTATTATTCATGTCAGATAATCAATCAGCAGAATTCATTGGCTGCTACGGCAACAAGGAGGTACATACCCCTAACATAGACGACCTCGCCTTGAATGGAAAAATCTTTTCATCTGCTTATTGTACTAATGCTATGTGCTCTCCATGCAGAGCTTCCGTTTTGACTGGCTTAATGCCATCTGCCCATGGCATCCATAATTGGCTCGACGACACCTTGGAGAAAAGTTGGCCAAGTAAATGGAATGCAATTGGAGAGTTTGAACAGTTTCCGATGAAATTGAAAGAAGCTGGGTATAAAAATGCTCTCATCGGGAAATACCACCTTGGTAAAGCTGATGAAAGCCCTGATGCATTTGATCACTGGGTGACCTTTCCACATGGGCACACAAAAAGTTTTTATAATAATGTTATGATTGATAATGAGGAACGTTATTCGTTTGAAGGACATTCAGTTAACTTTTTTACCGATAAAGCAATTGAATTTCTTCGAAGCCAAAGTAATTCACCCGATCCCTTTTTTTGCTTTGTACCTTATAACGGACCCTATGGACACTGGCCGGCCATAAAAGGAAGGTCAAAAAATGAATTTGCAAACTTATATGACGATTGCCAAATAAAGTCTGTACCACGAGAGGGGATCAATCAACGAGTTATCGACCGATATACTATGCGCATTCTTGAAACTGGCGGAAAACCAAGAGAACAGTTTGCAGGCCCTTTACTTCTTCCTAATGAAAAAGATAGCATACGCAACTATTTCTCCCAAGTTTCCCTGGTTGATAAAGGAATTGGACAAATAGTAGATGTTTTAAAAGAATTACAACTGATTGAAAATACGTTAATTATTTATACCGCTGATCATGGCTTTTCTCTTGGCAACCATGGCATCTGGGGACATGGCTTAGCTGCCTGGCCCTCTTCAATGAAAAAGCCAAGTTTTAATATACCCTTGATATTCTCTGGTCCAAATGTTTCAAGAGGGAACTCAAAAGTATTAATTAGTCAACTCGATCTAGGTAATACAATACTTAACCATGTTGGATTAAAGATTATAGAAGCTGAAAAAACTGATAGTAAACCTATGGATTTGACTAACACTATAAATAATTTTCGTGATGCAGTTTTTATGGAACAAGAAGAAACGCGAGCAATGAGAACTGAAATGTGGCTATATATTGAAAGAGTTAACTCCGAGAAGACGATGTTTCTTGAGCCAGAGTTATATAATCTGGAAAACGATCCATTAGAAACAAAAAATCTTGCTGTGGAGAAAGACTTTACAGAAATTATTGATACAATGTCTCTAAAATTGCACAATTACTTTCGTATTCATTCGAACTCAAGATTTGATTTATGGAATGCAGGAAAAGCTAAATCAAATGTTGCAAATGAGTCATTTTGGAAACAAATGTGGGGGGATACATGGTCCTGCTATATTTGATCT
The DNA here is from genome assembly GCA_902600895.1 of uncultured Alphaproteobacteria bacterium. Taxonomy (GTDB): domain Bacteria; phylum Pseudomonadota; class Alphaproteobacteria; order Rhodobacterales; family Rhodobacteraceae; genus CACKLF01. The sequence continues at coordinate 6,633 of CACKLF010000026.1, read as the reverse complement.
TAATAAATAAAAATAATTGTGACAAAATTTTAGTTATAAAGAATTTCAATGAGTAAAAAAAATGTACTTTTTATAATGGCTGATCAACTACGGTGGGATTACTTGTCCTGCTATGGCCACCCTTTTCTCAAAACACCTAATATCGATATGCTGGCAGAACTAGGTGTTAAATTTAATAATGCCTACGTACAATCCCCCTTTTGTGGTCCTTCACGAATGAGTACCTATACAGGACGATATTGCCGTTCACATGGATCAACCTGGAATGGGATTCCTTTAAAGGTTGGTGAACAAACTATTGGAGATCATTTGCGAGAAGAGGGAGTACGATCCGTAATAATTGGTAAAACTCATATGAAGCCTGATGTAGAGGGAATGAGACGCTTAGGAGTAGATATCAACTCAACCATTGGCGTGCATCTCTCAGAATGTGGCTTTGAACCTTTTGAACGGGATGATGGACTTCATCCTTATGGCCCTTATAATCCAAATCCAAAATATGATGATTATCTTCGAGGTAAAGGATATAACTCTCAAAATCCATGGGATGACCATGCAAACTCAGGAATATCAGAAAATGGAGACAGGCTATCCGGATGGCTTCTAAAAAACTCTAACCTAGCTGCTGATATAAATGAAGAACATTCAGAAACACCTTACATGACACAACGAGCTATTGATTTTATGAAAGAAGCTGGTAGCCAACCATGGCTTTGCCACTTATCTTATATCAAACCTCACTGGCCTTACATAGTACCTAAACCCTATCATAATATGTACAGCGCTAAGGATATTATCCCCCCTATTAGAGATGACAAAGAAAAAGAAACGAACCATCCAGTGTTCAAGGCTTTCATTGAGTCAAAATATTGTAAAACATTTGCACGAGACGATGTGAGAGAGCGTGTCATACCTGCATACATGGGTTTGATAAAACAAATTGACGACCAATTAGGGCTTCTATTCTCCTGGATGAAGAGAAATGGTCTGTTTGAAAGAACCATGATTATTTTTACATCAGATCATGGTGACTACCTTGGGGACCATTGGATGGGTGAAAAGGATTTGTTTCACGATCAATCAGTAAAGGTTCCTTTAATTGTTTATGACCCGCGACAAGGAGCTGATAAAACTAGAGGCACAGAAAAAAACGATTTGGTTGAAAGTATCGATCTAGCACCAACATTTCTAGATTACTTTTCTGGGAAAAGTAAACCACAAATTCTAGAAGGGCGCAACTTAGCCCCATTATTACACACCAATTCCATAAACGTAGATTGGCGCCAGTATGCATTGTCGGAATACGACTACTCTACAAGAGAGGCAAGGCAAATTATTGGAAATGACCAAAATGATGCTAGGTTAATTATGATACGGGATAAGAGATGGAAATACATTTTTGCTGAAAACTTCCGCCCAATGTTTTTTGACTTAGAAAATGATCCAAACGAATTATATGACCTTGGGGAAAGTAAAAGCCCAGAACATGTTAAAGAAATGCAAAGATTTTATGATGCTATTTTTTCCTGGGCTCGTGTCCATCATAACCGCACAACTATCACAGAAAGGCAGATAGAAAAAATGACCTTGGAAAGGGAACCAGAAGGAATCGTGATCGGCGTATGGGATGAAAACGAATACAAAGAGTTGTTTGGAAGAGATTTTTATAAAGATCGAAGTTAATTACCTTTGATGCTATAAAAAATCTTAACCTTGATCAGGCCTCTCCATTTTCCTTGACTAAAACAATATCAAAATCAACTTTTAAAAAGGGAGCAGTTAACCTTTTTTTTGCTACGAAGTCGTCGTTTAGTGTATCTAATTCATTCACCTCCCGATAATCCAGAATTAAATCTTCCCTAACACCAAAAACTGCATCCGTTTCTAAATAAGGATCATCTGAGGGAAATAGCTCAGTAACTAGCTGACGATACCCCTTAGCTGTCACAATGAAGTGAAAGTGTGATGGCCTCCAAGCCTCTCTACCAGTAGCTCTTAATAAATCACCTACTGGTCCATCATCAGGAACTTTATATGGCGCGGGCCTTACAGTGCTGAAGGCATATCTTCCATCAGCTCCAACTTTCATTGAGCATCTTAGATTGAATTCCCTTTGTTTGTCGTCTTGATTAGAATACAAACCATTATTTGCTGTTTGCCATATTTCAAGCTCAGCATCTGCGATTGGATCACCATTTGTATTTTTTACATAGCCTTCTAATACTACACATTTCCCTTCATTTTCTTTGGCTAAATCCCCTCCCACTGGCAAACTTGGAGCATCATTGATATGGAACGGCCCTAAAACTGATGAAGGTGTACCACTATGCTGAGAGCCAATCATATCAATAAGTGACGACAAGCCCATTGTATCAGATAAAAGTACAAATTCATTTCTTTCCTTATCTGTAATATCTCCAGCCCGAGTTAAAAAATCTATAGCTACCATCCACTCTTCGTGGCTTAACTGAGTTTGTTTCGCAAATTGATGTATATGCTCCACTAAACTCTTTAACAAAAAGTATACCCTGGGGTTTGTATCCTTGCTGCAATAGTTCAAAAAAGCATTTGTAATGGAATTTATATCAACATTTTTCATTAACAACTCCTATACCTTATTATTTAAACTATGTAGATGCGTACAAATATTTTTAAATACTCTATCGCCTATTTTAGTTTGATCTCTACAACGAATAAAGCCATGTATCATTGACTTAGCCTCATAATGATAGGTTGGTACTTTTGAAGCAATTAACTTCATTGCTAATTGAGCGCCCTCATAAGCCAATGGGTCTAATTCAGCATTTAAGATTACCGTCTGAGGTAACGAAGAAAAATCTTTTTCCAGCATCGGAAATGCTAAAGCATTGGACCAATCTAAACTATTTCCTAAATAAGTTTTCCATATCCATATCATTGATTTTTTATCTAAAAATGGAGCATTTTCGTGCTTTATGTAAGATGGACTATTAAAGTCCGGACTAATGCATGGATATATAAGAAATTGATAATGTGGGAGATATTTACCTTCATTTCGTAAGGCTATAGCTGAGGCTAGTGCAAGGTTTCCCCCTGCTGAGTCTCCACCTATCGACAAAAAGTCTCGATCTATGGCAAATTGATTAGCGTTTTCGTATAGATAGGAAAATATCCGAACACACTGTTGCAACGCAATTGGAAATTTAGCTTCTGGTGCAAGCGCATAATCCACTGAAATTACGATAGTTTTAGCATTAAGAGAAATATCTACACACACTGAGTCATGAGAATTTAAATCTCCAATTATCCACCCACCACCATGCATATATAATAAGCCAGGGGCATTTTTACCAAGAGCCTGAGGTTTGTATATCCTAGCTTTCACAGCACCATGATCAGTTTGCAAGATTGTATTCTCAACAATCAACTCGGGTGGTCTCTTGTGAACTAATTCAGCCGCTTTTGCAGCCATTTTCTGTCTAAACTTTATTGGCTCACCGTCATACGGCATATCTCCAGGTTTTGAAGACATTTCCTCAACAAAATCAATTAATAAGGGATCCATTCCTGGGTAAGACATAGGAAAACTCTACTTTTTTGAAGCTTAGCATTTTAATAATGACACTTCAATTTAGAACACGTACGATTTAGCTCTAACCCGGAAGCATAATTGTATGAATATGAAACGCTGCGAACTATTCAAATTTTCTATATTGGGCAAGGATACCTTCCTACCATAAAATACGGTGAAGAGATTTATCTCTAGGATACCAATAACAAAAAATACTTAGACACATCCTCGGGTCCCGTAACTTGTAATTTATGACTTAAAATAGCGCAGTTTTTGTGGCTATGGAAAAGCAGGTTGAAGCAATTTGTTTTGCAAACTATAATTTTTTTTTCGAAAATACACCCAATAAGGCACTCGCAAAAAAGCTCATCAATTTATCTGGTCCTGAATTTGATCAAACATTTTTTGTTTAAGGTGGGTTAGAAGCAATCAACTCAGCATTTTAACTTGCCGGGCAGTATGCAATCTCAATTGGTCAAAAAGATCGTTATAAGATCTCAGCACGAGCCCAAGCTACCAAGGATCAACAATGGGTGCCTTTTCTACTTCTAGTGAACCAGAGATGGAAATATCCTTTCGAAAACTATGACGATTTCTTCCAAAAGTGTCGGCTCCATTTGCCTACAGAGTACCCTCAGGTTACGATATCAACGGGTATGCTGAATTCTGCGCAGCCACGTCTGAGCAACTACTTTTGAAAGAGGGACCTGAAACTATCTTAGCTTTTAAAATAGAACCAGTGGGAGGCCTTGCAACCGGTGCACTTACTGCACCTGATTTTTACTATTGACGAATAAGAAACATATGCACAAGATTTGGTGCAATTTTGATTTATGATAAAGTTAAGAGTGGTGGTGCGGGACAGGAAAATTTTTAGCAGCAGAATATTGGGAAGAAGCAGTTCCAAATTTACTTGTTTTAGCAAAAGGCCTGTGTTCTGGTTATTCCCCGCTTGGCGCAATACTTTCTCCAGATCATCTCGTTGAGAAAAATGTAAATAATGGTGGTTTTCTTCATAGACATATCTGCGCCTCGAACCCACTTTTGTACATAATTGCAGACGCTGCCTTGAATGAATTAAACAATAAAAAGTTGATCCACACTGCCATGAAAATGGATAATTATTTAAGAAATGGATTAGAGAAACTATCAGATGATAGAAATATTATTGGAGATATTCATGGTCTGGGGCTGCTTATTGCAATAGAAATTGTACCGAATAAGAATACTGAGGGAATGTTTGAAAAGGAATTAAAAGCTGTCTACCGCCTGTCCAAAATTGAAATGAAAAAAGGAATTCTTCTCTATACGCGAAAAACAGCATATTGAGAATTTAGAGAATGCCTTATGATCACTCCACCGTTTATTTTTAGAAGGAAAGACATGGACCGCTTACTAGAATTACTTAATGAAACTCTTAAAACCTTCTAGCAAGAAACAGGTTTATATTAACCCTTGTCTATGTTCAGACTATGCAGTGAAATCATCAACCCAGCGATAACTATTGCTATGATACCAAAAAAACTCAAATAACCTGGTAAGGTGCCCCAAATGTACCAACTAAAAAACCCTGCCGCTATTAAATAAACATACTCATAAATTGCTGAAAAGGTTGGGTTGCCTATCTGATATGCAATTATCATCAAATAAATTGCTGTTGCTCCTCCAAGGCCAACAATCATCATTATCCACCAGTAAAAGACATTAACAGTGCGCCATCCACTAAATAAAAATGGAGCGTCAGCCAAATTAGCAGTGTCTGCTGGGAATAATGTGAACCATGAGGTTAGTCCGAAACCCAACACCCCAATCGTAACTAAGAATGAAAAAACTAATGCCAAAGGGGATTCCTGACTACAATACCGATTTGTAAGAATTACTCCTATTGCGTAACAAGCTCCTGCAAGCACAGGAAGGCTGTGATAAACCGTAAATTTCGAAAAATTTGTTCCAAATACCAATATCACCCCAATTAAACCCAATGCAAACGCAAAAATTTGAACGCTTGAAATTTTTATATTAAAAAAGAAATACGAAAAAAGAAGAACAAAAATTGGAGAAGTAAAAAGACCTGCACCCGCCTCGGCTATTGGCATCATAGGGAGAACTGCAAAATACAGCAACATCGCTATAGTGTTAAAGAGTGTCCGCAGAAGGACAGGCAGCCAACGCACCGGTAGTACCGACTCGTTTTTTAAAAATGCCAATAAAAAAACTAATACGCAGGCAATCAGTGACCGATTAAAATGAAACTGACCCACACTAACCTGATCAGTAATGAAAAGCATTAAATTATCAGCAAATCCAAAAATGCAGACACCAAAACTTAAGAAAAGACCACTTTTAGCTTGGGGAGACATAATGATTAAAAAACTAACAATAAGTAACGATGATAACAAAAGGCTCGCCGTAGTGTAAAGGCCTTTCGTATAGTAAGCACTAGTGCTGCTACATTCACTACGCTGATACTATTCTTCAAATTTTTTATACAAGAGTGATACTATTAATTTTTAGTTTCTGAGGCGGCTTTTGCATCATCTTTCTTTTTAAGAACACCTTTTTCAGCCAATTGATTGAGGACATTCTTTATTTGCGCATCAGCTCGGATAAGACCCTGTAGAGGCATGATTAATTCTCCCTTTTTCTGCAGAATAGGCTTTCCTTCATCATCAGTATCAGGACCCACAATCAAAAGATCAATTCGAACATTCGTACCCGCAACTCTTACATTACCTATTCCATCAGCATATACATCAGACATTTTATTCCTCCACTTTACCTAAAAAAATAAGGCCCCAATTTATTCAACCGGGGCCTTAAAATGTTACTCTTCTTTCCCTTAACCTGTCAATGCAGCAAAATTAAGGGTATCTTCTTCCTCCAGAATAGTATTGGTAAGCTCCGCAAGGACAACCGGATTATCTTCGTCGCTGCTATTAACAAGATAGCTGTGACCTCCAGACTCTTCCACAGAGACATCATCAGCGGTAATACCAAGGGCAGAAAGATCAATCTCATCCGCCTCATCACCACTCGCCATATAATCCCTGATCATGGTCACATTCCCATGAGCACCAGCAACA
>CACKLF010000025.1 GCA_902600895.1 uncultured Alphaproteobacteria bacterium | reverse complement strand
AAAGTCTAGTGAAAGTGGTGAGGAGATAGACGAGGAAGTAGCAGATGAAGGTGTCCAGGATACTAGCTCTGAAGAAGCCGCTCAAAAGTAAACATTAGTATCCGTTTGAGGAAAATGAATTAATGAAGCTTATTGTAGGATTAGGTAATCCAGGGAAAATCTATGCCAATAGCAGACATAATATAGGTTTTAGGTTTCTTGATCTGTTAGGCAGTGAACTTGGCTTCCCAACATGGCAATCATCGTCAGCATTCATTTCGACAAAGGGTAAGATTGAAGCTTTACCAGTGGTATTGATAAAACCTACAACATATATGAATAATTCCGGCATAGGAGTGCTTGAAGCCTCAAACTTTTTTAAAATTAGGACAGAAGAAATATATGTTTTTCATGATGACCTGAATATTAAATGGGGAATGATCAAAAAAAAAATTGGAGGAGGACACGGAGGACATAATGGTCTACGGTCAATTTCTGAGCTTGTCGGGACCGAGTACAAAAGGGTGAGAATAGGAATTGGTAGACCAGAGAATAATCAGCCTGTGGCCAAGTATGTTCTATCATCATTAAATTTAGATCAAGAGGCAAGAATTAATAATCTTCTTTACTTTTGTCTATCAAACATAATGGATATTATCAAAAAGGATACATTTCTAATTGAAGGAATAGATATTTTTTCTGAAAGCTTCTCAGGTTAAATCATTAATACCTAATGCATTGGCTACAGTAAAAATATCTTTATCGCCTCTTCCGCACATATTCATAATGATGATATCTTCAGGACCTAGCTTTTTAGCTATTTTTTTAGTATAAGCCAATGCGTGACTGGGTTCTAAAGCTGGTATAATTCCCTCGAGCTCACTACAAAACTGAAATGCCTCTAAAGCTTCACTATCAGTTATTGTTACATACTTTACTCTTTTAGCATCATTCAAAAATGAATGTTCAGGTCCAATTCCGGGATAATCTAAACCAGCAGATATGGAATGACCTTCTAAAATTTGACCAAACTCATCTTGAAGCAAATAAGTCCTATTCCCATGTAGTATGCCTGGTCTTCCACCAGTAAGTGAAGCAGCATGCTGCATGCTATCGTCTATGCCTTTTCCACCAGCCTCAACCCCAATTATGTCAACTGAACTATCATCTAAAAAGGGATAAAATAAACCCATCGCATTTGACCCACCTCCGACACAAGCGATTAGTTTATCTGGCAACTTACCCTCAGCTTTTATTATCTGCTCTTTAGTTTCCTTGCCAATAATAGACTGAAAATCTCGAACCATCTGTGGGTATGGATGGGGGCCCGCAACTGTACCTATACAATAAAAAGTATCCCTAACGTTCGTCACCCAATCCCTAAGAGCTTCGTTCATAGCATCTTTTAATGTGGCCCTTCCAGAAGATACAGGTATAATTTCAGCTCCCAACAATTTCATTCTAAAAACATTGGGTGCTTGACGCTCCACATCTGTTTTTCCCATGAACACCACACATTTGAGGCCAAACTTTGCACACACGGTAGCGGTGGCAACGCCATGTTGACCAGCTCCAGTTTCAGCTATAATTCTGCTTTTACCCATCCTGCGGGCTAGTATTATTTGCCCTAATACATTATTAATTTTGTGAGCTCCAGTATGATTGAGTTCATCTCTTTTAAAATAGACTTTTGCTCCTCCAAAAAATTCTGTAATTCGTTCGGCAAAATACAGAGGACTTGGTCTACCAACATAGTTCTCCCACAAATGATACATTTCATCCCAAAAATGCTTACTTTCCTTGGCCTTTATATATTCTTTTTCCAAATCCAGTATTAAAGGCATTAGTGTCTCCGAGACGAACCGGCCTCCAAACTGCCCAAATCTTCCATCTTCATCAGGACCAGTCTTAAATGAATTAATTTTCTCAGCTACCATTATTTCGACTCCTGACTCTTTTAACAAATAAAGATACTTTTTCAGCACTTTTTTTTCCAGGGCAAACCTCTACACCGGAAGACACATCTACACAACTTGGCGACAACAGTGATAATGCTGAGTCAATGTTTTTGTGATTAAGACCTCCTGCGAGCATCCATGGAATTGGTATTTTAGTGTTCCTTAGTAATTCCCAATTGAAGCTCACCCCATTTCCACCTGGTAATTGATTTTTAGCCATTGGAATGGAGTCAAGTAGTAACTTATCCACTATCCCAAAATAATCAGTGACTTGTTCGTTATCAAAAGTATTAGAAACTCCCACAGCTTTAATGATGGGTTTTCCAAAAAGCCTGTTCACATGCTCTATTTTTTTTACATCTTCATCACCATGCAGCTGTAAATAGTCAAAATCCACCTGTTCTAAAGTTGTACCTATTTGATTATCAGTCCCATTAACAAAAAGTGCGACAAGTTTAATTCTTGGGCTTATTTCTGATATAATATCTCTGCATCTTTCTGGGCTTATAGTTCTTTTCGAACCTTCAGCAAAAACAAAACCAGCATAGTCAATTTGTAGTGAATTCAATATCTGAACATCTTCCCTACACGTTATTCCACATATTTTTATTTCAACCATCAGTACGCTATTCCAACAAAGATAATATTTCTTCCTTTTGGTCCTGTTTTTGCCTTTTTACCCGTTTGAGTTCATCCGAATCTGCTTTTAGATTTTTTAATGATGCTCGATTTTCAAAATTACGCTTTTTCTGCCTGAAGAACTCTGAAACGGACCCCAGAAAAAACCCAAATGCTGCTGCTAGTAAAACAACCATAAATATTGGTAAATCTATCGTCAAGGCAGTCTTATCTGCCAAAAAATTTAATCCCAGGTTAATGTTAACAAACTGTTTGTTGTCAAAGCAGAATATCATTAATACTACTGACGTAATAACAAACAAAGACATACGCATTAATCGCAAAGTGGTCCCCAACTCACTTATTAAGTCTTTCCTTTAATAATTTTCCAGTTTTGAAATACGGTACATTTTTTTTAGATACTTCAACTTGCTCACCCGTTCTCGGATTCCTACCTACTCTGCTAGGCCTAGATTTTACAGAAAAGGCTCCAAACCCCCTTAATTCAACCCTTCTACCCGAAGCCAAAGCATTGATAATTTCATCAAAAATAGTAGAAACTAATCTCTCAACTTCGCGGTAGGACAAATGGGCATTTTCATCTGCTATTTTTTGTACCAACTCCGATTTAATCATGTAACCTTTCTCCCAAATTAATGCAGGCTAAACGTGCTTTTCTACATAATAAAGTACAACTCGCCATTTTCCCAAAAAAATTTAATTTAAAAATGCTTTTTCAACAAAAATTAGTTAACAGTGGCAAATATATCTCATTTTATGTAAGATTAAAATTCTCCATCATATCTCAATTTAGCTAAGAAACATTCATTGATTCGATTTGTTTTTGCATTTTTTTTTCGTTTTACAGAAAAAATGGATTGTTACTCTTTCTCTTTTAATGCAGCACCAAGTATATCGCCAAGGGATGCACCTGCATCTGACGAGCCATACTGCTGAACTGCCTCCTTCTCTTCTGCTATCTCTAAGGCTTTAATGGAAAGTGCAACTTTACGATTTATTTTATCAATACTCGTCACTCTTGCATCTAGTTTATTTCCAATGGCGAATCTTTCTGACCGCTGTTCAGACCTATCTCTAGATAAATCACTTTTTCTTATAAATGATTTTAAGCCTTCATACTCTACTTCCACACCATTGTCTTGAATGGCAGTAACAACTGCTGTTACAATTGATCCACGCTTTAATCCGTTTGTTACACTGGCAAAAGGGTCAGTTGCCAGATCCTTAATAGAAAGTGAGACCCTTTCCTTTTCCACATCTATATCTGACACCTTTGCTTCCAATACCTGTCCCTTAGAAAAGTCTTTTATCGCTTCCTCACCAGATTTGTCCCAGGAGATATCTGAAAGATGGATCATCCCATCTATATCACCATGAAGGCCAATAAATAGACCAAACTCTGTTATGTTTTTAACCTCTCCTTGAATAGTTGTTCCAACAGGGTTATTTGAAGCAAAATTCTCCCAAGGATTACCAGTAGTTTGTTTCAACCCCAAACTTACACGCCTCTTTTCAGTATCAATCTCTAGAACAGTAACCTCTACCTCCTGGCTAGTTGATACAATCTTTCCAGGATGTGCATTTTTTTTTGTCCAAGACATTTCTGACACATGTACAAGGCCCTCAACACCCGCGTCTAATTCAACAAAAGCACCATAATCGGTAATGTTTGTTACCACGCCACTATGCTTAGTACCGATAGCAAATTTATCATGAATATTGGTCCAAGGGTCTTCCTCCAATTGCTTCATTCCTAAACTGATGCGTTGGGTATCTTGATTGATCTTTATTACCTGTACCTTAACGCTGTCCCCAATAGCCATTTTTTCCGATGGGTGCGTTATTCTTTTCCAAGCCATGTCAGTTACATGCAAGAGACCATCAACACCTCCAAGGTCAACAAATGCACCATAATCAGTGATGTTTTTAATTATTCCTTCTACAACCTTACCTTCTGCGAGATTTCCTACCACCTCAGCTCTTTGTTCAGCACGGGACTCTTCCAATATTGCTCTTCTCGAAACAACAATATTACCCCTTCTTCTATCCATTTTTAAAACTTGGAAGGGTTGAACTACATTCATCAATGATGATGCATCCCGTATAGGTCTGACGTCTACTTGACTGCCTGGCAAAAATGCAATTGCACCGTCTAAATCTACTGTGAAACCACCTTTTACTCTTCCAAATATAACACCCTGCACCTTCTCTTCGGTTTCAGCTGCCTTTTCTAATTTATCCCAGGCTTCCTCTCGTCTTGCTTTTTCTCTGCTTAAGACCGCTTCACCTTTAGAGTTTTCAACTCTCTCAAGAAAGACTTCAACTGTATCCCCAGATTTTACCTCAGGATCTTGACCCGCTAAAGAAAATTCTTTTAAATCTACTCTACCCTCCATTTTGTAACCAATGTCAATTATTGCTTGTCCTGCCTCCACAGCTATTACTTTCCCATTGACTACTGTACCTTCTCTAGGTGTTTCGAGCTCTAAACTTTCATTTAAAAGGGCTTCAAAATCTTCCATAGACACTTTTGTGCTCATTTGTATTTCTTTCAATTTCTGGCCATGAGGTTTCCCCCCAGGTCTTTTCAGTTACTAATTTGTTAAATTTTTATCATTCAATTTTTTATTTACAGCTTTTATAAAAAGATTCACTGACGCGTCAATAGTCAATTCTGACGTATCTATCAAGAGCGCATCTTCAGCTTTAATTAATGGACTTATGTTCCGACTCTTATCTCTGGCATCCCTTTTTGCCAAATCAGCCATTACTTTTTCGAAATTTTCAGTGGAATTCTCTTTACTTAACTCCATCCATCTCCTTCTAGCCCTTGTTTCTATATTTGCTGTTATAAAAAACTTTAAATCTGCATTTGGACAAATATGCGTACCTATATCCCGACCATCTAAAATTGCTCCTTCAGGATTGCTAGAAAAATCAGCCTGATATTTAAATAGTTGTTGCCGGACCTCAGGTATCGATGATATCTTGCTAGCCCAATCAGCTACCTTAGGATGCCTCAGGGAGGTTTCATTTAAATCTTCCTGCCTTATGGAACCGGCTATTTCCACCGCTCTATCTTTCAGAATGGTATCTGTCGAACATAATAGTCTAGCTGCGACAGCTCTATATAGTAATCCGGTATCTAAGTATGGATAACCAAAGACCTTTGAGGCAGATTTACAAATAGTACCCTTGCCCGAACCTCCTGGCCCATCGACTGCTATTACCAATCCCATCTTAAGGTATCAACTCATTCAAAGTTTGCTCCAATATTTGCCATGGATTGAAAGAATTCTTTGAAACTAGTATTTATGGAATCAGTCTCATCAACCCTTATTGGATCTTTGGATGCCAAATTTAGGCAAATAAATGACATTGCAATTCTATGGTCAGAATGTGTTTTAATTAGTGTGCCGCCATCTACTGGACTACCTTTTCCATACACAGTTAAAGAGTCCTCTGTTTCGTCTACCTCCACCCCGTTCTGTATTAACCCTTGAGCTACCGCCTTTATCCTATCGCTCTCTTTAACCCTTAACTCCCTTATCCCTTTCATAATCGTAGTACCCTCTGCCACAGATGCAAGTGTAGCAAGGATTGGATACTCATCTATCATTGAAGGAGCTCTCTCAGGAGGAACCACAACGCCTTTGAGGGGACTGTACCGAACTACAAGATCTGCAACGGGCTCGCCTCCTAAAATTCTTTGATTCGAAATATTGATTTTAGCACCCATCTCGACTAACGTTTCTTGAAGCCCTATTCGAGTTGGGTTTTGACACACATTAGGAATTAAGATTTCAGAACCAGAGACCATAAGTGCTGCACACATTGGAAAGGCTGCTGAAGATGGATCTGCAGGAACAATTATTTCTTGAGGATTTAATTCGCAAAGTCCATTTACTTTAATAACTTTAGCATCGTCGGAAAATAAAATATCTATATCAGCACCAAAAGATGTGAGTAATCTTTCTGTGTGATCTCTTGTACTAATTCTTTCAGTATAGCGAGTTTCTCCCAAAGCATTTAGCCCCGCTAGCAAAATAGCTGACTTTACTTGGGCCGATGCAACCTGAGCTTCAGAAACTATCCCAACAGGATTATTTGCGCCAACTACACACAAAGGCAATAGAAGTTTATCTCGGCTAAAGAATCTAGTTCCAAACTTTTGTAGTGGATCTATAACTCTGTCCATTGGCCTCCTTCTCAGACTTTGATCTCCAGTAAAAAAACAAGTAATAGGAGACGTACTCACAGCACCTACAATTAATCTTGCTGAAGTACCAGAGTTACCTAAATTAATAACTTCATCTGGCTCGGAAAAACCTTTAATTCCACAGCCATGAACTTCCCAAATTCCATCCTTTCTTTTTGAAATATTGGCTCCCAACTTTCTCATACAACCTACGGTAGCCATAATATCTTCAGACTCCAAGAGACCTTCAATTTTTGACTTTCCTGCTGCCATAGAACTAAGTAAGATTAACCGATGTGAGATTGACTTATCTCCTGGTACGTGTGCTTGTCCAGAAAGGGGTTTGTGACTATGTCTAATCTAGAACTCCTATTTTTAAATCAGAAACATTTTTTTTCAGCTTTGTAGTTCTTTAAAACCATGTAAAAAGAATTCCGTCCAGCTTTTTTAGCCTTTTCTTCGTATTTTGTTTCTTTCCAACCTACCCATGGAGTTGAAAAATCATTACTTTCAAAACCAAATAGTTTTGAACGCTTTTTTTTGGCGATAGTCAAATTCACATGATCAAAGTAAAGCTTAGAATCGGTGGCGATTTTTAACAAACCGTTCTTTATTAACTTATCTGATAACAGGTCTAAATTTGTATCAGAAATGAACCTACGTTTGTAATGTTTAGATTTGGGCCAAGGATCTGGATATAGCAAATAAACCCCGTCCAATTGTTCATCAGGAGAAAGCTGCAAAAAATGTTTTGCATCACCATGAAAAATTTTAACGTTTTTCAGTCCCATTTCTGTAATTTTAATAACAGCTGATGCCACCCCGTTTAAATAATAATCACATCCAATAAATTGAGAATTAGGTTCTCTTTCAGCAATGAAAACAAGGTGCTCAGCCGAACCAAAGCCTATTTCTAAATAAAGTTTCTTTCCTCCTTTTCTTTGATCTTTAAACTTATTTAATTTTTTAAAATAGTTTTTGATACAAGTTTGAGTAACAGCTAAGTCGCCAAAATGGTTTTTTAAAAAAAACACTTGCTTACTGCTTAACTTTCGCCCCTTGGTTCGTCCATACATACTAAAAATGTTTATGTTTTTTAGTTAACTTTGGATCTAATTTCATCAATTAAATCTAACTTTTCCCAACTAAAACCACCATCACTCTCAGGATCTCTTCCAAAATGTCCATACGCAGCAGTTCTTGAATAAATGGGTTTTTGTAAATCTAAATGATTAATTATACCTTTTGGTGACAAATCCATCACGTCACTAATGGCTCGTTCAATAACTCCTGCAGGGACCTTACCTGTTCCATAGGTTTCAGCAAAAATAGATAATGGTCTATCAATTCCGATAGCATAAGACAACTGAATGCAGCACTTATCTGCCAGCCCGGCAGCCACAACATTCTTCGCAAGATATCTCGCAGCATAAGCTGCTGAACGATCAACTTTTGTTGGGTCTTTACCAGAAAAAGCACCTCCACCATGTGGCGCAGCTCCTCCATAGGTATCAACAATTATTTTTCTTCCTGTCAATCCAGCATCTCCATCAGGGCCTCCAATAACAAATTTTCCTGTGGGGTTAATATGCCAATCAGTATTAGAATTCACCCATTCATCAGGCAAAATTTCTCTGACATAAGGTTCTACAATATCTCTTACGTCACCAGATGAAAGTTTCTCATCCAGGTGTTGGGTCGATATAACTACTGACTTTACTGAAACTGGTTTTCCATTTTCATATTTAATTGTTAGTTGAGATTTAGAATCTGGACCCAACTTTGGTTCGTATCCATTTTTTCTTACTTCCGCCAGACGTTTTAAGATTGCATGACAATAATAAAGTGGTGCTGGCATTAATTTTTCAGTTTCATTTACTGCATAACCAAACATTATACCCTGATCTCCAGCTCCATCTCTATCCACACCTTGCGCTATATCTACAGACTGCCTATGCAATAAATTTTCAAAATCTAAAGTTTCCCAATGAAATCCAGGTTGGCAATATCCGATATCTTTTACACATTCTCGAGCTATTTTTTCTACAGAAGTCATTAATTTATCGAGCTTATCTTTATCAAAAACACCAACTTCACCCCCAACTATAAGTCGATTAGTTGTTGCAAATGTTTCACAAGCAACCCTTGCACTCTCTTGCTCAGTAATAAAACTATCTAGAACTGCATCGGAAATGCGATCACAAAGCTTGTCTGGATGTCCCTCTGAAACTGACTCAGAGGTGAAATAAAAACTGCTATCCATATGTTGACCCTTTAAAAATTGCTAACCCTATACGTTGAACCCAAAAAAAGATATTTGTAAAGTTAGATCTAATCAATTGTGAGCTTTTTTTTTCGAGAGAAGTTAATTATAAAAAACACTAGTAAGTTCAGCATAATCAAAAATAGTAGGCAATTTCTTGGACCCAGGTATGAGTAGAGTGTGGAAGAAGACTTCGTAGGTAATTCAGCCCTTAATGTACCTTCCTCATTTAAATCGATAGCACTTGCAAGTGTTCCATCAGGCATAATAACAGCGGTAATTCCCGTATTCGCAACTCTAACAATCGGCAAACCTAATTCGATTGCTCTCATTCTAGCTTGTATAAGGTGTTGTTGAGGACCACTAAAATTTCCAAACCACGCATCATTCGTTAGGTTCAATATCCAGTGCGCATCTTTTACCCTCTGACCAAGTTTGACACTAAAAATAATTTCATAACAGATGGCCGGCAAAAGAGTAGGAAAATTAATGAAATTTATTTCTTTGGCCTCTTTACCTGCTGAATAACCATAAATTTTTTTATCAGTTTTTGGTAAAAATAAATCAATTAGTGGGAAATATTCACCAAAAGGTACTAAATACCGTTTATCGTATATACTATGCAAAGCTCCTGATCTATCCGCAAATATAATTGAATTATAAAGTCTAGACTCACGCAAATCTAATCTTTTCACCCCTACAATAACATTACTGTCTAAATCAACTGTAAGTTTTTTAATAAAATTTGATAATGTCTTAGAATCCGTGGCAAATGCCGTTTCTGGTAAAATTACAACATCAGCCTTTGGGGTTTCCGTACCCAGCTTAATGTACCTTTTATAAAAAAAGTCAAACTTTTTTGGATCCCATTTTTCAGATTGAGTGATATTTGGTTGAACAAGTTTTAATTCAAAATTGGATAAGTCCTGGGGAGATATACCTATAACCATAAAACTATTTGCTGAAACTAAAATCAGCATTAATATTATATTAAATAGCAACCAACGAATTGAGATTATAATTGAAAAAAAAACAAAAAATATTAATGATGATAAAAAATAGGGACCACCCATAGATGCCAACCAGGAAAAAGGTGTGTCGATAAGAGAGTAAGAAATTAATCCCCACGGAAAGCCTCCAAAAAAATAAGAACGAGCTACTTCTGCAAGTGTAAGCAATATGATGAGATTTAGTATTAGCTTGGTTTGATTTTTTTTTCCAATTAATTTGGCTATGAAAAATGCTATGGCCCAGAATAGTGATAAATATAAGGATAACAAAAATAGTGCTAATGGGGCAAAGCTGCTAAGATATTTTTTTTCCCCAACCAGAAATGGCTCTATTATCCATAACATTGTGATCGAGAAATAACCGAGCCCCCAAATAGCACCTACAAGAAAAGATTTCTTGGCATCATTAGTAAACCTTATCCAAAAAAGTGCTGTGATTGGTAAAGAAATTAAGGATAAATAAGGAAGAGAGAACGGAGCTTGACCTAAAGCTAATACGCAACCAAGTAAAAAAAATGAAATATAAGTTAATAAAGAAAGAATTTTTGTTCCTTATGCCCTACAGATAAAACACCTAATCTAAACCTACTTCAGGTCACTCTTTTTATTTTGACTGAAACTCTAAGCTTTTTTATTCTTCTCAAATCAGCCTCAACCACTGTAAATTCATTGCTGTTTTGATCACGCACTATTTCACCTCTAATCGGAATTCTATCAATCAGGTTAAAAACTAATCCACCAATTGTGTCATATTCTTCTGAAATTTGTCCACCCAAAAGATCTACCCCAGTTTGAGATAAAAAGTCTTGTAATTCTAATCTTGCATCAACCATAAAGACACCTGGCTTTTGTTCTATGCATTGATATGTCTCTTCCTCATCATGCTCATCAAATATATCACCAACTATTTGTTCTAACAAATCTTCAATGGTAACCATTCCGTCGACACCACCATATTCATCAATAACTAAAGCCATAAATATTCGTTCATTTTGCATTTTTTGCATAAGTTTATCTAAACGCATTGATGGAGGTGCATAAATCAGAGGTCGAAGAATTTTTTTCAGAGAAAAAGTTTTTGATGCTCCAAAACCATGTCTTAATGCAAAGTCTTTAAAATGGACTAACCCTACTGGATTATCTAAAGTATCACTATAAACAGGGATTCTAGTAAAGGTAGTCTCTTTAAATTTCAATGCAAGTTTATTTTTGGTTATATCCTCAGAAATAGCAGTTATGTCTGATTTTGGTATAGCTATATCCTGCAGTCTTAAATCTCTTAAATTTTTGACGTTCACACCGATATCATCAATATTATGTCTATTCTGATTCATGAGCAAATTTTCAGATAATGATGCCGAAGCAGTTTCACTATTCTTTTTTCCTAAGAAACTCAATATATTAGCAAAATTCTTTTTAGTAATATTTATCATTTTAACTACCTGATACTTTAAAAAATTTTAATTGTTTCATAACTAAATTGAACTGGTTCTAGAAATAAGAAGCTTCTCCATACCTTCCATGATTTTAGCATCTCTGTCATTTTTATGATCAAAACCTAAAAGATGTAATATGGCATGAATTATCATAAGCTTAAAGTATTCTCCAAAATTGACTCCAAGTTCATAACATTCCTCTTTGCAATAATCTGGTGATAAAGCTATATCCCCCAAGAAAATACTTTTTCTACTTCCAAAATAGACGCTAGGTATGCTTGGGAAATTTGTGATCTCTTCTTTTTTGTAAATTATTTGTGGCCAAGCAAGTACATTAGTACTATAGCTTTTATTCAAATAATCTAGATTTAATCTTCTAATTGTATTCAAACCACAGGCAAAAAATGATACACTGTAAGTGTTAATAGGGTAATCAAGCTCCTCCAAAGCTAGTAGAAGGCAATATTTTAAAAGTTTTTTGATACTAGGTTCCGACCGCTGCTTTGCCTCGAAAAGCACTGAGACTTTGACATCTGAAGGTTTTAATTTTTGCTCAGCTTTAGTCTTTTTGTTCATCGTAAGCCGTTACAATACGCTTAACTAGAGCATGCCTAACAATATCTGTAGATTTGAAGTACAAAAAACCAATTTCCTTAATATTCCTTAGTATTGTGGAAGCCTGCAAAAGTCCACTTTCAAATGGCTTTGCTAAATCAATTTGTGTTAAGTCTCCAGTTATGACCATTTGAGACTCTCTTCCTAACCTTGTTAAAAACATTTTCATTTGAGCTCTGGTGGCATTTTGAGCCTCGTCTAAAATAATGAAAGAATTAGATAAAGTCCTTCCCCTCATAAAAGCCAAAGGAACTAATTGAATTTGCCCAGACTCAACCATTTTTGACACCTTACCATTTGGTAAGAAATGATAAAGTGAGTCATACAATGGTTGCATAAATGGATCAACTTTATCTTTTATGTCCCCAGGTAAAAACCCCAAACGCTCTCCAGCCTCAACTGCTGGCCTAGTTAATATAATCCTATCCACTTTACCATTTAGAAATTGTGAAACTGCTGCAGCAACAGCTAAATAAGTTTTTCCAGTTCCTGCTGGTCCAATACCAAAAATGATTTCTTTGGTTAATAAAAGTTTGAGGTATGAGTTTTGACTTTCTGTACGAGGTTGCAAAACCTTTTTTTTTGAGAAAATTGCTAAACTTTCTGTTGATTTATAGTTCTTAGCAAATTTAGACTCAGGCATAAAATCGTCAGAATTAATTGTTTGAGAATACTGCTCTTTTGATATTATATTCACTGCATCATCAATGTCAGAAATTTGAATTATATTACCCTTAGAAATTTTATCACATAAAAACCTTAATACATTTTGTATTTGAACACCATTAGTGCCACAAGATTCAATAAAGATTGAGTTGCCTTTTCGAAATAGCTGAACGTTAAATGCAATCTCTAAATGTGCCAAGTGGCTCTCTAGAGGTCCGCATAATACAGCAAGTGTGCTATTGTCCTCTACTACAAATTCCAAAACTTGGTCACTATTACTCAAGCGTTTATTAATTTTTGACGATAATTTAGTTTTTATCAATGTATGATATATCCGAAGCAACCATGCCTATATATTAGAAATAAATTAAGAAATTTCAATACCTTTATGGTATTAGTTTTGTTGAACCACTCCCGAGAGAGAATTAGCCTCA
Organism: uncultured Alphaproteobacteria bacterium; assembly: GCA_902600895.1. Taxonomy (GTDB): domain Bacteria; phylum Pseudomonadota; class Alphaproteobacteria; order Rhodobacterales; family Rhodobacteraceae; genus CACKLF01. Next base: position 9,427 of record CACKLF010000025.1, on the reverse strand, counting down.
GAAGCAATAATTTGAACGTCTATAATTTTTCCAATTAGTTCCATCGAACCAGAAAAAAATACCGGCTGTAGATATGGGGATTTACCAACTATTTGACCTTCAGCTCGACCTGACTTTTCAGCTAAAATTGGCAACTTTTCCCCGACTAAATTTTTCTGAAATTTCTGCTGATAGTCTTTTATCACAGCTTGTAGAGCACTAAGTCTCTCAGTTTTTGTCGAATCTGGCAAATCTTTTCTTTCAAAGGCTGGAGTTCCTGGCCTAGGTGAATATTTAAAGCTAAAAGCAGATGCATAACGAACTAAATGACAAATTTCTATTGTTTTTTTAAAATCTTCATCTGTTTCTTCAGGAAAGCCGACAATAAAGTCACCTGACAATGCAATGTCTGATCTAACGTCTCTAAGTTTTGAAATAACTTCCATATAATCCGAAACCTTATGACGTCTATTCATCTTTTTTAAAATTGCGTCACTACCGCTTTGAATAGGCAGATGAAGATATGGCATGAGCTTCGGGTTTGATCCAAAAGTTTGGATCAGATCCTCAGTCATATCTGCAGGGTGAGAAGTCACAAAACGAATCCTTTTTAGGTTGGCAATTTCAGACATTTTGTTAATCAGGTACGAAAGATCTCTTTCTTTTAAATTGTTATCTAAACCACAGTATGCATTTACATTTTGTCCTAAAAGAGTAATTTCTACAGCACCATATTTTACTAAGTTTTTCGCATCATCTAATATTTCGTTTACCGACCGTGATACTTCTACACCTCTCGTATACGGCACAACACAAAATGCACAAAACTTATCACATCCTTCCTGAACAGTTAAAAATTGGGAAGGCTTAATTTTTTCACCCCCATTAACCTTGAGTTTTGAAAATTTTTCTTGAGTAGCAAACTCAATATTTACAACCTTTTCTTCATCATCAAGTCTTTCTAAAATAGTTGATATTGAGTGATATGATTGAGGCCCAACAACAAAGTCTACTAACGGCTGTCTTTTAATGATTTCATTACCTTCAGCTTGCGCCACACAACCTGCAACACCAATCTTTAGAGATGGGTTTTTCTTCTTCAGAGAGCGATATTTACCTAATTCTGAATATACTTTCTCTGCCGCTTTTTCCCTAATATGACAAGTATTCAATACAATCAAATCCGCTTCAGCGTCAGAAGATGTAGCTTCATACCCCTTTTTTTTCAACTGATCTAACATAATATCACTGTCATAGACATTCATCTGACAGCCATAAGTTTTCAGAAATATCTTTTTATTCTTTTCTAACATTCTTAATTCAAATTTAATTTGTTACTATGATCGAAAATATAGTTAACTCATGAATTCAATAATAGCAATTATATGCTCCTTAAATTTTACAAAATTCATGAGAGTACATCTTGCTCATTCAGTAAAATTGTATACTTTGAAAATACTAAATATGTTGTAGTTAGGAGAATTAAATGAAACAGCATTATAGAGCAGTTATAGTTGGTGGGGGTGCTGTTGGAGTTGGGATAGCTTATCATTTGGCAAAGGCTGGTTGGAAAGAGGTTGCTCTTCTAGAAAGAGATGAACTGACATCTGGCTCTACTTGGCATGCTGCAGGATTGCTACCGCTATTTAATATGTCATATGCTACAAGCCATATTCATGATTATTCGGTCAAGTATTATAAAGAACTTCAGAATGAAACTGGCTTAAATCCAGGGTTTTCAATTGTAGGAAATTTAAGAATGGCCCAAACCAGAAACCGGATGGATGAGTATATGCTCTATGCTTCAACAGCAGAGACTGTTGGAATACCATATGAATGGTTAAGCCCCAATCAGATGAAAAATAGATGGCCTCTTTTAAAGACTGATGATTTGGTGGGAGCAATTTATCACCCAACTGATGGTTATATTAACCCAGCTGATGTTACTCAATCTATGGCAAAAGGAGCCCGCTTACTTGGTGTGGACATTCATCGAAAAGTTCAAGTGAATAAATTTGAATGGACAGGAGAGGAATGGGACTTAAACTGTATCAGTATGGTAGAAAAGGGAGGGAATTTAATAGAGAGTAAAGAAGCTTTCCAAATTAAAGCTGAGCATGTAATTACAGCTACAGGCAATCATGCTCAGAGAACTGCTAGACTGTTGGGAATTAAAACCACAGCAATACCTGTGGAACATCAGTATATTGTAACTGAAGAAGATCCAGAATTACTCAAGTTCAGAGAAAGTAACCCTGAACATCCCGTTTTGCGAGATGCTGATGCTAAGTGGTATGTCCGAGAGGAAAGGGGTGGGTGGATACTTGGACCTTACGAAAAAAATGCTCCAGCATGTTTCAAATATGAAGTGCCAAAGTCTTTTCGGGCTGATCTGTTCCCATTAGATTTAGATAGAATTGAAGCTGAATACATGTCAATGATTCATAGACTACCTTCAACAGAAACTGTGGGGCTTAAAGATGATTACAATGGACCAATTTGCTACACACCAGACGGCAACCCTCTTCTCGGCCCAGCTCCAGGCCTTCAAAACCTGTGGTTGGCAGAGGGTTTCAGTTTTGGCATTACAGCGGCTGGTGGAGCTGGTTATTATCTCTCACAACTGATTACCGAGGGTGAGGCAGAAATAGATATGTCAAGCCTCGATCCTAAAAGATTTGGTGATTGGATCACCACTAAATATACAATAGGTAAAAACGAAGAAGCTTATGAACACGTTTATATCCTTCACCACCCAGACGAAGAGAGGCCCGCATGTAGACCTTTAAGAACTGCACCTTGTTACGACAGACTGAAAGAATTAGGAGCCCAGTTTGGACAAGTTAATGGGTGGGAAAGACCAAACTACTTTGCCGAAAAGGATTTTGATGATTTAAACGCTAGAAGCTTCAGAAGGGGTAAATGGTGGAAATATGTGTTCGAAGAAGCTTCAGCAATAAGAAAGTCTGTTGGTTTGATTGATGCAACAGCATTTTCTAAACATAAAGTTTCTGGACCCGGTGCTCAGAAATTTTTAGACTGGTTTACTTCCAACAAACTTCCGACTGAAGGCAGAATTAACCTATCATATGCATTGACTGTCAATGGTACCATCAGAAGTGAATTTACAATTGTACGGCTTTCAGAAGAGGAGTTTTATCTTGTTTCTGCCGGAGGTTGGACACTGTATGATTATGATTACATGAAAAAATACGCTAAAGAAAAGGAAAAAGAATTTGGCTTTGTCAATATCCATGATGTAACTAATCAATGGGGTGTATTCGCACTTGCAGGACCTAAATCTAGAGATCTATTAAAAACTATCATTGAGAGCTCCAACCCAAGAGAGATATTAAACAACAGAAACTTTCCATGGCTTTCATATAAAAATATCGAACTTGGAATGTGCCCTGTGATGGCAATTAGGGTTGCATATACTGGAGAGTTAGGTTGGGAACTCCACCATCCAATTGAAATGCAGAATTACTTGTTTGATCTAGTTTATAATTCTGGTAAGAAATTTGGCTTAAAGTTAGTTGGCGCAAGAGCTCAAAATTGGCTAAGGTTAGAAAAGTCCTACAAGGCCTTTGGTACAGAATTGGGCAGAGATGCAACACCTTTTGAGTCTAGGGTGGATAGGTTTGTAGATTTAAGTAAAAATTTTCTAGGAAAAGAAAAAGTTGAAAGAGAGTCAAATGTTACTTGCGTCACGCTTTTAATTGATGGACCTAATGATACTGATCCATGGGGCCGCGAAGCTTTATATTTCAAGGATAGAAAAATAGGTCGCCTGACCTCAGGAGGCTTTTCGGTCACCTTTAATAAAAGTATAGGGCTAGGGTACGTTGAAAAAAAGCATGCTAATACTGGTGAGAGATTAAAAGTAAAAATTCTTAATGATTATTGGGACTGTGAGGTGGTTGATGATAGTCCTTATGATGCCGAAAATGAAAAAATTCGAATGGACGGTTGAATAGGTGATACTAAGGATTAAATTCTCTCTTTACAAGATAAACCCTTTGTACAAACGTTATAAGTGTTAGACTCGCAAAAATATAGCTTAGTAATGGAAATTTATCTGGTAAAAGACAAAACATTGTGAAAAAGAAAATTGTTTCTGTTCCTTCTATTAGCCCTGAAGAATAATAAATCGATTTTTTTAAAGTTTTGTCAGGTTTTGAATATGCACCCTTTATTGATGCATATGCCAAAAAACTAGAGCCATTCAGTAAAAAGGACGCCAATAGTAGCATTGATGGCAGCAAATTTTCTTGATTTAGTAGCCCAAAACTAAGAGGTATAATAGCGTAAAAAAAGAAATCAAAAGTTATGTCAATAAAACCACCATAAGGAGTTACTTCGGTTTGTCGTGCCATCACACCATCTAGACCATCACACAGCCTATTAAGATAGATAAATAGCAAACCAACGATAATAAAAGAAAAATATATTGCCAACGCTGAAAAAATTGCAAACACTATTCCAGCCCACGATATTATATTTGGGGTAAAACCATATCTCAAAAGAACAACAGCCCATATCTGCAGTATTGGATTGATAAGCTCTTGGTTGTATCGATCAAGCATTTATAGACTTTAAAGCACTTGTAAATATATCTGTATTGATATTACCACCAGTACCTACGACGATCACATGGGTAGATTTTATAAGATGTGGCAAATATAGCGCTGCAGCCAATGCTACAGCACCACCAGGCTCCAGTATAATTTTTAAATGAAGAAATGCTAATGCGATAGCCTTTAAAACTTTTTCATCATTAACAACTAATCCGCTGTCACATATTTCTTTAATAATCTTAAAAGTATTTTCGCCAGGTTTTGGTGTTAAGATAGCGTCACAGATTGAACCACTAATTCTTTTGTTTGCAACTATTTTACCCCTTTCTAAGGATCTTTTAGTATCATCAAAATGCTCTGGTTCTACTGGCCTTACATTGAATTTTGGAGACAATTCAGCCAATGCTAGCGCTATACCAGATATTAAGCCACCACCTCCACAGCAAACGAGCACTTCAGCATCAGTGATTCCCAATTCTTTCGCTTGTTGAGCAATTTCCAATCCCGTAGTACCTTGACCAGCGATAACTAAAGGTTCCTCATATGGATGAATTACTTTAAAATTCTTTTTTTTCGCTATTGCATATCCAATATCTTCTCTAACCTCTTTAGTACGATCATAAAGTACAACCTGAGCTCCATAATTACGCGTATTTTCGATTTTTATTTTTGGTGCATCCTTAGGCATTACAATTGTGCAAGGTGCAGAAAATACTTTAGCTGCAGCCGATACTCCCTGAGCATGATTACCCGATGAGAAAGCGAGCACACCAAGGCTTTTATCTTTCTCACTCAAGTTAGATATGAAAGACCAACCCCCTCTAAATTTAAAGCTACCTGTTTTTTGAAGACACTCAGCTTTAACATAAATTTTCTTTCCTGCAATTTTATCTAAAAAAGGTGAGTTTAGCATGGGCGTATAGTTAGAATTATTCTTCAGTCTTTTCTCTGCCGCCTTAATCATATTAAAATTGGTCAAAATTGAACCTATAAATCTTAATCACATATTATTAGTATTAGCCATACCCATTACGTGGTACCCACCATCTACAAAAATTATTTCTCCTGTAGTGTGCTTGCCATAATCACTTATTAAGTAAAGGGCAGTTCCACCAACAGATTCCAGTGAGGCATTAGTTTGCAGAGGACTATTTTCTTCCGCAAATCTGTAAACTTTTCTAGCTCCTCCTATAGCTGCGCCAGCTAAGGTTTTCATTGGACCGGGACTTATACCATTTACTCTAATACCTTCATTGCCTAAATCGTTTGCAAGGTATCTTATGGCTGATTCTAATGCAGCCTTCGCGAGTCCCATAATGTTATAATTCGGTGTCACACGCTGACTGCCCAGATAGGACAATGTAATTATGGCTCCTCCTGACGTCATTAACTCAGAGCTACGCCGTGACAAATCAATCAGACTATAACAAGAAATATCCATTGAGTTTTGAAAATTTTCTCTGGAGGTATTAATAAATCTTCCTGATAATTCATCTTTATCAGAATACGCCACAGCGTGAATGAGAAAATCAAGATATCCCCATTTCTTTTTCAATTCTAAGAACACAAAATCTAGTGATTTTGAGTCTGTTACATCAGCATCATACACTAATTCTGAGCCAATGCTCTTTGCCAAAGGAATAACTCTTTTACCAAAATTATCTCCTTGATAAGTAAAAGCTAGTGTAGCTCCATGCGCTGATAGAACTCTTGTAATACCCCATGCTATCGATTTCTCATTAGCAACTCCAACAATCAAGCCCTTTTTTCCTGATAATAAATGTGTCATTAAGTTTTACATGCCTAATCCAAGTATTTACCCAAAGCTAAGGAGGCATTTGTACCTCCAAACCCAAAACTATTTGATAGCACGGTATCCAATTTTGTATCTGCAATTATTGTTGTTGCTATCTCGTTAGAATTTAGCTCAGGGTCAAGATTAAAAATATTCGCACTGCCAGCAATAAAATTATTTTCAAGCATTAACAACGAATATATAGTTTCGTGTACTCCTGCTGCTCCCAAACTATGCCCAGACAATGATTTTGTTGAACTTATCAAAGGAAACTTTTTTCCTAAAAATACTTTTCTAACTGCCTGTACCTCAGTGACATCACCAGCCGGTGTAGAAGTTCCATGTGCATTTATATAGTCAACCGTCCTACCTTTGCAGGTTGAAACAGCTAATTGCATCGCTCTGGTAGCACCTTCTCCAGAAGGTGCTACCATATCAAATCCATCAGATGTGGCTCCATACCCTAAAATTTCAGCATAAATTTTGGCACCCCTTGCCTTAGCATGTTCTAGTTCTTCGAGAACGACTACTCCACCGCCACCTGCTATTACAAATCCATCTCTATCAGAGTCGAATGCACGCGAAGCTATCTCAGGGTTGTCATTATATTTACTAGACATTGCGTTCATTGCATCAAAAAGACAAGATAGAGTCCAATCTAACTCTTCGCCACCACCAGCAAAAATAATATCTTGCTTCCCACATTGAATTAATTCAGAAGCATTGCCTATACAATGAGCTGAAGTTGAGCATGCAGAAGTAATCGAATAATTCACACCCTTTATTTTGAAAGGCGTAGCCAAGCAAGCTGAATTTGTAGAAGACATCCCTCGAGTAACCATAAAAGGCCCCATCCTTTTTGGGGAACCTTTTTCTTTGACAATATTGTGTGCGTTAAAAAGGTTCTTGGTTGAGGGACCTCCAGAACCTACTATTAATCCCGTACGCTCACAAGAAACCTCGTTATCCTCTAAACCACAATCTTTAACTGCCTGATCCATGGCAATATAATTATACGCTGCTCCATCACCCATAAATCGTAATTGTCTTTTATCAATATAGTATGAGAGATCAATTTTAGGCATACCGTGGACTTGAGACCTAAATCCATTTTCAGCATAATCTTCGGCAAAAGTTATTCCCGACTTACCAGATTTCAGTGAATTTAAGACTTCGTCTTTATTATTACCTAATGAGGAAACAATTCCGATACCTGTTATTACTACTCGACGCATGTAACTTCCCTAATTAATTTCTATTTCACTCACGAAATAAACCAACACGCATACCTGACACTTTATAAATCTCTTTACCATCAGCTAGCATTATACCGTCTGCTATCCCCATCTTTAGCTTTCTATCAATTACTCGTATAAATTCAACATTATAAGTTACAACAGAAGTACTTGGAGTCACCATACCTGAAAATTTTACTTCTCCAACTCCGAGAGCTCTGCCTTTGCCTTTCATACCTCGCCAACCTAAATTAAACCCTGTTAACTGCCACAAAGCATCTAATCCAAGACACCCTGGCATCACTGGATCACCTTGAAAATGACATGCAAAAAACCAATGTGAAGGCTCTATTTTAAAGTCTGCAACTACGTGTCCTTTTAACGCTTTCCCAGCGTTATCCGAGATTTCTAAGATCCTATCAAACATTAACATAGGCGGCATTGGGAGTTGAGGGTTTCCCTTTCCAAACATTTCTCCTTTTGCACAGCGTATTAAGCCATCATAGTCTATCTTCGATGGTTGATCCTTCATTTTGTTTTCCTATTTACCAAAACCGTTTTTTCTTGTATGTATATACTTCAGTGGGGCATATCTTGGGAAAAATGGTTCTCTATTTCCAACAAGCTTATCGCTTTGCGATACTAAACGTAATACATTTAAAATACAAATTGAAAAATTTTTAACTTATTTGATGCTTAGTGAATTTGAAAATGAAGTTTCTAATCCTAATATTTTGGCCAAAAAATGGTTGAGTAAAGCTAATGTTAAACCGACAAAGCAAAGATTAAAAATAGCTGAATACCTTGTTGGTAATGGTAAACACAAACATATAACGGCGGAGCAGCTATATGAAATGTGTAGGGAAGGCGATGTAAAAGTCTCACTTGCTACAGTATATAATACCCTTCATTGTTTTTGTACCGTGGGACTTTTAAGTGAAGTAATAGTTGATGCTAATAGAAAATTTTTCTGCACTCGAGTTGATGATCACCCACATTTTTTTTGGGAGAGTACAGGTGAGCTAACTGATGCCAAAATAGATAATTTTGAAATAAAAAACCTTCCTCAAGCTCCTAAAGGATCAAAAATTTCTAAAGTAGACATAATCATTCGTTTAAGCAAAGATACAGAATAGAATTTTTCTTCAAAAAAAAGAAAATTATGACTCGACTCTTGATTATTTTAGCCTTAAAAAGAACAAAACATGAACAAAGTAATTTTCTATGCCTCATCGCTTCTTAGCTATATTCTTTCCATTTTTAACTGCTGAAAGCGTCTTATATGAAAGGAAAGAACATTCAAAGAAACCAATAGTAATTTCATCTTCAAAAGATAAACCATGTGTAGTATGCGGTGTAAATAAATTTGCTGCAGATTTGGGTATTTATCCAAGCATGCTATTGAGTGATGCTTTAAATATTCAAAGAAAATGCTCTGTTATCAAAGAGACTGAAACTGACAAAAATTGTATAAACGGTCTTATTATAAAAGAATTAAGAAAATTTTCACCTTGGGTTTCACAAAAAAATGACACATCAATGATTATGAATATTACCGGCTGCAGTCATTTATTTGGTGGCGAGATCCTTATGATGAAAGGTATATTCCTTAAATTAAAGACCATGGGGATAAGTTGTACTATTGGTATAGGCAATTCCCCATCAACAGCAATTGCAGCAGCTATTTTTAGAGAAAAATATCAGGGTTCAAAAAAAAACAATAGCAGCATTTTACCTGGCAATTATATAAACCATGAAGCAAGGAATACTCGTTATAATTCAAAAATAAGGTTTAATATTGCTAAAAATATTGATGTCGACTTTGATTATAAAATTTTGAA
>CACKLF010000024.1 GCA_902600895.1 uncultured Alphaproteobacteria bacterium | reverse complement strand
GTGCTGAGATCTACCTACCTAATTATATTTACGAAATTGAACCAAAAGATAGTTTTGCTCGTAAGTCAAAAGTGACTCAGTTATGGGATCTAGGAGGGTTACCATCCCATCTAGAAAAATCAATTCATAGTTTTGATTGGTTATATGATTTACGTTCAATAAACTCGACGTTAGCCAGAAAAATAGCATTATCTTGGATACTAGAGTGGGTAGCAAGGTACGGAGCTGGAAAAGGACCTGGTTGGTCTATTGAAGAAGTTTCAAAGAGGGTAATAGCATTAGTAGAAAACAAAATTTTGTTTGACCAGCCACCTTTTGGTGGTTCTGAACCTTACGTAAAAGTTAATAAAAATATCAATAGAATGTTATCAAGGTCTTTGAAGCTATTAAATTTTTATAGTTTAATATCTTTTAAAAAGAGGGATCAGTTTTTCATCAAAAGTGCAAAATTTTTTGTGGAATATTATAAAGGCTCAGACAGAAAAATATTAGGAAAGTTTTTACAACGTGTAGGCAGGATTTCTAAGAATTTAATAAACAGACATGGTGAAATAGACTCGCGAAACCCAGAGGAGTTACTAGAATTTTTCGTTTATTTAGAAAGATTAAGAAATTATGGCAGGCAGTTGAACGCATACGGTGTCTCAGAAGGTTCGTTTATAGATACTTCCATCATGAATGCATCTAGAACGCTGAAATCTTTACGTTTTGAAAATGGAAGATTATTTACTGGTATGGGATCAGATGGAGGTTCTGAAGCCTTTCTTAACATCTTAGCGTCAGTGGACTATCCAAAAAACCTTATAAAAGATGGAGTATTTATGGGTTATTATTTGATGCAGGCCAATAAAATCAAGATTATATCTGATGTTGAAAATGCACCCAAATTAGACAAAACTGGTATGTCTCATGCAGGAATGTTATCTTTCGAATTTTCGTCTGGCTTGAGAAAAATAGTGGTAAATTGTGGCTCAGGTCACAGGCATGACTCGCATATCCAAAGGCAAAATAGATCTACATACGCGCATTCTACATTAGAATTATCCGACCAAAGTCAAGCTAAGTTTTTACCTGTTTGGCCTAGGAGTTTGCGACCCCAAGATAGAATGTTTAGCATGTCACAAAAGAATACAAATGTAAAAGTCAGTGTAAACAAAACATACAAAACGTTAGAGGCAGAACACGGTTGTTATGAAAGTCGCTTTGGTATAACGCATAAAAGGACATTAAAACTCGCTACCAATGGTAGTAATCTCATTGGCTCAGATGAATTAGTCTATATAAACTCCTTAAGCAATGACATTCCCTTTAGACTTTATTTTCACCTCCATCCTGATGTTGATGCTTGGCATCTCGAAACTAACAATTCAATAATTCTAAAGCTACAGAATGGAGAAACTTGGCTTTTTTCGTACAAGGGAGGCGATATGTTCTTGGCCGATAGTGCATATTTTGGTCGAGGTAATGTGACAGTCAGAAAGTCAAAACAAATTGTTGTTTCATCTAACAAGAAAAAATATACCAAAAGAATAGACTGGTCTTTTCAAAACCAAACTTCTAGGCAAAGAAATTCTCGGGATATCGGATTGGAAAACATTGGATAAAAATTACGCCAAAATGAAGAATGAGAATATAAAAATACGAAGAGCTATTATTTCTATAGCTGAAAAAAAACAGATTTGTTTATTGGCTGATAGCTTAACCAGAAATCATGTTGAAATAGTATCAACAGGTGGAACAGCATCATTTCTAAAATCCAATAATTTTTCGGTGCGAGAGGTTTCAGAGCTTACAAACTTCCCCGAAATGATGGGGGGCAGAGTAAAGACACTGCATCCATTAATTCATGGTGGTATCCTATTTAGAAGAACAAACTCACAAGACTTAGAAGATGTAAAGAACAATAGAATAAACGAAATTAGCCTTGTTGTGGTTAATTTGTATCCCTTCAGAAAAACAGTATTAAATGGACGAAGTTTTGAGGAGTGTGTAGAAAATATTGATATAGGCGGCCCAGCCCTGATTAGGGCAGCAGCAAAAAATTTTGAGAATGTTTGTGTAATCGTTGACCCAAAAGATTACCAGTCTTTAATTAAAGAGCTAGAGAAAAATAAAGGTTGTGTGTCGAAAAAATTTAGTAAAGCCATGTCTATAAAAGCATTCAAGGCTGTTTCAGATTATGACAATGATATTCATTTTTGGTTAAGTGGAAAATTTGCAGAAGAACGGGCTTTTCCACTAACTCAAAAAAGGGAAACTAAACTAAGATATGGAGAAAACCCTCATCAGAGGGCAAGCTTGTGCATCTTTGATCAAGCTAGTCCAGCCATTGCAGGAGCTAAGAAGATACAAGGTAAGGAGCTTTCTTATAATAATTATGTTGATGCTGATAGTGCCTTTAAAATTATTTCAGAATTTAATGAAAATGACGTATTTGTTTGCGCAATAGTAAAGCATAAATGTCCTTGTGGTGTGGCGAAGGGATCCTCTCTGAGAGAAGCTTACCTTAAAGCAAATCAATCTGACCCAGTGTCTTCTTTTGGTGGAATTATAGCTGTAAACTCTACTTTGGACAAAGAAACGTCTATAGAGATAATTAAAACCTTTGTAGAAGTTATAATAGCTCCCAACATTTCTATGGAAGCAAAAAAAATTCTAAAAGCGAAAAAGAATATTCGAGTTTTAAAAACTATGGGTTTTATAAAATATAGAGAGGGTCAGAAAATAAAAAAAGAGATATCTGGAGGCTACCTTTTACAAGACTCAGATTCATTGTCCCCAGATATTAAAAGAATGTTAAATGTAACTATTAAAAAGCCAACAAAAAGCCATTTAGACGATTTGATTTTCGCTTGGAAAATTGTGAAGCATGTAAATTCAAATGCTATAGTAATAGTCAAAGACGGACAAACAATTGGTATTGGAGCTGGTCAAACTAGTAGAGTTGATAGCGTAAAAATTGCAGTAAAAAAAGTTAGAATACTTGAAAAGAACGGTAAAAAATACCGATCTGCAGTTGTTGCTTCTGACGCTTTTTTTCCTTTTAAGGATGGTATAAAAGAATTAGTGGGTATAGGAATAAAAGCGATCATCCAACCAGGGGGTTCTAAGAGGGACGATGAAGTTATACGTGAGGCCAATAAAAATGGAATTGCTATGCTTTTTACTGGCACAAGACATTTCTCTCATTAGGAAGATATTTTTCTAGCTTCATCAATTAATAATATAGGAACGCCGTCCGTAATTCTGTAAGCTAATCCAGCAGCTTCAGAAATTAGTTCGTTTTGGTCAGGGTCATATCTTAATCTAGTTCGAGTCTGAGGACACACTAAAACTTTTAACAGGTCTTCATTAAATTGCTTTTCCATTTTTTCCACCCTTGCTTTTAATGTCTTTTTTACTGAATTATATCATTGCCTTGGTTTTGAGATGCCATTTCCATTAAAGTTGATAATACGTTTTTTCTGTCAGTTATACTGTAGGCTTCTAAAAGAGCTTGCTTTTCATAATTTTCAAAAGGACATAGCATAGATAATGAATTTACCAAGTTTTCATGGTCTGCATTTTTGAGTGTGTTCCAATCTGTAGAAATATTTTTTGCAGAAAAGTAATTCGAGACAACTTGTAGAAATGACTCAAAATTGGTGTCCCACTTAACTTCCTCATTTTCATAGTCTAGAGAGTAGCTAGACCAATCTACTTCAGCTTGAAGATAACCTGATGGGTCTTCATTTAAATTAACAAGTGAAAATCTACTATAGCCCGATAGAGTTATCATGAAGCGTCCATCTTCTAGTTCATCAAATGAAATTATTTTACCAGCACAACCAATTTTGTAGAGATTGGATTTGCTCATGGAAGCAACTTTTTTATTAGACTTATCTAAAGGTTGTATCATTCCAATTAATCTTTTGTCAGATTTTAAAGAGTCTTTAACCATTTGCAAATAGCGGGGTTCAAAAATATTCAGTGGAAGCCTTGCTTTTGGCAACAACAGGGCCCCTTTTAGAGGGAAAAGTGGTATAGCTTCATTTTTAAATTTTACTGGCATTACGAAGCGTTTCAGGCAAACATTATAGAAGATAGTTTTCTTCGACCTGCAATTGTCAGAGAACTTTCGTGCCCCAAAGAAATAAAGATCTTGGTCAATTGGTTTTTTGCTGCTTGATCATTCCATTCTTTATCTACTTTATAAATTTCTAAAAGCAGTTCAATTGCCTCTTCTGTGAAGGAATTAGAATTTAAAACATTGGCAAGGTCAAACTTTGACTTTAAGTCATCAGGATTTACTTTTAACTTGTTTCTAAGTGTCTCTATGTCTTCTAATCCCTCAGATTTATTAAGAAGGTCAATTTTCGTAGCAACCTTAATAATTTCTGGTTTACTACTGAGTTCCGAAGGTACGTTGGCCAAATGCAATTTAGCTTCTTCAACCTGGCCAAGCTCTAAATAGCAATTAACAATCATGCTATGAATTTCTGGATTGTTTTTGTCTTTTTCGAGAGCTTTTTCAAAGTTGGCAAGAGAATCTTCGAATTTTTCATCTTTGAATCTCTCATGTCCAAGTTCAATATAATTATCTTCATCTAGGCTTTTTTTACCAAATTTTTTTACCAACTTATTCAAAAACTCTTTCACAGTTGAGGCACTTTGTGCACCCATAAAACCATCAACTGGTTGGCCATCAACGAATGCAAAGACAGCTGGTATAGACTGCACTTGAAGTTGGGACGCTACAGCTTGATTTTCATCTATATTGACCTTAGCAATCTTAATCTTGCCCTTTCTATCCCTTGCTTCATCGTCCAAAATAGGCCCAAGTGTTTTACATGGCCCACACCATGGTGCCCAAAAGTCAACTATAACGGGCACTATTTTTGACTCTTCTACAACTTTTTCCACAAAATTTTGATCGGAAACTTCAATAATCAGTTCATTTTTATTTTGGTCCTCTGTACCGATAAGGGACATGCTTTACTCCATTTTTTTATAGACTAGTTACATGAATACTAATTTCTCTATTTTCAACCATTACTTCATCTTATCCAATAGTTTTTTATGCCTTTTAATAAAAATCTTTCGTGTTTCAAGCGGAGAACGGATATCACACTTATATTCTTTTATAAATTCACTTTTTTGAATTCCAAATATTTTATTGGCCTCACTTTGAGAAAACCCTGCCTTTTGAGTGGCTTCAATCCAAGCGGCCGCTTTATCTGCTTCCTTAATTTTAATTTTTATGGAATCGGGAATTAAGGTTGGCAGGCCAAACCTTATATGTATTGCACTTAAAATATTGGTTTCCAACTTCTCATATGTTTTTCCAATCTTATTTTTTACTGGTGATATCATATCTCCAATTACAAATTCTGGTGAGTCATGCAAAAGTGCAACTAAACGCCAAACAGCATTATCGTTTTCTAAAGAAAATAATTCTTCTACTAATAAAGAATGGTAGGCTACAGAAAGAGGAAATTTTCCAGTTGTTTGACCATTCCATCTGGCCAGAAACGATAGGCCGTGGGCTATATCACTAATTTCTATGTCAAAAGGAGAGGGGCATAAAAGATCTAAACGTCTGCCAGATAGCATTCTTTGCCAAGCTCTTTTCATATTTCCTTTGATCTTCTTCAAAATTTAAACTATCTAAAATAAAGTTTATTTTATGGAGAAATTTTGTATGAGTGGAGATTATATTGTCAAGAATATTAATTTGGCATCATTTGGTCGAAAAGAAATCAGCATAGCAGAAACTGAAATGCCAGGGTTGATGGCTCTACGAGAAGAGTATGGTCAGACGAAGCCGTTAAAAGGTGCTCGAATTTCTGGTTCTCTCCATATGACCATTCAAACTGCTGTACTGATTGAAACTCTTGTTCAGCTTGGAGCGGAAGTTCGATGGGCGTCTTGTAACATTTTTTCAACTCAGGATCATGCTGCTGCAGCTATTGCTGAGAGTGGAATACCTGTTTTTGCAGTTAAAGGTGAAACCTTAGAAGAATATTGGGAGTATGCAGATAGAATTTTTAATTTTGATGTAGGGACGTGCAATCTGATTTTGGATGATGGAGGGGATGCTACCATGTACGTTCTACTAGGGGCTAAAGCAGAAAAAGGAAATATAGAGTTTTTAGACGCGGCTACATCTGAAGAGGAGACAGCACTTTATGCACAAATTCGAAAGCGATTAGCCAAGAGTCCTGGATGGTTTTCTAAGCAAAGAGATTCTATCTTAGGTGTCTCAGAAGAGACTACTACTGGTGTTCATCGCCTCTATCAACTAATGGAACGGGGTGATCTTCCTTTTCCGGCAATAAATGTTAATGACAGTGTAACAAAGTCCAAATTTGATAACAAATATGGCTGCAAAGAGTCATTAGTAGATGGCATTAGAAGAGCAACTGACACTATGCTTGCAGGAAAGACAGCTGTTGTATGTGGGTATGGAGATGTGGGAAAAGGATCGGCTGCGAGTCTTCGAGGATCAGGAGCTAGGGTAAAGGTAACAGAGGTGGACCCTATTTGTGCACTTCAGGCAGCAATGGATGGGTTCGAAGTTATTAGACTCGAAGATACTTTGGAAACTGCCGATGTATTCATTACTGCGACAGGAAATAAGGATGTAATAACTATAGATCATATGAGGAAAATGAAAAACATGGCTATAGTTGGTAATATTGGACATTTTGATAATGAAATTCAAGTAAGTGGTTTGAAAAATCATAAGTGGACAAATATCAAGGATCAGGTTGATATGATAGAGATGCCCTCAGGTAATAATATTATTTTACTTTCTGAAGGACGGTTGCTCAATCTGGGAAATGGTACGGGGCATCCCAGTTTCGTAATGTCCGCTAGCTTTACCAATCAAGTTTTAGCTCAAATTGAATTGTGGACGAACTCACAATCCTACAAAAACGAAGTTTATGTTCTTCCTAAAAAACTTGATGAAAAGGTAGCCATGTTACATTTAGATAAAATTGGCGTAAAATTGACAGATTTAGAAAAGGAGCAAGCTGATTACATAGGGGTAGATGCTAAAGGGCCTTTTAAGCCGGACCATTATCGCTATTAAGCTATTCTACTCGTAAGGGTCTTTTAAAAAGACTTTTGGCAGCTTCTTGTGGTGTTATCAATCCTTTTAGCACTTCTACAACAGTTTTAAAAATTGGCATGTCAATTTTTAAGGTTTTTGCTATTTTTAAAGTTGCCTCTGCAGTTTTTATTCCTTCAATTGTTCCTGATTTAGGTTTGTCGTCAAACGAAAACTCCCCTCTAGAAACTTTTACCCCCATCTTAAAATTTCTAGATTTCTCTGAATTGCATGTTAAAGCTAAGTCCCCAAATCCTGACAGCCCTAAAAGTGTCTTTTTTTTAGCTCCTAACTTTACAGCAACATTGTACATCTCAGAAAAACCCCTAATCATGAGTGATGCTTTTGCACTTTCGCCTAAATTTAATCCTACAGAAATGCCACAACTGATTGCTATTACATTTTTTAAAGCTCCTCCAAGTTGTACTCCGATTGGATCATTACTTGAATAAAGTCTAAGTGTATTGGTTGAAAGCACACTCTGAAGTTTTTTTGCAATTTCAATTTTTGAATGGGCAATTACCATGGCAGTTGGTAAGTCTCGTGCGATTTCATCTGCGAATCCGGGTCCACTTAAAACTGCGTAATCTTGTTTCGCTAAAACAGACCTCAATATATTGGACTGTAGCTCTAAACTATGTTCATCGATACCCTTACCGCATAATATAATTGTAGAGTTCTTGGCAAAACTATTTTTATTTTCAATCAAAAAGGGTTTAGTTTTTTGAGCTGGTAAACAAAGCAAAACTATTTCAGCTTCTCTAGCCACAGTTTCAAGTTTTTCTTCTATTATAAGCTTGTTTGAAAGTTTGATACCGGGCAGGTATTTCTCATTTATTCTATTCGTTATAATTTTTTTTCTCTGAAAGTTATCTGGCACCCATAAAAAAATTGATGAACTTTTTTTCGACAATGTGGTCGCTAAAGCTGTCCCAAAGGCCCCTGCACCGATGACTAAAACTTTCAACCTTTTACCCCCCTCTTTCCAGAGCCGATTAACGGCAAAGCATCGGTGTCGAGTGGCCATCTTGATCTAACGAATATTTCACTCTCGACACAACCATTCTCTAAAAATTTTTCTGCTCCTGCAGAGGCTATCATTGCGCCGTTATCAGTGCAAAGCCTGGGAGGGGGCGCAAAAAATTCAAAATCTTTTTCATTAGCAATTGTTTTCAAAGATTTTCTAAGTTTTAAATTTGATGCCACTCCTCCACAAATACAGAAAGATAAATGAGGTTTATTTTGATGTTTATTTCTAAAGAGCTTCATAGCCAATTTTGATTTTTTAGCAAAAATGTCTAAGACCGCTTTCTCAAAACTTGCTGATATATCATTAATGAAATTTTTTCTGTTGGTTCCAAAAAGACCATCCAGACTTTCATCTATTTTTCTTGCAGTGGCAGTTTTAAGACCAGAAAAAGACATATTGCAAGTCGGTTTATCAAATAAAGGTCTCGGTAAGGAAAACCGGTCAGAATAACCATGTTGGGCGCGACTTTCAATTACTGGTCCTCCAGGATAACCTAAGCCTAATAACCTGGCAACTTTGTCAAAAGCTTCACCTGGAGAGTCATCGATTGTTCCACCAATTCTATTAAAGGTAGACGGGCCGAGGGCTTCCAAAAATTGGCAATGGCCTCCAGAAGCAATCAAAACAAGGTACGGATATTCTAAACTTTTTTCACTTGACAAAAATTCTGAGAGTCTTGGACTAAGTGCATGTCCTGCTAAGTGATTAACTCCAATTAAGGGTTTCCCCAGTGCAAAAGCTAATCCTTTTGCAAATGTTACTCCCGAAATTAACCCACCTATTAGCCCAGGACCAGCTGTAACAGATATTAGATTAAGCTCTTTACTTAGTATATTTGCCTTCTGCAAAGATAGTGATACGCATTCTTCTAAGCATTCTACATGGGCTCTAGCAGCAATTTCTGGAACAATACCACCATATTTTTTATGAAGACTTTCTTGGGAAAAGATTTCAGAAGATAGTATTTCAGCTGATAAAATCCTTTCATTACTTTCAGTAGTCTTTTGTCCAGTTCTTGTTAATATCCTTACTATAGATGCAGCTGTATCATCGCAGCTACTTTCAATACCTAAAACGGTCATCACTTTTTTCATTTTCTATAGACCTTGTTAAAGAATGTTAAAGGAGTTATCATTTACATCATGCCCAATCAATACAATAAAAGAAATTTCTATGACAGGCCTTTGAAAATTGGAACTAGAGGCTCACCTTTGGCTTTAGCACAAGCGAATGAAACAAAAAACAAATTAATGGATATACACTCGCTCGGAGAGGACGCTTTTGAAATATGTGTTATAAGTACACAAGGTGATAGGGTTCAAAATAGAGCACTATCAGAAATAGGTGGAAAGGGCCTCTTTACAAAAGATATCGAAGATAATTTGCTATCCGAAACGATTGATGTAGCTGTGCATTCGATGAAAGATATGCCTACAGAGTTACCAAGAAATTTAGAGATATCAGTGTTTTTAGAAAGGGAAGATCCCCGAGATTCGTTTATAAGTGAAAAATATAAAAAGATTGAAGATTTGCCACAAGGCTCTGTTGTGGGAACATCTAGTTTGCGGCGCAAGGCACAACTTTTAGCCTTGAGATCGGATTTAAAAGTAATTGAGTTTCGAGGTAATGTTCAAACACGATTAAAAAAATTAAAAGAGAAAGTGGCAGACGCAACTTTTTTAGCCTGTGCTGGCCTTAACCGTCTTGCAATGTACGAATTGGGTTGTCCTTTACCTATTGAAAAAATGTTACCGGCTGTTGCACAAGGTGTAATAGGATTAGAAAGTAAGAAAGGTAATACGCAAGTACTGGATTTTATCCAACCTTTAAACCATGATTTAACAAGAATCCAAATGTTGGTCGAACGATCCTTTCTTGCTGTCTTGGATGGGTCCTGTAGAACGCCAATAGGTGGTCATGCGCTAATCCATGGCAGTGAGATTTTATTTCATGGTGAGATACTTAAATCTGACGGTTCGTTGGTACATAAAAATGTCTGGTCAGGGTCAATCTCAGAACCAGAAGCTATTGGTATAGAGGCTGGTAATGTTCTCAAGGAAAAAGGAGGAAAAAATTTCTTTGAGTAAGTCAATATTGCTTACGAGGCCAATCAATCAGTCAAAAAGATTTGAAAAAATGCTTTTGAAAAAAGGTGTAAAAAATTCAATTATTATAGCACCAATGGTAAATATAAATCTGAAAAAAATACTTGGTAAGGATTACAAAGAAATAAAGGCTTTTATTGTCTCTAGTACTAACGCTATTGAGGCAATCAAAAGTAATATTAAAATTTTATCACATTTGTCAGAAAACAAAATTCCGATTTACTGTGTTGGCAAACACACCGCTGCTGTAGGTAAAGCAATAGGCTTGGAGACTGTTTTTTATGGTCTCAAGGCTAATGAGTTAATTGAACGAATACGAAATAAATTGGTCAACGGAACATTTCACGCTTTACCTCGAGAAATATGTTATTTGAGAGGAAAGAATATAACGATTGATATTTCATCATCCTTAGGCATTTGCGAAAAAGTTGTTTATTGCCAATGCCCAAATGACCTGAATCCTGATATAATTCTTAAATTGATAAATGGGGATGTAGGCTATGTTTTTTTCTTTTCAAAAAATACGGTTGATTTGTTTTTCAAGAAAATCAATGCTATAGACTCAGAAATAAAAATCTTTTGCTTTAGTGAAAGCATCCGAAATAGAGTGACGGAATTGCTAGGAACTAAAAAAAGTAAATTATATTTCTGTAAAAGACCAGTAGCTTCAGATTTAGTGAGTTTATTCCTGTCAAAAAAATAGGGTTTTATGGAAAAAAAATTAAAAACTAAAAATACAAAACCTGAGACAACCATGGATAATGAAGGTGTTATTGATAAATCTAATATCGGTAAAGCTCAAAATGAGGTCTTAGTGAATTTCCAACGATTGTCGCGTTTAATTTGGTTCTCTATAATAATCCTAGCTATTACTTTATTAGCCACGTCATCTTATCTTTATTTTGAAAATCGAAGATTTTTAACAGCTTTAGAGAAGGCTCTTTTAGAACAAGAACGAATCTACAGTCTCTTAAGTGAAGAAGAGTTAGCAAAGAGCACCCGAAAACAATTTGATAAAATGTATTTAGATATGATTACTCCAGATTTGGAGAGGAAAACGTCAGTGCTTGAAGAGAAATTAAATGACTTTAAAAACGAAATAGGCACAAAAGTTCCTACAATGGACAATATGATTAAAGAGTTTCAACCTCTGTTGAATACTTCTTTAATTGAAATAGAAAATAAGTTGCGTCTCGAAGTTTCAAATAGGTTCGATAATCTAAATAATCTAGCAAAAGAACTGTCTGAAGATTTATCTCTGAGTGGGGAAATGAATATTGATCCAATCATAAAGGAACTCGATAATTTGAATGAAAAGATAAATGAATTGAAATCTGCCAACCAAGATTTTCAGGAGCAAATAATTAAAAATTATTATGAAAAAGATCAATTAGATAAAAGACTTTCTAAGATAGAATCAACATCTAATACAATTAACCAAAAAACAAATTCAGAAAGTTTATATACAGAGGTTCAAGAAATCCTAAGCATGTTACCTGACTTAACAGTTTATGCTATACGAGAAGAATATATTTCGAAGACTCTTAGGGAAACAAATGACTCTCTTTGGGGTAGACTAAAAGCATTTTTTGGGAGCAGAGTAATTTCTAGATCGCTACAACCTAAAGAAGGAAATTCTGTAGATTCTATAATGTCTAGAGTAGAGTTCGCATTAACGAAGCTAGATCTCAACAAGAGCCTAGTTGAGTTAAAAGGGTTGCCCGAAAACACAAGCCACATATTTTCTGATTTAGTTGAAAGAATTGAAAATTTAACAGATGACCAAAAGTAATGCTTCAGTAGGAAAAGTAAAATGGTTTTTTCAGCATTAAAAGGTTTTTCAGCATTAGTTTTTATTAGTTTCTTGGGTTTAGCAGTAATGTATCTGGACGATATTCCTGGCGGTATTAATTTAATCTTTAGATCGGATGAGTTCCATTTTTCATTCTTAACCGCAATCTCTCTCCTTTTTGTCTTTTTCATTTTTTTACTGATAATATTAAGAGTGGCTGGTTTTATCTCATCCATAATAAGTTTTTTGAGAGGTGACGAGACTGCGATCAAAAGGTTTTTCGACCGTTCGAAGGAAAGGAAAGGGTTGAAGGCTTTTTCAAACTCCACCATTGCCTTAGAGGAGGGAGATAACGAAAAGGCATTTTCCGAAGCTAAGAAAGCAGAAAAATTTCTAAGGTTGCCTCATATGACCACACTTTTAGGTGCCCAGGTAGCTCGAGCTAATGGATTTATATCTAGTGAGAAAGAATACAACAAGCGCCTATTAAAATATCCTGAAACCCGTCTGGTGGGTTTAAAGGGCCTAATCAATTCTACTATAGAAGATGGAGACATTGATACTGCTTTGGTATTAGCAAAAAAAGCAAGGGAATCTGGTTCAAAGAAAGCTACATTTTCTGAAACTATTTTTCACCTGCAATGTAAAACAGGGGATTGGTTGGGCGCACGTCAGAGTATTTCCGAGATGTACAAGGAAAAGCAAAGCCTCTCCGGTGATCAATTGCGAAGAAAAGAGGCTGTAGTTTTAACGGCTGCAGCAAAGGAAAGTCAATTAAGTGGTTATCCAGAAAGGGCATTATCTCATGCTCGTCAAGCAATGAAAAAGGCATCTAGTTTTATACCAGCTGTTGTTATATGTGCTGAATTAGAGCATCTAATAGGAAAGAAGACAGTTGCAGTAAAAATTATAAAACAAAAATGGGCACTTGAGCCACACCCATTATTAGCATCTGTCTACGCAAACTTTTTTCCTGATGAAACACCAGAGGCTCGACTGGACAGGTTTCAATCTTTATTGCGAAATCTGGATCATATAGAGGCGGCTATCGTTAACGCAAACCTGAACATAGCCACACAAAATTTTCCAAAAGCAAGATCAATTTTAGTTCCATTTACGGAGAGAGAACTGGACTCACGTGTAGCTACTCTAATGGCTGCCGCTGAGAAAGGATGTGGGGAAGATGAAAGAGTAGTAAGTGGTTGGCTAGCTAAAAGCACTACTTCCAGAAGGCCGCCAGATTGGATATGTAGTACGTGTGGCCAAATAGATTCTTGGCAACCTGTCTGTTCAAAATGTGAATCCTTTGACAGTCAAATCTGGGACTCTCCTTCAAATTCTACTGAGTTGCAACATGGTCTTGCTACATTGCCGTTCATACTGGACAATCGAGAAAACAAAAAATCTCAGTTGAAAGATGATATTTTTGAAACAAAAACAAGTAAAAAAATGCAGGATGAAAACAAAACTGATAGTGATCAGAATAAAAGCATTCAAAAACCATCTGAAGACGAAAATATAAAAGCAGAGAATAGGAGTAAGGAAAGAGAAGCTAGTAAAATAGCTGATAATGCGAGAAAAATAATTTAGCTATGTTTTGCAGGTTCAAATAGTTCAGGACCAGTATCAACGTGGATCCCCCCATCTAACGGGAGTATTGCTCCTGTAACATAACCACCCCCTTTCCCACATAAATAAAGTGTGGCTGCAGAAATGTCCAAGGGTCTTCCGGTACGTTTTAATGGGATACTTTCAGCCATAGCCTTCTGTTTTGTGTCTGTAGAAAAAGCAAATTTAGTCATTTTTGACTCAAAGGGTCCCGGAGCGAAAGCATTTACTGTAATATGTCTAGGACCTAGTTCTTTTGCTAAAATCCTTGTAATATGATGGACGGCGGCTTTTGAAGCAGAGTAGGAATAAGGACCATCTCCATGGGGAGCAGAACCCATAACGGAGCCTAAGTTAATAATTCTTGAAGGATCATTCTTATCCGCACTTTCCTCAAGTAAATTTATAAACAATTGGGTCAAATGAAATAAGCCAGTAACATTGACGTCTAAAACTTTTGACCAAGCAGAGTAGGGAAAATTTCCAAGTTTTTCACCCCAGGTTGCACCAGAGTTATTCACCAGGATATTTAGCTTGTTAACCTTATTCAAAACATCTTTGTAAATTTTTTCTATCCCAGCTTCAGTGCTGATATCGCCTTCAAAAGGAATTACTAAATTCGAATTAAGTTTCTTGTTTATTTCATCAGCTGTTTTTTTGACATTGGCTAGTTTTCTAGAGCATATCAGAACTTTTGCTCCTGCTTGAGCCATTGTTTCAGCCATAATTTTGCCCAAGCCTGTTCCACCGCCCGTAACTAAAGCAGTTTTCCCCTCCAAGGAGAATAAGCTTTGCAAATTACTAGAGAGCATAATCAATTCCCTTCCTTGTTTTTCTAGACGTAGGTTAATGTAAAATATAAAATAACAGGTACCGTAATAGCAGAAAAGATAGTTGAAAGCATTATTAATGTGGCACTTTTTTCCCTATAGGTTCCATAGTAATCAGCTAACATAAATACATTTGCTGCTATAGGCAAAGAGGAGCACAGAATAGCAGTCTTTATCCAAAGGGGATCTTGTCCTTCAAAGTACAAAAAAGCTACTGCAATTAAGATTGGGTGCAGAAGAATTTTTAAAAGAGAGATAGATACCATTTCTATCTTATTTGACATAAAAACTCCTGCGGACAGTGAGGAGCCCAACGCTATAAGTGCCACTGGTGCAGCAGCGTCAGCAAGCATGTTGACAACGCTATTAATGTAAAATGGCAGGGTCCAGCCAAATACTGAAAACAAAATTCCAAAAACAGCAGCTAAAAGCAGAGGATTGCCAAAAAGGTTTCTCATTATTAGCTTCAGGTTGTCAGTTGTATTCCGTTGATTTCCGGATAAAGAGGTATAGATTGTTATCATTGACAATAATACAAGTGTATCTGCAAAAGCAATAAGGGCAAGGGGTAGCGCAGCTTTATCACCAAATGCGATTAGGCAAAGGGGTACACCTATGTAACCATAATTTGGATAAGCCATATTTAGGCCAATAATGCCAATACCCTTTGTGTCTTGTTTAAGTACAGACCCAATAGGGTAAGCTAATAAAAATAAAAAAACTGTAACAGCTTCAAATCGAATTACGAAGCCCGGATTCCATAGTTCAGCAGCAGGGGTTATAGAAATTTTTGAAAAAATAAGTGGGGGCATTAAAGCATAGAAGGCAAATTTTGAGAGAAATTTGGTATTTTTCTTAGTTATAAAGTTAGATGTTCGAAGACAAATACCTAAAAAAATCAAAAGAAAAAAAGGTACTGTAATGCTTAAAACCGTGAAAATCATGTCTCTTAAATTGCAGAAAAAACGAAAGATTATAAAATGGTTGTGGAATAAAATTTATTTAACCTTTAAAGACTGTAATAGTAAATTTGCAGTCATACAATCATTTAGTATAGTTTGAGTATCTATGAAAAACTTAAGAAACAAAATATTGGCTCTGTTGCTCGTTATTGGCGGTTTTTTATTTGTGGCGCCGTTGCATGCGCAGCAAAAGACCTATGGCGAAGAATTGACAAAAATTTTTCAGGATGTTTGGCCCTACAAGGCTTTTCTCGCCATACCAAGAATCAAGGAAATTTCTCCTAGATTAATCATACCCATTGATAGTGATGGAATAGTAAAAGAAGGAACGCGGTGTGCAGAAGTTGACGACCTGGATATGCTAAGGGAGATTAATCCGAAAGCATTATTGCCAAAGGAAAACTTATATAGACTTTCCTGTAAGTCACTATTAACAGCAATTGATAAAATTGAAGAAGTACCAATACCTAGAAATGGCTTTTCTAATGATACTAGATTAGTGCTAAAGTTTTATTTTGGAACAGGAAAAGTGCAAGTGTTAACCTACTAACCTAAATAATGGAAAATCTGCTTATTAGCTAGTACGTAACATCTACGAGTTGTTTAAACAAGATTTAGAAACTCAATATTTTCATATGATAAATTGTTTAAACTTGCTAGATATATCATTTATTAAAGTTTGTTTAATAATTTACAGTAGGTAATAATTGGCAAAAAAAAGTGACCCTTTAGTAATTGTACCTAATTTTAAAATTAGACTAAGCGGTGTTACGTCAACTATTGTTGCTCTACTTCCAATACAGTCCAAGTTAATAAGTATGAAAGCGACAGGACCTGGTTTGCCCAAAGATCTTCCTCACATACCTTTGATAAGGCTTATTTTCTTGTCACGCAAAATTTCGAGAGTATGGCATGCTCGACGGAATACAGAGATGTTGGCTGGACTCTTATTAAAACTCTTGTTCAGGTGTAACCTGAAGTTAATGTTTACTTCAGCATCTCAAAGAAAGCATACTTTATTTACAAAATTCCTTCTAAGACGAATGGATTGCGTTATAGCAACTTCTTTGGTAGGACAATCTTATCTTGATGTACCTTCTACTGTAATAATGCACGGCGTAGATACAGAATATTTTTCGCCATGTAAAAACAAGGAATTATCACGAAAAGCTCTTGGTTTACCAAATAACATTTTAATTAGCTGCATTGGCAGAATAAGGCCATCAAAAGGAACAGATATTTTTTTAGATGCGGCGGTAAAGGTCCTTGAATCTAACAAAAAGATAACATTTCTAATTATTGGTAGAGCCACTAAGAAGTTTAGTTCTTATAGGAATAGATTGATAAGAAAGGTAATTGATTTAGGTTTAGAAAAAAATATTTTATTTTTGGAAGAGGTTTCATGGCGAGAAATAGCAAAGTATTATGGTGTATTGGACTTATTTGTAGCACCTCAAAGACATGAGGGTTTTGGTTTAACTCCGATGGAGGCTATGGCATCTGGGGTCCCTGTTATTGCTTTTAGGGATGTTGGAGCTTTCAATGAGCAAATTATCAATAAAAAGACGGGCCTCATTTTAGAACACAAGTGCTCAGATGATTTGGCTGATGCATTAAAAAGTCTTATATCAGACCGTAAGAAAGTTTCAGGTTTTTCAAAGCATGCAAGAAAGCATGTACAGAAGAATTTTAATATCACTAATGAAGCTGAGAAATTAGTACAGGTTTATAGAAAGCTTTTAAAAGCCTAATTTTGTTTATAGTGAACATTTATACTGATAAATATAGATTTTTAGTTTACAAGTATATTAAAGGTTTTGCCATTCGTTAATGATTATTGACAGTGAACAATAAGTTTAGCGTTAATAGTTTGCCACGCTTTGTTTAAGGGATTGTGATTGAAAATTTTTGAAGCGTTTGAAAAAGCTGTTGTAAAACTGCGCAGGAAAAGAGTTTCTAAAGCCATTTTTAAGCATTTTGGAGGTGTGGTGGTTGGTGGCAACTTTAAAGGTTTGAAATTAACCTTTAAAACAAATACCTCGTCAGGTGTTTTGGGCTTGAAGGTACTGGGGCTCTATGAAAAAGAAATAATCGACTATATTTGTTCTCAGAAAAAATTTAATACTCTTATAAATCTTGGGGCTGGAGATGGTTATTATCCACTTGGTCTGCTTAAAGCAAATCAGATATCAAAGGCAATATGTTTTGAAGTATCAGAAAAAGGAAGGAACTCAATTTTAGAAAATAGCATTTTGAATGACGCTTCAAAAAGAATTGAAGTTTTTGGTAAAGCTACAGGTCAAACGGTAAGCGAAGTAATTGGAAAAGAAAAAAAAGGAAGAACACTTCTTATTTGTGATATAGAGGGAGGAGAATTTGAGTATTTTAAAGAAAAGGAATTTTTTAATATCAAAAATTGTATGTGGATCATAGAGCTTCACGACAGGGTTTTGGGATTTAATAAAAAAGTCAGAGAAGACCTTTTAGCACGCATTCCAGAGAATCTTACTGTTTCAATAGTAAAATCTAAACCAGTAGATTGGTCCAACCAGGAAATTCTTGAGGACCTTTCGGATAATGACAGAGCATTAGCTTTATCTGAAGGAAGGAAAATAATTGGTGAATGGTTAATTATTTCTGACAATGAAAAATGAAATGAAAATAAATTTCTTTGGTTTTATTTTAAGTATTTGTTTCTTTCAAAACTTTTTGAAAGGATAAAATAAATGGTGAGGCATCGGGGTATTTTTAACCCTTTGAATTCAGAACCGTACGAGCTTAGCAGAAGCCGTGTGGAGAATTTTTTTAAATGCCCATGTTGTTTTTACCTTATTCAAGTACGAGGTGTCGAATTTCCATCTATACCAGGGTTTAATATAAATGAAGCTACTGACATTTTGTTAAAAAAAGACTTTGATAAGTATCGTGGAACAAAGAAAACTCACCCTTTCCTCATAGAAAATGGTTTGGAACATTTGATTCCATTTCACCATGAGCATTTTGATTTGTGGACACAATCAATGCACTTTGGTGCGAAGGATAGAATGAACACCATTCACAAAGGTACAAATTTAAAAATTGGAGGAGGACTTGATGATGTGTGGTTAAATACAAAAACAGATAAAATCCATATCGTAGATTATAAAAGCACTTCGCAAAAGAGTAATAAGGGGCCGATCACTCTCGATGATTACTATAAAGGTAGTTATAAGAGACAGATGGATCTATATATTTGGATCATGAGACAAAAAGGATTTGCAGTGGAAGACATAGGTTACTTTTTATATTGCGATGGAGATAGGTTTACAAAAACCCCTTTTTTGGGGAAAGAAAAGGCGGTGATGGAGTTTAAAATGACGCTAATTCCATATCAATGTGATCTAAGATGGATCGAACCAATCTTGTTTCAGATTAAGAAAGTTCTTACCAGTCAGATATGCCCTCCTCATTCAAAATCATGTGAGTATGGACACTTTCTGAAAAGAATCTCTGAAGATTAACCCCTTTACATGGTTTATGTGCCTCTACTCGCCTCTATTTTTTTTCTTTAAAATACGATATAGCAAGATGCATAACACTCCTAAAATGAGGTAAATGTATTTGAGGTATTCTTCCATACTGGAGCTAACATCTAATGGACATTATTTTACATTCTATAGTACATAACGCTTCTGATTTGAAACTTTAATTTAGTTTATTAGCATTCTGAAAACGACATTAGAAGTTTTGATATTAAATAATCTTCTTTGTCATAATAAAAGGATTTTAGATCTCAAATAAAAGGAAGAACCTGCTGTTTAAATTCCAACTTATTAATATAACAGGCTCACTTGAATGTTAAGGATTAGATAACAACAAATGGTAAAGCAAATGGTTAAAGGATTAGATTCTAAAGTACCAGCCAGAAAATTATCAAGGCTTTTAAGGCTAGGAAGTATGACGGTAGGTATTGCGGGAAATGTTTTTTACTCAGCATCAAAAAAATATCTCAGCGGGCAAAGACCAGACTTGAAAGATTTGATACTAACCCAGCCAAACTTAATTAAATTTTCGAGGCAACTTCTACAGATGCGAGGTGCTGCTTTAAAAGTTGGGCAGCTTTTATCTCTTGAGAGTGGTGATTTTTTACGCCCTGAACTATCTGCCATATTATCAGATCTTAGAAATAATGCTGAACCGATGCCTGTTGAACAGGTAAGAGAAGTCTTGGTTTCATCTTGGGGAAAAAACTATATGGAACATTTTGAAATGTTTGATGAAATGCCGATAGCTGCAGCATCTATCGGACAGGTTCATAAATGTAAATTAAAAGATGGAAAAGTTCTCGCTGTAAAAATTCAATATCCAGGTATCAAAGAAAGTATTGATAGTGACATGGATAGTTTACGGTTTTTAATTGAAAAAATTGGGATAGTACCTCCGTCAATTAATCTTTCTCAGTTAATAATGGTTGGTCGTGAGCAATTACATAAAGAGACAAGTTATATTTCAGAGGCTGGGTTTCTCGATCTCTTCGGTCAATTGCTGGTAAATGACAAGAACTTCTCTGTTCCGAAGGTAGTGAAAAATTTTACCACGGATAAAACTTTAGCTATGGATTTTATGGCTGGAGTTACTGTTGATAAAATTACTTCAGCTGATCAAATTACAAAAGATAGAGTGATTTACAATATATTTGATTTGTTCTTTCGAGAATTATTTCAATTTGGTTTAGTCCAAACCGACCCTAATTACGCAAACTTTTTGTTCAGCGAGAGCACAGGAAAAATAATCTTGTTAGATTTCGGTGCAACAGTTTCAGTTAGTTCAGAAATATTATTTAAGTTTAAGACACTTTTTTTAGAAACTATGAGAGGCAATAAAAAAGAATCTGAGGAATTACTCTTTGATCTAGGTATAGTAGATGAAAATCTACCTAAATTACTTCTCATTAAGCTTATAGATTTATATTGGGATGAGATGAAACCAATAAGAGAAGGCAGAAACTTTGATTTTGCACGATCAAATATAGTTGAGAAGATTGAAGGTTTAAGTGGTGAAATCATTTTTCTCAAGAATAAGATCCAAATCCCCCCAATTGAGGTATTATCTATTCAAAGAAAGGTTGGAGGCTTGTTTCTTTTGGCTCGCCGTTTTAAATCAAAGATAGATGTCACTGGCTTAATAAAGAAATATGTTTACTAATTTTTGTGGTTTTATTCATTCTAAAAATTAATTGAATGAGACATTATTTTGCACCATATTTATAGGGTAATAATAATGTATAAATTGTGCTATTTAAGGGTGCATCAAGATTTACTTTTTCAGCAAGGCGCTTCACCGCACCTGAAACCCATTCAATTTCTAATGGGAGCCCCTTTTCTAGATCTATAGCTGTTGAAGCTCTTACATTTGCGGGTAACTTTGATAACCTTTCCCATATTTTGAGCTCCAAAGATTCGTGCAAATTTATCTTATAGGCTCTACCAACTGCTGCAGTCTCTTTCATGACATTTATAAAAAGCTCTTTTAAGTTCGGTGACTTTACAATTTGTCCTATTGTAACCCTTGCAGCTGTAGTAACGCCTGACAGTGCAGAAAACATAACAAATTTTTCCCAAATATCTCTATCTATATCGTCGGTATCTGGGGCATTTAATCCAGCTGTAATCATTGCCTTTCGTAAGGTATTGATACGTATGGAAGATGAACTATCTCTTTCGGCAAAGATAAAATTTGCAAAATCACCAGTTTGCTCTATTACTCCAGGCTCTATTATAGTCGTAGAGACTTGAGCTAGACCATTAGCAACGTTTTTTTCTGGGAAAAATTCCAACAATCTATCTGATGCTTCTACTCCATTCAGGAATGGAATTATAACACTATCACTGTGGACCAAATGGGAGCATAAGTTTGCGGCCTCATGAAGAGAGTCACCTTTAACACCAAAAATCACAAAGTCCACTTTTCCCACGTTCTCAGGAATATCTGTTGACATCCAGGGTGTTACAGTTTCAGTTACATTAGATTTAATAAGGCGTAAGCCATTTTTTTGTATAGCATCAAGATGCCTTCCACGAGCAATATTAACTACTTTATAACCTGCTTTGATAAGTTTAACGGAGAGATATCCACCGATTCCACCTGTTCCAACTGTTGCTATGATCATGCTTAAAGCCTTTAATAGTATTTTTTGATGTGCAATTTTAATATCATACTAATATCATTAATCAAAAGAGTGAATTAAGGAAATATTTCATATTCGATGTTCAGAGTTGAAAGTACAATTTTTAAATGCAATTAGTATTTTTGTTAAAATTCATAAAATGGTAAAATATGGTGAAAGAGATAAACATATTAGATCTTCAGATTGGAATAGCGGGTTGTGGGGAAATGGGATTCCCAATGCTACAAGTTCTGCTGAAAAATAAAATCTGTGCTTTTGGCCATGACATTAGAAAAAGTTTAGAATTTCCTGATTTTAGTGAATCTTTAATAGAGAGTAAGAAGCAATTTTTTTCTATGTGTGATGTAATTTTGAGTGTGGTTAGAGATGAAAAACAAACTCTTGATTTAACAGAAGGTGACTGTGGCATATTTAAGCAAAAGGCCAGAAAGTACTTCTTAATTTGTTCAACACTTTCACCGCGTTTCATTAGGGATTTGAAATCAAGAGCGCCGAAAAATATTATAATGATTGATTGTCCAATGTCAGGAGCATCAAAAGGGGCGAGGGAAGCATCTTTGACTTTTATGGTAGGCTCTTCAAAAGATGAATATACGTTTGTTCTACCCCTCTTGGGAGTTCTAGGTGTAAACAATATATATATTGGTGATTTCGGCTCAGGTATGACTATAAAGGTTCTAAATAATTTTGTAACCTCAGTCACAGTTACTGCAGTAAGACAGGTCCTTGATTGTGCAGTAGACTTAGATTTAAGTAGGGAGCAGTTGCTTAAAATAATGGATTGTTCTTCAGGACAAAGCTGGTTTGGGTCAAATTTTGGCAAGATAGAGTGGGCTGCACTAGGTTACAGTGAGCGGAACACCATTGGAATTTTAGAGAAAGATGTAGAAGCTTATTTAGATGCTTTAAAAATACTTCCTGACACAAAGAGAAAAAAAGAATGTCTTGATTTGCAAAAGGCCACTATTGCTTCTCTTAGAAGTCTCAGAAAGATAATTTAAGCCATTCATTTCCCTTTATACGATTCCTTCAGATAAATCGGTTGTATAAAATGTTTGCTCCCAGACCATATTTTGAATTATTTGCTAATGAGATACCTTGTTCAAAGCTATCGGTTTTGCATATCGATGATACAGCTCCAAAGCCTTCATTATTCAATATTTTCATTGCGACATCACAATTTTCGAGTATAGTTGGTTCCACAAACTAGCCTCCGTTGAATTTACTTGGTTTCCCCCTACCCTAACAGGCTTTGCACACTGATTTTTCGCATTTTTAAGTAATTTATCACACTATCTTCTGCTCTTTCCAAGAAAATACTACATGTACACCTCCAGTGGTTTGGTATAGGGGTAGACAAACTAGTGTATTGAAATTAATGATAAATAATTAAAAGTTGATTGGGTTCAGATCTTGAAAAGAAAAATTTTTAGTGAAGGCACGGATTGGGAAATTAGAGCATTAAAAGGTGGATGTACTCTTTTAGCATTGGTTGCTCTTTTTTTTATCTTCGATCAAAATTATGATGTTGCTAATTCACAAATTCCTCTGATTAAAGGGTTTTCGCTGTTCATTCCTGTTATCTGGTTGTTCTCGACTTTTTTAGGTTATAAAGTCCTGACAAAAAAAAATTATGCATTTTTTCTTCTGTTTTTTATTCTTTTTGTGCATATTACTATGTTTTTTGTATTCGAATTGGAGGGTTATCTCTATAACATAATCGATGAGGATAGGTACCATTCTATTAAGGGTCTTGGAAAGTGGACAGATTATATTTTTTTCCGGGTACCACTTTTTCTTTTAATATCACTTCTTCTTTTGAGATTATGGGCTGTTATTTTAAATATAATACTATCTTTGATACCTCCATTTTTTTTCTTGTTAATTCACATGAGTCATCCAAAAACTTTTTTGTCGGCTGATTACTTTGGTGTTCTTGTGAACGACGGCATGGCGATAAATTCATTTATATTAAGAGAAAATATTATTGTACTCAGTTTTTTCACAATAGGGCTTTTTATAATCTTTTTCTTTTTTCAAGCGGTAATCTCTTCCGTAAAAAAAACAGAAAGAGCCAATGCCGTTTTAGGACGATATTTTTCACCAGATATCAAA
>CACKLF010000023.1 GCA_902600895.1 uncultured Alphaproteobacteria bacterium | reverse complement strand
TACAAGACAAATTGAGGATAATTTATCGGATACTCTCCATGAGAGACTGAAACAAAGGTTTATAGATAGAAGAACATCTGTTTTGATTAAAGGTTTGAGGCAAAGGGAGAAGCTGGTGGCTGTGATAAAAAATGATAATTCAATTTTTATAGATGATCAGTTCGTAGGAAAATTGAATGGATTTTTATTTGAGCTTGACCAAAACTTGTTGCCTGATCAAAAGAAAACATTTCTGTCAGCTGCGTCATCTGTACTGTCAGAAAAGCTCAAAGTAATTTCTGAGAAATTTTACAGAGAAAGTGATCAAGAAATTGAAATTTCAGACCAAGGGAATTTTGTTTGGAAGGGCAACATAATTGCTAGATGTCATAAAGGAAGTGAAATCTTAAAACCTGAAATTCTTCCTTTGATAAATGATTTTGTTACTGTTGAGATTCGAGAAAAAATAAGAAGGCGGTTGACACATTTTCTCGAAAGGAAAATTGAAATAGTATTCGAACCACTCTTCAATGTTCAAAGAGATGAAAGTGTGACTGGTATTTCAAAGGGATTGAGTTTTATGCTTGTAGAGTCCTTAGGTGTCATTCCTAGGTCGGTAGTAATGAGTGAAGTAAAGCAGATGACTCAGGAGGAGCGCTCTAAATTAAGAAAACACGGCCTAAGGTTTGGGCAATTTACAATATTTTTTCCAGCTCTCATCAAGCCTTTACCCACAAAGTTGAGATTAATTTTGTGGGGTAAGTTTTTAGGTATGGATCATATACCTTCTGCGCCATCACCAGGTTTAGTTAGTGTTGAAATGGATGGAAGTGAACCCAAGGGATATTTTCCTAGAGCGGGCTTACGAGCTGCTGGAAACCGAGCTATTAGGATAGATATGTTGGAGAGAGTTGTAGACCTAATTAGGAAAGAAAATACAGAGATGGGTTTTGAAGCATCCCCAGAAATGCTTTCATTGACTGGTATGAGTCATGATCAATTTGCCGATCTAATGGGGGGTCTGAATTATAAAGTAGAAATATCACAAAGAGAGAAAAAGAAAAATGCTATTGAAAAGAGCACTGCTCACGAGAAAGGGTTGGGTGATGACGATTACGAATTAGAAAATTATTATACTTTTTATTTTCAGAAAAGGGATGAAAAAGGCGTTGCAAAAAGATCCTTTCTGTACATGAAGAAGAAAAATGGTACTTCTGAAAAAAGTAAAAAGAAGAAACATAGTAGTAAACATAAGGAAAATAGGCGTAACTTGAGAAAAGAAGACTTGAACAAAAAATTTGATCCTAACAGTCCCTTTGCGGCACTCATGGCTCTAAAAGACAGCACATGATAGAGTCAAAACACTCACAAAGAATAGACAAGTGGCTTTGGTATGCTAGGTTTTTCAAAAATAGAACTAAAACAGCAAAAATTGTTTTGCAGGGAAAAGTAAGACTTAATGGCATGCGCATAGTTAAACCATCAATAACAGTTAAGAAAGGGGATGGCTTGACCTTTCAGCAAGGTAATGTTCTTAGAGTCATCCGAGTTTTAGAGCTTGGTTATCGAAGGGGACCAGCAGTTGAGGCCAGGTCTTTATACAGCGATGTCGAGGAAGCTGTTTCAGTTAAGGAAGTGATTTATTCCGAGAAAATACCAATCGATCACGTATTTATCGAAAACCTACCATTCCCTGATAAACGGCAAAGAAGGGATCGTATAAAAGTGAAAAATTTATATTCTGTTGATTATTAGTTTTTTTTTTGTCATTAGTGAAAAAAATGGTTGAGAGGTCATGTGACGTATATAGTTAATGATAAATGTATAGGGTGCAAATATACGGATTGTGTGGAGGTCTGCCCAGTCGATTGCTTTTATGAGGGTGAAAATATGCTCGTTATACATCCTGACGAATGTATTGACTGTGGTGTTTGTGAACCAGAATGTCCAGCTGATGCAATTGTTCCGGATACAGAGCCTGGTGCAGAAGATTGGGTAGAGTTTAATCGTAAATATTCAGAATTATGGCCGGTCCTGACCACAAGGAGAGATCCGTTGCCTGCAGCTGATGAGAAAGATGGAGAGGAAGGTAAGTTTGAAAAGTATTTTTCCGAAAAACCTGGCGAAGGTGATTAGTTTAACCGTTCTAAACTAATTTATTACTTTGATTTGAAAAATAAAAAAAACCCTTCAAATTTTGTATTAATTCTGTTAAATCAAAACTTCCTCGGATTTCAACCTTCAAAAATTGTAAGAGGATCAACATTCATTTTTCAATTTCGAAAAATGCATTAAATACGGGTGAAATATTTTATGGTAGATTTTAAAATGGAAGAGTTTGTGGTATATCCTGCGCATGGTGTTGGCAAAATCATGGCTATTGAAACCCAAGAGGTAGCAGAAACACAACTAGAAATGTTTGTTGTTTTTTTTGAGAAAGACAAATTAACTTTGAAGGTGCCAACTAGTAAGGCCGTGGAGGTTGGCATGCGACCACTCTCTAGTAGAGAAGTTATAGAAAAAGCAATAGGTACATTGAAAGGTAAAGCTAGAGTCAAAAGAGCTATGTGGTCTAGGAGAGCAAAAGAGTATGAAGATAAGATATATTCAGGCGACCTTGTATCAATCGCAGAAGTAGTGAGAGATTTGCACCGTGGAGAAGACAAAGAACAGTCCTACTCGGAAAGACAATTA
The DNA here is from genome assembly GCA_902600895.1 of uncultured Alphaproteobacteria bacterium. Lineage (GTDB taxonomy): Bacteria > Pseudomonadota > Alphaproteobacteria > Rhodobacterales > Rhodobacteraceae > CACKLF01. Next base: position 21,446 of record CACKLF010000023.1, on the reverse strand, counting down.
TATGAAGCAGCTCTTGAGCGATTGACTAGAGAAATGGCTGTAGTTGATGGACTAGAAGAGCAAATTGCACAAGAAAGAGTAGATGAGGTATTGGACGGGAGAGGCAAAGCTGCTTGATATCCTATCTACATTGTAATTTCCAAATACCCAGTGCCTGAGTGGCTACCCTGCAAAATAACCGGTCCTTCCCAATATGGAATACTTGTTTCCATATAGGCCTTTGGATTTATAGGACTTATTGTAATGGCAATTTTTTCAGACGGGACAATTATTTCCCAGTGCAATTGGACATTTTTGTTTCCTAAGTCACTGCTATTAATTGGTCTTAAGGTAAAATCCTTTGCTTTAAGTGCTTTTGAACCACCATCTGGATAAATTCGCGTCCCTGAAAAAAATGAACCTGTATCATCACCCTTTACCTCAAAGATCATAATTTTTGATTCATCATCAAGATGTAAGCCCAACCAGTTCCAACCTATCTGGGAGTCGCTAATTATCTGACTTGACCATTCTCTATCAGCCCAAGCATTACCTGAAACTTCATGTGTTTTTCCGTTAATTTCGACAGAGCCCTTTATTTTAAAGAATGGTTGACTGTAATAATAAGATTTGGTTCCCTCAAAAGATTTTTGGCTAACTCCATTTCTACCATGAAGAACAATGGGTTTTTTTGAACTAAGTGTAAGATCATATGAAAAAAAATCACCCGAGGCTTTCAAGGAGCCGTCTTTCCAGTCACCTGCGAAGCTCCAATCATCTATCCAAGCTTTGAATGGCGAAATATTGACACCAGCTTGTCCTACACCACCACGGGCAAATTTTTCAGAGAAGAAATGAAAGGTAGAAGTGGTAACTGCAGAATGACCCATCCACATTTGGTTACTTTCCCAGCCGTCATTGGACACTTCCGGGCTAAGAGCAGAGCGAAAAAGAGTCCACTGTATACCAAATGGGTTACCTTTAGAATCCTCGACATTGGCAGTAATGTACCACCATTCTGTTCGGAATTTTGGATGATCTCCATGATCTCTTGGAAATACTATTTTTGTATCTTCATCCACTCTTGCAAACTCGTCTGGATATTCATTTGTATAGACTAGGCTCTTGGACTGAATTCCATTTGCAGTAGCCATAAACAATATTGTTACTGCTACATGAATTAAATTATTCATTATTGAAGGTCCTTAAAAATGATTGGGTGGTTTTTATATTGTTCCTTAAAAGTGGTGCTAATATAGAAATGGTGAGTATTGAAATCGTAATACTCGACAACTTAACCCAATCATTAAGATGGATTGAGATTGGCAATTCCCACCCGAAAGCAGATACATTTACGTATTTAGTTAAAATAAAAGAAATGGCCACCCCTAATGGTATAGCAAACATTATTGATACGATAGCTAAAATCAATGATCGTAAAAATTCTTGGCAAGCCAAATTTAATTTTGTAATTCCCATTGCCCAGGCTGGAGCAAGTTGACTTCTTCTAGCCTCACCAATCGTTACTAAAGTGCTAAATACAGCCAAACCAGCAATAATTAATGTCAAAATTGATAGGCTGTTAGTAATAGAAAAGGTTTTATCAAAAATCTCTAGCGATGCAATTTTCACTGAATTCTGATCTGTTATCCATGAGCCATCAAATGGAAATTGCATTTTTGCAGCACTGATAAATGAATTAATCTTCTTTTTGTTGACCCTTACTGCATAGGTTGTAGGCTTAAGTTGAGGATAATTTTCTATAAAAAAATCGATTGGTACCATGAGTTGCATTTTGGGGTTTCCATAGTCAGAATAAATTGCACTGACTTTTTTTTCTAAATTACCCACTGGTAAATTTATTACAAGATTTTCTCCAATTTCGACGTTTAATTTTCTTGCTAGTTGTTCATTTATAAGCCAACCATTGTTCGCCTCAATGTCATCCCAACAACTTTTTAGGCACTGCATTAGGGGCCAGTGCTTTCGATACGTTGCGTGAGGCTTAAATGCGTAAATCGTTGAAGGATAATCATGAACTCGGAGGTTGGTACCGTAGATAGGAAGCACCTCTCCCCCATTTGCTTCGGAAAACTCCAGGACATTAGTACTGTATTTCTGACTTGGAACACGAAGGTAAATTTCTGCTGCAAGCCTTTGATCTAACCAGGACGTAAAAGTGTCCTTAAACGAATTGACCATTCCACTAACCCCAATGTTAATAGAAAATGCCAGTACTATGGCCATAAGTGCTATGTTTAGTAAATGACTTTGCGTCTTAGTTTCTGAAAAGAACCACTTTGCAGTTATGGATCTAGTGAAGAACGAAAGGAAGGTAATTGTATTCAATAGCACCATTGGAAGTAAAAGGGTAAATCCAATTAAAAAACACCCCAGAAAAGAAAATGCCAGTTCCAAACTCTGCGAAAAAAAATAGAAAAAAATAAATCCTACCAAAAGAATTAGAATTCCTATGTACGATAGGAGTCTGGCACTTTTTTGAGAACTGGCAACTGAAACGTTATGGGTATTTCTAGAGATTAGTGCGGCTTTGTGAATTTTTATTTGATAACTGAGAGAGGCTGCCAATACTCCACATATAACGATTATAAAATTTATCAGCCATAAGCTCCAAGGAAGCACTATGCTACTCTTCATGGGCACTCCGAATACACCCCTAAGGGTGCCACTAACATCTGGTAATAATAATAGAGCAAGAAAGTATCCGAGTAATGATCCTAAAATTCCACCAATAGATCCTATCAATAATAATTCTGTAAATATGCTTACTGTAATAATGGACTTAGAAATGCCAATCACCGATAACAAATGTACTATTTTTCGCTTTTGTTCGAATGCTAAATTGATAGCAGAATAAAAAATGAAAATACCAACTACAAATGATAGAAAGCCAAAAGCTGATAAATTAAGGTGGAAACTTCTAGTGAGTTTTTCAAAATCTTCTCCAGAATCAGATGAAAGAATAGTTAGGCTATTCTTAGTTAAAAATGACTGATTAACATCATATTCAGGAGAATATAATTCTAGTCTTGATATAAGGCCTTTTTTGTTAAGAAGGTTTTGGGCTGCGCTTATATCCATTATTATTGTATCATCAGCTAAGCTATTGTTAATCTCAATCTCTGGAAACAGAGAGTGTTGGAAAAGATTTTTCCTAGTGAGATCATTTACGATGATTTTGTAGGGGGGCTGTATAAACTCGAGAAATCTATTTGAATTTGATAAAAATCCTAAGTAATTAGATTTTTGAGACACCAGATCGACTCCCAGTACTTCATAATTTCTGGTAGCAATTCTTAATGATCCGGAAATCAGAGGGCTTACCAATATTCCGGCGGTTCTGAGCTCGCCAAATAAGCTATCAGAGAAGTAATTTTTTTCAGAAGACACTATTAATGGAACTTTTGATCTCTCAAATAGTGACCCGGCCTTATCATATGAAACCCTGGCTTGTTTATTGATTATGGATACACCTGACCAGAGTGCGGATGCAATTGATAAGCTTAAAACCATTAAAACTAATTGAAAAGGACTTTTCCGCCATTGTGATAGTAATGCGAAGATAGTTAGTACAGTAAGTCTCAAGATTTTAACTTCCCACTTTTTAAGCTGAAGGTTTGGTCAAGCTTTGAAGCAAAAGATTGGCTGTGAGTTGCTACAATCAGTGTAGAACCAACTTCAGATACCAGTTTTAAGAGTAAATCTATAATTACATCAGAGTTCTGATCATCTAAATTACCGGTAGGTTCATCAGCCAGAAGCAGTTGCGGTTTTGCAATAATTGACCTTAGGATTGCGGCTCTTTGTTGCTCCCCCCCAGATATCTGGTCTGGATAGCTGTTTCGTATTTTTGTTAAACCTGTTCTATTCAATAAATGCTCTGCAAAAGACGCACTCCACTTCCCAGACAACTTGGCTTGGAACGAAATATTTTCCCACACAGTTAGGCTGTTAATCAGATTAAAGTTCTGAAATATAATTGAAAGTTCACTTCTCCGAAATTTGCAGCGCTCTGCCTCGGTAATTTTCCAAAGGGAGACACCGTTAAAGAACACCTCACCAGAACTCGGTGGTTCTAGTCCTGCCATGATATTGAGGAACGTACTTTTACCTGAACCACTCTCCCCGGTGAGAGCAATAGTTGAGCCTTGAGAAACATTCAAGTTTATGCAGTCAAGAGTAATTTCTGATCCAGTTTTTGAATACCTTTTTGATAAATCTTTTACTGTCAAGATGTTCCTGAGATTCATGAGTATCGCCTCAATTACTAATTTAAATCTAGAGCATTTTTCTTTAGAAGGTCGATGGAGATAGTTTTAAGCGCTGATTTGTGAGTTGATGTGAGTGATACTTTAGGAGCTTGTCCTGCTCGTTCAGCCTGAAGCCAACGGGAAGCACACAGGCACCATTTATCGCCGGGCTTTAGACCTTCAAAGCCAAACTCTGGTCTTGGAGTGGATAAATCATTTCCCTTACTTTTCGAAAAGGATAAAAAATCTTCAGTCATGTAGGCACAGACAGTATGACTGCCAGTATCTAGAGCATTTGTATTACAACAACCATCGCGAAAAAACCCTGTCATAGGTTCAGTTGAACATGGTTCCAGTGGGCCATCTAAAACATTTATGCTTTCATCTTTTCCTAGCATTGGGTTTTTCATCTTTTTTCTCCCTAAATTTACATGTTGAGATATATGTATTTACATGCAAAAAACTAGTATAAAAATCACCACATAGGAATACTACATATTTAGTGTTTAAATTATTCGAGAGGAAAGAGGTGGGATTAACCTGGTATCAAGAAAGCCTAAAAGAAACATTTAAAAGTGATTTTAAACCATATAATGGCCAAGCTTTTGATATCGCTATAGTCGGTGGTGGTTTGGCAGGGCTAAGTTTATTAAATCTTTTAACAGAAGCTGGAGTAGAGAGCTTGCTAATTGATTCTGATGAAATTGGGACAGGTGCTTCAGGTAGAAATGGTGGCTTTTGTTCCCCTGGCTGGTCTCAGGAGTATGAAAATTTGTTTAAGGAGTATAGTCCAGAAGTAGTTAAAGACTTAGATCATATCTCCTCCCAAGGGTTAGCTTGGATGAAAAAGAAGTGCACTGAAAAAGCTTTTAGTGCGGCAGAATATAGAAAAGGAATAGTTTCATGTTTTTTATCTGGAAATGCTGCTAGCGTTGAAAAGACACTTAATAAACATAATAAGATCTTTGAAACTAATCACAAGTTCTTGGAAAGAAATGAACTAAAGAAGATTATAGTATCAAACCGTTATTTATTTGGTGTCAAGTTAAGTGAGGGATTTCACTTCCATCCTTTAAACTTTATGAAATCATTAGCCAAAGAATGCGTTGAAAAGGGTGGTCAGATTTCTGAAGATTGTAATCTAATTAGTTATAAAAAACATCAAACTAAATATATTTTAAAATTAAATATAGAGGATGAAGTAAGAAGTATTTCATCTGAAAAGATTATTTTTGCAACAGGGGGATATGCTGGTCGGGAAATTGGGAATTTGCGGCGGTATTGGTTGCCAATACTCACATTTATTGGAGTTACAGAACCACTTGATAAAAAATTATTTGATATATTTATCCAGAATTATGGGTTTAGTGATAATCGACGGGCAGGAAATTATTTTCGAATAGTCGAGGGGAACAGAATTTCATGGGGTCGTGGAATCTCAGCGTTGGGAGATATTTCATCATCAAAAATAAAAAAGTATGTTGCTAAAGATATAAATTTTTTTTTCCCAGAGTTGGGAATATTGAATATTGATTATGCCTGGTCAGGTAGAATGGCTTATGCTAGACATCTTATGCCTTATGTCGGTTTGGTAAATCCTGGAAAGGAAAATGGAGTTTATGCGTTAACTGGTTTTGGTGGTCATGGCATGAACACTGCACCAGGTTGTGCGATGGTGTTGGCTGATCATTTGATAAATGGAAGTAAATCTTACAAAATTTTTGACTTATTTCACAGGTCTTGGAACGGTGGTCTCCTTGGACCCTATGCCGCAGAAGCACAGTACATTTATTTAAAAATGTGGGATTATTTTGAACAGGTTTTTAATAGAGGATAAGAGGACTATACTAAGACTTTAGGACAACTTCTTCAGTGAAATAGCTAACTATGAGACTTAATGCTGCAATCATTGCTAGTCCCAAAAATACTACTTCTATTCCAAACGCTACAGCTTCTTCCATTGCGTTGATTTGGTTTGCATTTATGTCTATCAAATTTTTTGTATTGTTAAAAAAAATTTCACTTGGGTTAAAGGGGAATGTATCAGGGTGTTTAGTAATTGCCTTTGTAAGGTTAAAAATAAATAACGCTGAGAATACTGCAACCCCAAATGTACTACCAATTTGTCTGAACATTGTCAGTGCAGCCGTTGCCGTTCCAACCTCATTGCTTTTCGCAGTATTTTGTATTGCTGTGGTTACAACACTCAGTTGAGGGCCCAATCCAATACCAATAAATAAAAGAATTAAACCAATGCTGAAACCACCTGATTTGGGGGTAACTTGACTCATTAAAAGTAGTGCACAGACATTAATTAAATTCCCGGTGATGGGTAACCATCTATACCTTCCAGTTTTACTAATAAAAAGCCCTGCTAGAGATGTTGATGTTATGATACCCAAAGTAAGAGGTAGAATTTGAAGTCCTGAGGCGGTTGGTGTGTAGCCTTTCGCCAATTGGAGAAAGATAGGTATGAAAGTAAGTGTGGAAAGTAAAATGCAACCTGATAAAAATCCTACAATCACATAAGCTGAAAAGTTTTTATATTTAAACAGGCTCATCGGTAATAAAGGATCTGGGACCTTATGTTCTGTTCGCACAAATAGAAACAGAAAAATTAACCATGAAAAGACTAGAAAAAAAAACAAATCTGATCCAAGTTTTATTTCTCTTCCAGATAAATTGCACAGAAGGATGAAACAGGTGAGTGATAGACATAAATATATGCCCCCTAAATAATCAACCTGATGGTATAAATTTTTCTTGTGAAACCTGAAGCAAAAATGAAAAATTATTTGAGCGAAAATACATATAGGAATATTGATCAAAAATATCCAATGCCAACTGAAGTTATCCACAAAAAAGCCACCTAATAGTGGACCAGCAATGGAAGATATCCCAAAAACAGCTGCAAACAAACCCTGAATCTTACCACGATCTCTTGGTGCCACTAGGTCAGCTACCAGTGTAAGAGCTAGCACAAAAAGACCGCCTCCTCCGACTCCTTGGATTGCTCTAGCGATTATCAAAACCAATAAGCTATTGGCAGTGCCAGATAACAAAGACCCCAATAGAAAAGCCATTACGGCAAACTGCATCACAACTTTTCGGCCGATCAGATCACTTAATTTCCCGTAAAATGGTGCGACTACAATTGATGTAAGTAAATACGCTGTAACCACCCAACTCATCTGATCAAAAGCTCGTAGATCTGTCATGATTGCCGGTAGTGCAGTTGAAACAATAGTCTGATCAAGTGCGGCTAACATTAATAAACAGCCTATGGTTACCAAAAGCATTTTAGACATCTTGTCAGTTCTATTGGAGTAATTAGGGTAAGTATTCTTTTCAATTTGATCTCTAACCATTTAGCTCTTTCCGGATATTTATTATATACACTGGATATTTTATATATAACTTCCATTAAACATATATACACTTAACATTTGTGTTATAATCTTAGTATTTTATGTTCGTTTTGACATAAGCATCACTTTGCTTAATACTAAAAGAAAAAAAGGGAGATTAAAATGAAGACAAGGGCTGCAATAGCTGTAGAGGCTGGCAAACCGTTGGAAGTAACTGAAGTAAACTTGGAAGGGCCTCAGAAAGGTGAAGTTTTGGTTGAGATAATGGCTACTGGAATTTGCCATACTGATGGGTACACTTTGTCTGGTGCTGATCCGGAAGGCATTTTTCCGTCAATATTGGGTCATGAGGGGGCGGGTATTGTAAGAGAGATTGGACCCTCTGTTACTTCGGTGAAGCCGGGAGATCATGTTATACCTTTGTATACTCCTGAATGTAGGCAGTGTGAGTATTGTCTTCATCCAAAAACAAATCTATGTCAAGCTATACGGGAGACGCAAGGTCAGGGCCTTATGCCAGATGGAACTAGCCGCTTTTCGACAATTGATGGCAAGCCTTTGCATCATTACATGGGCACATCTACATTTTCAAATTTTTCTGTAATGCCAGAAATTGCAGTAGCGAAAATTCGTGAAGATGCACCTTTTGATAAAGTTTGCTACATAGGTTGTGGTGTCACAACCGGTATTGGAGCAGTTTTAAATACTGCAAAGGTGGAAGAGGGGAGTAAGGCTATAGTTTTTGGTCTGGGTGGAATAGGTTTGAACGTAATTCAAGGATTACGGTTGGCTGGAGCTGATCAAATTGTGGGGGTAGATATTAATCCAGGAAAAGTCGAACTGGCAGAAAAATTTGGAATGACACACTATGTAAACCCTTTACAAGTTTCTGATGAAATGGTGCCTTATCTAGTTTCTTTAACGAATGGAGGAGCGGATTACACCTTTGATGCTACTGGAAATGTTGATGTAATGAGAACAGCGTTAGAATCAGCCCACAAAGGGTGGGGGGAAAGTATAATAATAGGTGTGGCTGGAGCTGGGCAAGAAATTTCAACCCGACCTTTTCAACTTGTCACAGGAAGGCATTGGCGTGGAACTGCTTTCGGTGGGGCCAGAGGAAGGACAGATGTGCCTAAAATAGTTGATTGGTACATGGAGGGTAAAATAGACATTGACTCAATGATTACCCACACCATTCCCTTAGAAAAGATAAACGATGGGTTTCACATGATGCATGAGGGAAAAAGTATTCGTACAGTGGTCGTATATTAGTGGCCGATTGATCAAGAGTGGAAAGAGCCTTGGCTGTCAAAAAAGTAATACTTCGTGACAACGGAGATGGGGTTTTCAGCATAGTTCTCAATAGACCCAGTAAGAAAAATGCGATTTCAGCTCAAATGATTAATGATTTAAATCATGTTGTCAGTGAAATAAATTCTAACCCCAAATCTCGTCTAATTAAGCTGGAAGGGGAAGGAGAAATTTTTTGCTCTGGGGGAGACTTGGATTGGATGAGGAAGCAAGTGAATTCCTCACGCGATGATCGGATAAATGAAGCAAAGAAATTAGCTAAAATGTTTCGTGCAATAAACTCTCTTTCTAAACCCCTACTTGGTGTTATAAAAGGCGATGCCTTTGGAGGAGGCCTTGGCCTAATATCAATTTGTGATTACTGTATTTGTAGTTCTGATGCAAAATTTGGTCTAACTGAAACTAGATTGGGGTTAATACCAGCAACAATAAGTCCCTATGTAATTGCAAAAGTGGGAGAGGGGCATTCGAGGGATATTTTTCTATCTGGAGAAATTTTTGACGCATATAAGGCTCAAAGAATTGGTTTGATCAATGAATTAGCACAGCCCACAGAGATGGAGAAATCTGTTGAAAAATATGTTAAATTTTTTAAAGAAACGTCCAAACAGGCTGTGTCCCTCTCTAAAGCCTTAATTCAAACTTTACGGCCTTCAATCTCTGATAAAGTAATCGAAGAAACTGCTATAAGATTGGCAGACGCTTGGGAAACAAATGATGCAAAAAGAGGAATTGAAGGATTCTTAAACAAAACAAGGGTTACTTGGGATTAAAAAAAAATCAAGTCAGCAAAGCTTTCAAGTTACTCCCAGTATCTGATACAGTTTTTTTATCTGGAGAAATACCGCTTTCTATTAGCCTTTTCCCAATCATATAATCTCGGGGAGCATTAATTGCGTCTACAGCTAACAACTCTTCACTTTTAAAGTACCAGAAAGAAACACTGTCTACTGATGTTATACGCTGAACGACTTCATTATATCCTGTATTTAGTCCTGCTATCTGAAGTTTTATATCGTACTGATCAGACCAAAACCATGGCTTTGGCATGTAAGAAACATTTGCTCCACTTAAATTGTCCGCAATAGTCTCAGCATGGTCAATAGCATGCCCTACGCTTTCTAGGCGAATAAATTTATTGTCGAAGGGAAACGAAGCACAATCTCCTACGGCCCAAATACTATCATCAGAAGTTCTGCCTTGCGAATTAGTCCAAATTCCATTTTCTACTTTTAGGCCTGCTTTATTTGCTAAAGAAGTATCAGGATTAATACCTATTCCACTGATTACAAAATCACTTTCATACGATGTTTTATTTGAAAACGTTGTGATCACTTTTTGGTCTTTTGATTGCATAGACGAAACGGTTAAGTTGTCACAAATTTCTACACCGTGAGATCGATGAATTTTTTCTAAGTAAGCAGAGGTTTCTTTGCAAGCCACTCGCTGAAGAATTCTTTCGCCTGATTCCACAAGTTTAACTTTCAATCCCTTCTTTACACACACTGCCGCAGCTTCTAAACCAATGTATCCTCCTCCAACCACCAAAACACTTTTGGCCTTTGTAAACTTTTCCTTAAGGGCCAGGACATCATCAATTTTTCTGATTGAAAATATGCTATTTATACCTTTTGTAACATTTCGAGGTAGGTGGTTCGGCACCGATCCCGTAGCGAGTACGAGATTTTCGTAATACAGTTTTTCTGAACCCAAATTTAGGCATTTTTTTTGTCGATCGATGGATGTGGCCTTAGTACTTACTCGTATATTGATGTTATTTTCATCATAAAAACTTTGTGGCTTTAGGAATAATCTTGCCATTTCAATTTTGTTCAGAAGATAACTTTTTGATAAGGGTGGTCTTTGATAGGGTAAATAAGGCTCACCACATATAATGGAAATATCGCCTTCATAACAATTGTTTTTAAGCTTTGAAACAAGAGAAACTGCTGCCTGACCTCCACCAACTATGACTAATTTTGCTTTCAACTTAACACCTTAAATTTAGTCATTTTAACCCACTGCACGCTTATTTATCCGAGGAGTAGTAGTTTTTTGCTGTAATTTTCTTTATACAAAAGTTAACGGAGGTGGAACCCAAATTTTCAAAAGACAGAACTGCTTTTTTTATTTTATTCACCTCTAATGGCTTTATTAATTTAATAAACATTATGTGTAAGCCTCCTGGCTCAAATTCAATCTGTGATCCGGCAGGGATCTGCACGCCGTCAATCATGCTTATCATTTTCATAACACCATACTCCTCTTTCATAAGGTGAAGGTTAGTCTTTTCCGCAAAGTCAGCTTTGATGGACATAAGTCTGGTGTCCTTAGATCCTAAATTTTTGATTTTTAAATAACCTGATGAATTTACACCCTCTGGCATTGCACGGAGCCAGCCATGAGAGATTCGCAAATTCTCAAAAGTTTTTTCTAGCTCTGAGTTACACTCAGCATAGAGGCTAGCAGTAAAAACAAAATTAATCAGAGTTATTAATACCAGATGTTTCATCACTTTATTTCCATACTACTCGCAAGAATATATTCAATTTAGGTTACAAGCATGTAAAGATATAACGAATTTAGTCAATATTATAATTTGCTTTGACCAATTCACTCGAGCTCGTTAATTTCAAAGGATAGAGAGGAGAAAATTATGCATAATATTGGAAGCCAGGAAGATTGGTTTAGTCGAGCCAAAAAAGTCCTCCCAGCTGGTGGATTTGGTAATTTTGATCATCATATGATTATGAAAGAGGCCAGAGGCAGCCATATTTGGGACCAGGATGGAAATAAATACATTGATTACCTTATAGGCTCTGGACCAATGTTGTTAGGCCATGGGCATCCGGAAGTTCTTGATGCTGTTTCTGAGCAGTTGTCTAAAGGTATGACATTTTTTGCGAATAATACAGCTGGCATAGAACTGGCAGAGGAAATAAAGAACGCGGTTCCGTGTGCAGAATATGTTAGATATGTTACCTCTGGTGGCGAAGCGGATATGTATGCGATTCGTCTAGCCAGAGCTTTTACTGGAAGACAAAAAATTCTTAAGTTTGAAGGAGGCTATCATGGTATGTCTGCTGAGGCTCAAATGAGTTTAGCTCCTTCAAGGCTACAAAATTTTCCAATGGCGGTTCCTGACAGTGCTGGAATACCATCCTCAGTCAGAGATGAAATGGTAATTTCTCAGTTTAATGATTTTGATTTGACAGCAGGTTTATTAGATGAATATGAACAAGAACTGGCTGCAATAATCTTAGAGCCACTTCAACGCATTATACCACCTGATGAAGGTTTTCTTAAATTCTTAAGAGACGAATGTACAAAAAGAAACATTATATTAATTTTTGATGAAATAGTTACTGGTTTTCGTTTTGCTTATGGTGGTGCCCAAAGCCTCTATGGGGTAACCCCAGATCTTTGCTCTTTAGGTAAAATTATTGGTGGAGGTTTTCCTCTAGCTGCAGTTGCTGGAAAAGCTGATATAATGGCCCATTTTGATAAACAAAAAGTTGGCCAAGAGGGTTTCCTCATGCAACTAGGAACATTAAGTGGAAATCCGGTTGCTGCAGTAGCAGGTCTGAAAACAATGGAAATATTACGAAGAGAGGGTAGTTATGAGAAATTGCGGTCTATTGGTAGTACACTAATGGACGGTGCGAAGGCTGCACTTAATGATGTGGGTGTAGCTCACAGAGTCGTGGGCGATCCCGCTTTGTTTGATATTCTTTTTATTGATAGAGATGTCAAAAATTACCGAGATACCCTTTCTGCTGATCAAAAAAAATCGATTACATTCAATAAAGTTTTGAGAGAAAAGGGAATATTTAAGGCAGGGGCAAAATTATACCCGTGCCTTGCATTGGATGAGCAAGATCTAGAGCAAACAATTTTAGCGTTTAGAGACGGTGCAATTGCTCTGCAGTGAAACTGTTAGTCTAATTTATTGAGATATAGAAGCTAAAGCTATTGAGGCTACCCTTGCTGCTGGAGGGTCGGCTCTACTAGTAAGAAGTAAGGGAACTTTTGCACCTAATACAAGGCCGGCGGCACATCCCGCTCCCAAGTAAACCAATGATTTAAAAATAGCATTTCCAGATACGATATCAGGAACAATGATGCCGTTTGCTGACCCACACACTTGATTATTTTTTATACCCTTAATAATACTAGCTTCTTTTGAAAAAATGAGATCCAGAGCTAAGGGTCCCTCAAAATACGCGTCTAAAATATTTTCAGAGGCCCAATCTTTAAGATTTTTAGCGATAACAGTGGAAGGCATACTGTGCATAATGGCCTCACTAGCTGATAAAAAAGCAATTCGAGGTCTAGATATCCCAATTTTTTTAAGAACCTGAACCACAAGCTTAGTTGCTTGCATTAGGGTTTTTTCACTTGGTGCTACGTTAACTGCTGCATCTGATATCATCACTCCATCGCTCCCATCTGAAGGTGTGATATAAAACATATGCACTAATCGTCCTCGGGCTCGGAGATTGTTTGTTTTTGAAATTGCAGCTTTAATGAAAACATCCGAATGAACATTTCCCTTCATGAGTATTTCCGCTTCTCCATCGCCACAAATTTTTGATGCTATATTTGCAGCTTCAGTTTCATTACTTGAATTTATGGTTCTAAATTTTGATATATCCCAATGCAATTCTTTAGCTATCGCATTAATTTTTTTTTCATCCCCTACAAAGATGGGGATCATGATATTCTTCTCATAACTAATTTTTGCAGAAAGCATTACCACGCTATTTGCGGCATCAGCAATTGAAACACGAGGCTTTCGATTAATTTTCTGTGCCAAACTCAAGAGATTCGGAGGGCAAATGATATCTTTTGAATTTCTTATAAATGAGTGTAATGCCAATTTAATTTTCTCTTTGTTCAGGTATATCTTTTGTTAATTTCTCATATCTTTTGGAGAGATACCTGCAACCCGAATTGGTTTTTTCATTGCATCACGCCTAAAAGGCTCTCCTAACTCTTGGTTCAATATTACTTCAATGAAAGTGGTTTTGTTATTAAACATTTGTTTTCCAATAGCCGTAGAAAGGTGTTCAGTTAGCTCATTCATTGAGTTTACTTGTACTCCAATTAAACCGCAAGCATTTGCAATTTCTGCATAAGAAACTCTATCTGATAGCTCAGTACCTACAAAATTGTCATCAAACCATAGTGTGCTATTTCTTTTTTCAGCGCCCCACTGATAATTTCTAAATATTATCATTGTTATAGGTGGCCACTTACTCCGTCCTATTGCAGTCATCTCATTCATTGAAATTCCAAATGCTCCATCCCCCGCAAATCCAACAACGGGCACTTCCGGTCGACCTATTTTTGCTCCCACTATGGATGGAAAACCATAACCACAGGGGCCAAAAAGCCCAGGTGCTAAATATTTTCTCCCTTTCTCAAAGCTCGGATAAGCGTTTCCTATGGCACAATTATTACCAATATCTGTTGATATAATTGCATCTTTTGGTAAACTTTGTTGAATTGCTCGCCAAGCCATGCGTGGTGACATTTTTTTTGGTTCTTTATTTCTCGCTCTTTCATTCCAATTAGTTCCTGGATCGTCATCTTCATGATCTATTGATGTTAGTTCTTGTGCCCAGCTCGACTTAGTCGTCATTATTAATTCACTACGATTTTTTCTTTCCAGTGGATCTGGATTTACATTAATAAGCTTTAAAAGAGCTCTGGTGACTTTTTTGGCGTCACCTTCTATGCCAACAGAAACGGGCTTGGTCAAACCTATCCTGCTAGCATTAATATCCACTTGAATGATTTTTGCAGACTCTGGCCAGTAATCAATGCCATAACCTGGCAAGGTAGAGAAAGGGTTCAATCGTGTCCCTAAAGCTATTACTACATCTGCTTTAGAAATTAGTTGCATTGCAGCCTTGGATCCATTGTAACCCAAAGGTCCAACATGGAGGGGATGACTTCCTGGAAATGAGTCATTATGCTGATAGCCACAACAGACTGGTGCTAATAGCTTCTCTGCCAATGTTACTGTATCTTCTATTGCATTACTTAAAATCACTCCCGCCCCGTTTAAGATAACTGGAAATTTAGCTTCTGATAATAAGCTTGCCGCTTGCCTTATTGCTTTGTTCCCACCGCTAGGTGTTTCAAGACTGACAATATTGGGAATTTCTATATCAATAACTTGGGTCCAAAAATCTCGGGGTATATTGATTTGGGCAGGAGCTGAGTATCTTTTAGCTTCCATAATTACTCTGTTTAAAGTTTCTGCAACTCTTGAGACATCTCTTACTTCCTCTTGATAGCAGACCATATCTTTAAAGAGAGCCATTTGTTCAACTTCTTGAAAACCACCTTGACCTATTGTTTTATTTGCTGCTTGTGGGGTAACTAATAACAGAGGGGTATGATTCCAATACGCAGTTTTTATTGGTGTAACAAAATTAGTAACACCTGGTCCATTTTGAGCAATCATCATACTCATTTTACCAGTAGCTCTAGTAAAACCATCTGCCATCATCCCAGCATTACACTCGTGCGCAGCATCCCAGAATGATATACCGGCTTTGGGAAATAAGTCAGAGATAGGCATCATTGCTGACCCAATTATACCGAAAGCATGTTTAATGCCATGTTTTTGTATTACTTTTATAAATGCTTCCTCCGTAGTCATTTTTGGCATCAGCAGTTCCTCATTTTAGTAATTCACTTATATTTATGTTGTAAAAATTTAGAAGTTAGATGTGATTCTCCATTACCCGTCGGATAATAGACATCTTTAGGCAAGCTCGACAACATTAATTTGTTAATATGATTTATTGAAGGAAAATAGATGCCAAAGGTCCTAACTTTTTTGTTGTGGGCTTTGGTAATATGATTTGGTATAATGATATCTTACCAAATATCTTCTGGTGTTACATATCTTTACAAATAAAAACTTTCTAAATTTAGTATGTTTACAATGTCGATGTTAGTTCAAACTTAGTATCATTTTCATGATTATAAAGGTGGCTGCTGGTTCAGATGGCTGATAGATGGTATATCTAAATATAAGCATTGCGATAATAAGCAATTATAATTTCGAATTTTGATAGGTATCGAAAATATAAAAAGGTATCTTTCCAAAATTGCTTACTTCTGTTATGGTCTTGGTTAACGATCACTTAAGTGGCACTTTGACGAGCAGAAAAACGCAATGAAATATTCTACTGATTCAACAGTAATGGATGTTGATGAGAACCTCCTGCATAGGTGGTGGATAACTGTTGATAAAGCATCAATTTTGGTGATCGTGGTATTAATGCTATTGGGTCTTTTGATGTGTATGGCCTCATCCACGGAATTAGCCATTCAAAATGGAAAGGGGAGTTTTTTTTATGTGGGCAAACAAGCATTATTTTGTGCTGTTGGTTTTTGTTTGCTTATCATACTATCAATGTTATCAGTGAAATTTATAAAGCGATCATCGATAATATTATTTTTTATCTCCTTTTTCCTTATACTGGCTATACCAATATTTGGTACTGACTTTGGCAAAGGTGCATATCGATGGCTATCTCTGGGTTTTATCTCTTTTCAGCCATCTGAATTGATAAAACCCTTTTACGTGATTTTTGCTGCTTGGTTATTTGTATCTAGCATTGAGCGTGCTACTTTACCAGGGATCTATATCTCATTATTGATTTCCTTAACTCTTGTGATAGCTTTAATTCTTCAGCCAGATTATGGGCAAGCATCGTTAATTATTGCAACTTGGGCAATAATGTATTTTGTATCTGGTGCTCCCGTATTTTTCTTAGTTATTGTCGCAGGGGTAGCTCTAGCATCGGCCTTTTATGTCTTCAGAACAGTTGCTTATGTATCTGATAGGGTTAACAGCTTTTTAAGTGGAGAAATAGATCCTCTGTCACAAATTGGTAGGGCACATTCGGCAATTCGTGAAGGAGGTTATTTTGGAGTTGGCTTGGGAGAAGGAAATGTAAAGATACATCTTCCCGATGCACATACTGATCTAATTTTGGCCGTTGCTGCTGAGGAATATGGCCTATTGCTATGTTTCTTGATAATTGGACTGACGGGTTTTGTGACAGTAAGAGCTGCCATTTTACTTTCCAAAGAAGAGAGTTTCTTCATAAGGTTGAGTGGAGCTGGGATAACGGGACTAATTGGAATGCAAGCCCTTATTAACTTGGCAGTTACAGTCCGTTTGATCCCAGCTAAAGGCATGACACTACCATTTATAAGTTATGGTGGTTCCTCTTTAATATCCGTTTGTATCTTATGTGGTATACTTCTTTGCTTTACCAAAAGAAGGCCTCGATACGGTTTGAATTTTTAGAGTTATGGTTAGTATCAATCACATTTATATTTCGGCAGGAGGAACAGGGGGCCATATCTTTCCAGCTATAGCCTTGGCTGAAAGGATGCTTAACCTAGGTTGGCAGGTGGATTTTATTACTGATAAAAGAGGAAAAAACTATGTGCGCTATTTGTCTGATAAAATATCAATAAAAATAATTCGCGCAAATCAGATAAAAAAATTTAATGTTTTTTCTTGGGCTCAGTTCACCTATGAGACCTTATTTTCTATATTTTACTGGTCAATTAAATGGATGAGGAATCGACCAAATGTAGTTGTAGGATTTGGTGGGTATACCAGCTTCTCAATTTGTGCTGCCTCTTTAGTCTCGAGGGTTCCTCTTGTGTTACATGAACAAAATTCTGTTATCGGGAGAGTCAACAAAATCTTTTTAAATAAATCAAGTTGTGTAGCCTTGGGTTTTCCTGTTCAAGGAAAATCAAGCGATATTCTCCAAGTTCAAGATCAAACATTCAATGATTTAGCAGCTGCAATACGGCACATGGAAAAGAAAAAACCGACGCTGATTTATTTGGGAAATCCCGTTAGATCTGAGATACTGAGCCGGAAGAATGCAATCTATACTCCTCCTGGTGACTGGCCTATAGCGATACTTGTTGTAGGTGGGTCTCAATCTGCTGATATTTTTGGTCATGTGGTTCCAAAAAGCATATTATCTCTTCCAATAGAATCCAGAAATAGACTTCGAGTTTTCTTTCAAGCTAGGCACATTTTAAAGGAAATGGTGGAATCTGACTTAGAACGGGCTGGAGTAAGGTTTGAGGTTTCAGAGTTTTTTGATGACATAAGCGATAAGATAGCTAATTCTCAATTGGTAATATCTCGAGCTGGTGCTTCAATTTTGTCAGAGATTGCAATTATTGGGCGACCATCAATACTAGTTCCCCTCCCATCAGCGAAAGACGATCATCAAACAAGAAATGCAGAAATAATGAAGCAAGCTGGTGCTTCTATAGTCATAGACCAAGGAGATTTTTTGCCTGAAATTTTATCAAAGAAAATAGAATTATTTTTAGCATCTCCTAACTTAGGAGAAGCTATGTCTGAAAGGGCGGTTAAATTTTCTAAGCCCCAGGCTGGAGAAAATTTTGGTTTGTTGTTAAACCAGAAGTACAGGAGTGAAGAATGATCACTTTTGCTAGGCTACCTTTTGAATTAGGTACAATACATTTTATCGGCATTGCAGGAATAGGTATGTCAGGAATAGCGGAAGTCATGTCAAATTTGGGGTATTCAATCCAGGGTTCTGACTTAGTAACATCAAGAATAACAAAAAGACTAATGAGTGTGGGGATTAAAATTTATTTTGGTCATGATGAAAAAAATTTAAATGGAGCCGAAGTAGTGGTTATTTCCTCAGCCATTAGAAATGATAATGTTGAATTGGTTGCTGCTAGGCAACTTGGAATTCCCATCGTAAAAAGAGCAGAGATGCTAGCTGAACTCATGCGTTTGAAGTTAAACGTAGCAATCGCAGGAACGCATGGGAAAACGACCACCACTTCAATGGTCTCTGCGGTTTTTGACAACGCAGGATTAGATCCTACAGTGATTAACGGGGGAATTATAAAAGCTTATAACTCAAATATCAGAATTGGTACTGGAGAATGGATGGTAGTTGAAGCTGACGAAAGTGACGGTACATTCACTAAGCTTCCTGCCACAGCAGCTATAATAACAAATATTGATCCAGAACATCTTGATCATTATAATTCCTTTGAAGACCTAAAAAATTCCTTTGACAAGTTTGTGTCTAATATCCCTTTTTATGGAGTTGCTATATGTTGTATCGATAATAGTGAGGTCCATGCATTGGTTGGTCGAGTAAAAGACCGAAGAATAATAACTTATGGCTTTAATAAGCAAGCCGATTATTCGATTGCTCGTGTTGATTATGAAGCTGATCGGACAATTTTTGATTTGAACGTAATGAGTAAGTCTAACAAAGAGATGAGGTTTTCTCTTCCTATGATGGGGGCTCACAACGTACTAAATTCAGTTGCAGCAATTGCATTAGGGGATTTTTTGGGATTAGAGATGGATAAAATTCAATTCGCTATTGAAAATTTTTCTGGAGTGCAAAGAAGGTTTACACATGTTGATACTGTTCGGGGTGTCAAAATTATTGATGATTATGGACATCATCCTGTTGAAATAGCTGCAGTACTAAAATCTGTGAAAGATACAACTTCGGGACGCATAATTGCAGTACATCAACCTCATCGCTTTTCTCGATTAAAATTGTTATTTGATGATTTTTGTACATGTTTTAACGATGCTGATATCATTGGTATAAGTGATATTTATTCTGCTGGAGAAAATTCAATTAAAGGAATAGACAAAGAAGCTTTAGTTAATGGTTTAATAAATCATGGTCACAAGGGGGCCTTCCTAATAGATGGACAAGATCATCTAGAACATTTTTTTCATGAACACACATCTGCGGGTGATGTGTTTGTGTGTTTGGGGGCAGGCTCAATAACTGAGTGGGTAAATGAGTTACCAGCCAAGTTAAAGAACTAAAGGAATGAATATGAATAAAATGTGTAGCTTAATTGCAGACCATTTGCCCAGGACTAAGGGTACAATAATGGAGTCTTATAGGTTATCAGCAATTAGTTGGCTAAAGGTTGGTGGACCCGCAGAGTTTTTTTTCAAGCCATATGATTTTAATGACTTACAAAGCTTTCTGAGGGAGCTTGATAGTAGCATTCCCATTAATGTTCTTGGAGCCTGTTCAAATTTATTAATCCGTGATGGAGGTATTCCGGGGGTAAGCATTAAGCTAGGAAAAAGTTTTGGAAAGATCGAATTTGGTACGGATCTCATAACTGTGGGTGCTTCCATGCCTGCACCAAAAGTAGCAATCCTGGCTTCTAATAGAGGTTTTGATCTCACTTTTTTAAGGACAATACCTGGTACGATTGGTGGAGTAATTAAAATGAATGCAGGTTGCTATGGTCGTTATGTAAGTGATCACCTTGAAACAGTAAATGTTATTGAGAGAAATGGAAGAATTTCTAAATTTACAAAAGAGGACTTAAAACTTAGTTATAGAAGTTCGACTTTGCAGAGCAATTGCGTCGTTACTTCCGCCACATTTAGACCAGACAAAAAGGCACCTGAAGTTTTGAGAATTGAGATGGATGAGGCAGTCAATTATCGGGCTTCTATACAGCCCACTAGCGAATTAAGTTGTGGTTCCGCGTTCAAAAACCCATCAGGTTTCTCCTCTAGAGGTAAAAATGATAAAGATACTAGGTCTAGCGCTTGGAAATTAATTGATGATGCTGGTCTCAGGGGCATTACTCTTGGAAAAGCTAAAGTATCTGAAAAACACCCTAACTTTTTGATCAATATGGGAGGCGCTACTGCATCTGAGTTAGAGGATTTGGGGGAAAAAATTAGAGAAACTGTATTTAAGTTGCATGGCGTGCACCTAGAATGGGAAATTAAAGTGGTTGGGAAAAGATAGATATATGCTTATTTCTGAAACCAAAAAAAAAGGTCCCAAAAAAAGGATTTTAGTTGTTAGTGGTGGCTTGTCTGCTGAAAGAGAAGTGTCATTGATTTCAGGTAGGGAATGCTCAAAAGTGTTAAAAGAAAGTGATCATACTGTAAAAGAATTTGATTTTACTACCTTGATGGAATTCCTTACAATTATCGACGATTTTCAGCCAGATTTAATTTTTAATGCTCTCCATGGAACTTGGGGAGAGGGTGGACCTTTTCAAGGCATTTTGGATACTATTAACATCCCTTACACTCATTCGGGAATGTTATCATCTGCTATCGCAATGGATAAACATTTAACTAAGAAGCTTTTAGCACAAGAAAAAATTCCTGTACCAAAGGGTTCATTGATTTTGGAGAATGAGTTGCATTCCGTGAAATTTGAGATGTTAAATAAAGACCGCTTTGTTATAAAACCTAACTCACAAGGTTCTTCTATTGGAGTAGGTATAGTTAGCTCTTCTAATGATCTTGAAATATTCTTAGAGTTGGTAGAAAAAAATAAGAATTTAAATACTTCACATTATTGCCAAAATTACATTTTAGAGGATTATATACCAGGGCGTGAACTGACCACTGCTGTTTTAGGGAATACCCCTTTAGGTGTGACCGAAATTTTAA
>CACKLF010000022.1 GCA_902600895.1 uncultured Alphaproteobacteria bacterium | reverse complement strand
ACATTTCGCTTTGTTATCAGCCGCATCCCCAAGAAACTGTTCAGCACTTATAACAGCCTTCCTCGTACCAGGTCCCCATTTACCGTCTACTGCGCTGGTATAATATCCCATATCTTTCAAAAGGGGTTGTATTATATTTTTTAAGTCTGCCTCTGTGTGACAATTATCGCTTTCTTTTTTTTCAGAGCTTACGACATTTTTTGAAGTATTGGTCCTACGAATAAATTCAAAAGTATGCAATGGGTGATATTGTGGAGCTTTACTAATCAGTTTTACACTACCCTTTATATTCCCCTGAAGTCTGTAGGACGAATAAAGTTTGGAATGGGCGTTCTTTTGATTAATTTCAACCAAGTCAAGTGTTCCGTCATTGAGTATTCGGCCCGATATGTCACCATTGTGATAAAGTTTGCAAAAATTATGGGTGTTGCCACCACCGTTATTAAAAATAAAACCGCTTACTTTACCTCTATCTACAATTATTTCAATTTCGATTGGAAGTTTTCGTGGGCATACTGTTTTAGCGCTCATTTTAAAATCAATTACTGCGTTGTAACTTCCGTCCCAGGAGTTTGCAAAGAGTGCTTGGGTATTAAATAATAAAAAAGCTATCAAAGTTAACATAACTCGAACGAACATTTGAATCTCCAAAACAAAAAAAAGACAAACAAATAACTAAAAACAGGATAAATCAAAACAAAAATATATCAACACTTGTTCAATAAAAGTTTCAGCAAGTAAAAAAAGTGGGGCAGGGTATTGCACTATTTTTACAAATACATTGATTACGATACAATTTTAACGAATAAGGGTGCGGCGGAATTAGTAGACGCACTAGATTTAGGTTATAAGTACTGATTTCTTGAAGTTAATTGGCCCCTTCAACAACCCAGCCGCTTTCAAAGCTATTTATATCTCACCATTCTTGGGAAAAAGAAGCATCGTTACATTCACTAATTTGATTATTTCGCCACATATCAAAATCTTCATCCTTCATGACGTGTATTCGTTTGCAATATTTAGAAAACTTACCTATTAACCTGTTTTTCTTTGCCAATATCATTTCAATAATGACACCTTCGATTTCGCGATTGTTAAATATCACAGATCCAAAGTCGATCTGATTAACTCTTTGTTCAGTCAACTCCCACCCTTCATCAGAAAGTTGTTGAATATCATTGATTATTAAATCGAAGGGAGATTTATTTGTAGATTTATTAACGAATATTTGTTTTGTATATTTTTTTTCATAATCTGAATCCAGTTTAGAGTTTTCAAATGCAAAATCTATCATTGTAAATATTTGGAACTGAAGGGCGTCCTTTAATACCATAAATCTTAATCCGTTTTTTTCTCTTAGTCTTCCCTGTTGAATAATGGCCTTTTCACGGTTTGCCGTTTTAGCTTTCTCAGTTAATTTTTGCTGATCTTTCAGGTTTTGTTTGGCCGTGGCCTCTTCCTGTTGTACTAAAAGTTTTAATTCACTTAATCGGTTATGCTCTTTTTCTACAACTATTAAAGTAAAAAACCATCATATTCACTGTCAATAATCACATTGATTTTATACTACCTTTGTGTTATTAAAGCGATAAGCATTAAGTGATTGCTGATCTATTGCGTGACTTAGCGATAGTGATTTCAATAAGTACTAAAAAGTCCCTACCTTAGATAATAATTTTTGTTGTTTTTAACTTACTTTTTCGACAGAATGAGATTATGAAATTACTAGTTAGAAAAGTTTTGGTTGAGTTAGTATGGCTATTTGGTGGATTGTTAGCTTTTTTTTTCCTATATATGGGACTCGAGGAACGAGATCCAGAAGTCATATTCACAGTACCTTTAATCTTTATAGGTACCTTTTGGGTGAAAGAAGTTGTTAATTTTCTTTTTGGGAAGAAGTCCATATACGATGGTGATAATTTTTGACTCATTCTTTACCTTGCTAGATAGAAATTAATTGAAGCAGTATTTGGTTGAAATTTAGGCGTTCCAGAAAAACTGGACCATAAACTGAACAAATTAAAAAAATTAAGGCAAAGGTATTGCACTATTTTTCTTAAAATATATAGATTACAATTGGATATAACAAATGCGGGTGTGGCGGAATTGGTAGACGCACTAGATTTAGGTTCTAGCGCCGTAAGGCGTGGGGGTTCAAGTCCCTCCACCCGTACCAAAAAAGGACAATTTTAATTTCTAGAAGTAGTTACTGAAAATTTGTTGTGATGAGTCTAGGTAAATTTTTGTGATATTAACATTGGATCTCTGCTTTTAAATCTATTGTAGAGAAATAAAAAGGTTAAGCGATGGATTTCGAATTAATAAAAGAAAAAAAACTTCAAAATAAATATAGGGTAAACATACCGTCGACGGAAATAGAAGGGAATATAACAAAAAAAATAAAAGAGATTCAGCCTAACTTACAGCTTAAAGGTTTTAGAAAAGGACAAGTGCCTTTTTCACTTATGAGAAAACTTTATGGAAAAAATATATTAGGTGAGGTAGTGCAAGAGACCGTAGAAAAAGCAATTTCAAAATTACTGAACGAAAAAAATCACGCTCCAGCGGATCAACCAAAAATTGAAATGCTTGATAAAGATTGGAAAGAGGGTAATGATTTAATCCTTGAGGTTGAATACGAATGTCTTCCAACCTTCAAGGAACTCGATTTTTCTAAGATAAAGCTTACTCGTTATGAAGCTAAAGTAGAAAAGAAAAGTGTTGTATCTGCACTGGATGAACTAGCTGTATCAGCTTCAGATTTTATAGCCAAAAAAAGTACCTCAAAAGCAGAGGAAAAAGATCAAATAATTTTAGATTTTCTCGGAAAGGTAGACAATGAAGAGTTTGAGGGAGGCAGAGCAGAGGATTATCCTTTAGTTTTAGGCTCCAAGTCATTTATTCCTGGGTTTGAGGAACAGCTGGTTGGTGCTAAGAAAGGTAATAAGAAAAAGGTTAAAGTTACATTTCCAGATAACTATGGAAACAAAAATTTGGCTGGTAAAAAAGCAGTATTTGATTGTGTTATTAAAGAAGTTAAAGAACCTGTAAAAGCAAAATTAGATAATGAACTGGCAAAGAAATATGGAGTTGAGAGTCTTAAAGAACTAAAAAATCAAATAGAATTGCGCATTGAAAATGAATACCGCGAGGCATCATCTTCTCTTGTAAAAAAGAAGCTTTTGGACGAGATTGATAAAAAAATTAAGACAGATTTACCTGAAACTCTTGTTGAAACTGAGGCTAAGTCTATTGCACGTCAACTTACCCCTCAAAGTAATTCGGACACTTCCAAAGACGAAATTGAAGATGTTGTCGTTTCTGATGAGCATACTAAACTAGCGCGTAGGCGCGTAAAAGTTGGCCTCTTTGTGGCTCATATCGGCCGAACGAATAAGATTGAAGTTTCAGATGAGGAGTTAAATCAATTTATCGTAAGGCAAGCATCACAATATCCTGGTAGAGAAAAAGAATATTTGGAATTTTTATCTAAAAATCCTCAAGCAAAAGAGCAAGCAAAAACACCTATTTTTGAAGAAAAGGTAATTAACTTTATCCTAGGTTTGGCCGATGTATCGTCAAAGCCAATAACTGTTGAAAAACTGAAAAAAGAGCTTGAAGAGCTTGAGAAATCTGAATGAAAAAAGAGAGGTTATAATGAGTATTTTAGACACGATGAATACAACAATACCGATGGTGGTTGAGCAGACAGCACGTGGTGAGCGTGCTTATGATATATATTCAAGATTATTAAAAGAAAGGATCATTTTTGTTTCTGGGCCAATTCATGATGGGCTTTCAACGCTGATAGTTGCTCAGTTATTATTTTTAGAATCTGAAAATTCCAAAAAAGAAATATCTATGTATATAAATTCGCCAGGGGGTGTTGTTACATCAGGATTATCAATTTATGATACTATGAGATATATCAAGCCAAAAATATCCACGCTTTGTATTGGGCAAGCTGCATCAATGGGCTCATTATTATTAGCTGCGGGAGATAAAGGTAAGAGGTTCTCACTTCCTAATAGCAGAATAATGGTTCATCAGCCTTCCGGGGGTTTTCAAGGCCAGGCCTCTGATATAGCTCTTCATGCTAAGGAAATTCTTTTGCTGAAAGAAAGGCTTAATTTGATTTATGTGGAGCACACTGGTCAAAAATTGGATGAAGTAGAAAAGGCCCTCGATAGAGATAATTTTATGACTGCAGACGATGCCAAAGCTTGGGGAATTGTTGATCAAATTATTACTAGTAGAGAGGATGCTTAGCATTCGTGAATTGTTAGTTGCAATCTGTTGTTTTACTAATATAATTTTAGGAATATTAGGATAGCGAGGCTAATGGTGTCAAAAAATTCAACCAATGAGACAAAAAGTACCTTATACTGCTCATTTTGCGGTAAGAGCCAACATGACGTGAGAAAACTAATTGCAGGACCTACGGTGTTTATTTGCGACGAATGTGTCGAATTATGTATGGACATCATAAAAGAGGAGGGCAAGGATTCTTTAGGTACTACTCACTCTGGAGTTCCTTCTCCTAAGGAAATTTGTGGAGTTCTTGATGATTATGTTATTGGTCAAGAAACTGCAAAGAAGGTGTTGTCGGTTGCTGTTCACAATCACTATAAGCGGTTGAACCATCCTCCAAAATCTGGAGAAACAGAATTGCAAAAATCTAACATAATGCTAATTGGTCCAACTGGTTGTGGAAAGACCTTATTAGCACAGACTTTGGCACGAATTATTGATGTGCCGTTTACTATGGCCGATGCAACAACGTTGACAGAGGCAGGATACGTGGGTGAAGACGTTGAAAATATTATTCTCAAGTTGCTTCAAGCATCAGAATATAACGTTGAGAGAGCACAACGGGGTATAGTATATATTGATGAGATAGACAAAATTAGCCGAAAATCTGACAATCCATCTATAACAAGGGATGTTTCTGGAGAAGGTGTTCAACAAGCTTTGTTAAAGATAATGGAGGGAACAGTTGCTAGCGTTCCTCCTCAAGGCGGAAGAAAGCATCCTCAGCAAGAATTTCTCCAGGTTGACACTACTAATATTCTTTTTGTATGTGGTGGTGCATTCGCTGGTCTTGATAAAGTAATTACCCATCGTGGGAAAGGATCTGCTGTTGGTTTTGGGGCCGATATAAAAACTGAGGAAGACAGAAATGTTGGAGAAATATTCAGAGAGGTTGAACCAGAAGATCTATTAAAATTTGGGCTGATTCCAGAATTTGTCGGTAGGCTTCCGGTAATTGCAACGTTAAATGATTTAGATGCTGAGGCTCTGATATCAATTTTAACAAAGCCTAAGAATGCACTAGTTAAACAATATTGTCGTTTATTTGAAATGGAGAATGTCAGTCTAAAATTTACAGATGATGCCTTGAAAGCTATAGCTTCTAGAGCCATAAATCGCAAAACTGGAGCACGAGGCCTCAGGTCAATACTAGAAGAAGTTCTTTTAAATACTATGTTTGATCTACCAGATGTAGAGGGTGTTACAGAGGTTGTCATTAATGAGGATACTATCTTAAAGGGTGCTGAACCATTAATGATTTTTGAAGAGGTTCCTGACGAGCCAGCTTCTGCTTCGTAGCTATAATGAAAGTGATTTTTGATATATTTAAGTCGCTCTTTATTTGGTGGAATAGACAAACCATTTCTACCAGAATTTATACTTATTTTTCTGGAAACCTTATGGGCGAGGACTCTTTAGGAAATAAATACTATACAACTGCAGACAAAAAAAGGCGTTGGGTTGTTTATCAAAAAGAAAATTATGCATCAGAAGTATCAATAGAATGGCACGGTTGGCTGCATTGGACTACAAATTCAATACCAATTAAATCAAAACTCAAAGGTCTGGAAAAAGGCAAAGTTTACACAAGAGATACTGTTTCAGTGCATTCCAAATATATGACTAATCCAAAAAACCATTTAGATTATCACGCTTGGGATCCAGATAATTAGGTGAATAAATGAGGCAAAATATTTTAGAAACTATCCTTGGGTTCATTATTTTGGTGGTGACCATATCTGGAATATTTTATTTGGTATCAAATGTTCCAAATAAAATAGGAACTAAGCAAGGATTAGAACTTGTGGCTAGCTTTGATCAAATTAATGGGTTAAAATCTGGGAGCTCAGTAAAGATTTCAGGTATACCAGTAGGCTATGTAAAATCCTTACAACTTACAAAAAATACATTTGAAGCGGATGTAACCTTAGTGGTGGATGGAGATCTAAATTTACCAAGTGATACTGAAGCTGTAGTTGAAATGGATGGATTATTTGGAGATACATTCATAAGCTTGGTTCCGGGAGGATCAACTCAAATACTGAAATCTGGTGATAATCTAATTTTAACACAAGGAACTTCTAGTATTCTATCGCTGTTGTCAGCTTTCATTAAATAAATTTCTTAATTGGTAGGATAGAATAAAAATTCTTTTTCTGAGTTATTTACTAAAAAATCTGTATTTTTTTTTAAGTATTGTCTAAGTTTTAGTTCATAATCATGTTTTGATATTTCTTTTGCTCCAAGGCTTCCCAAATGTGGAGTGTAAAATTGAGTGTCAAAAAGCTCAAATCCAGCATCTTTTAAGCGATTAAACAAGGAAACTAACGCTAATTTAGATCCATCTGACTTTAGTGAAAACATACTTTCTGCGAAAAAGCATGCTCCTATGCTGATTCCAAAAAGTCCACCCATAATTTCATCATCAAGCCAAATTTCAACAGAATGTGCAAATCCTCTATTATACAATTCTAGATATCTTTCCAATAGATAATTGTTTATCCATGTTTCTTCCCTATCTCGACAGTGAAAAATAACCTTTCTAAAATTTGTATTAAAGGTACTTCTATATTTTTTGGACAAAATTTTTCTTTTTAGGCTTCTTGAAATATGAAGACCATCAATCGGTATAATTCCTCGCTTGTCTGGGCATACCCAAGACACATTCAAATCAGTAGAATTTCTTGCCATAGGAAAGATACCAATAGTGTAGGCAACTAATAAATCATTTGAAGTAAATTCTGAAATGTCCTTCATAGGAACTTGTCTAAAAATTCAGGAGTATCTAATTTATCCTCCAGCCAATGAATATCATACTCACCATTTTGAAATTCATCATTCTCACATAGCACAGAAAATAAGTCTGATGTCGTCTCGATACCATCAATGATCATTTCAGACAAGGCTCTCTTCAATCTTGATATTGCCAATGATCTATTGTCAGCGTGCACAATTAATTTACCTATGAGACTATCATAATAAGGAAGAACTTTGTAACCAGAATAAAGAATACTGTCCATCCTCACACCTAGCCCTCCAGGAGCATGGAAAGTTTTCACAAGACCTGGATTAGCCACAAATTTTGGTAGTGACTCCGCATTGATACGACATTCTATTGAATGCCCTGACATTCTTAAATCTTCTTGAACAAAACTTAATGGCATACCGGCGGCAACTTGAATCTGTTCTCTAACTAGATCTACTCCATAAACCGATTCAGTAATTGGGTGCTCTACTTGCAGGCGAGTATTCATCTCAATAAAATAAAACTCACCATTTGAGAATAGGAATTCTATTGTTCCTGCGCCTTTATATTTAATTTTTTTCATTGCAGAAGCACAAATATCTCCAATTTTTACTCTAGTTTTATGATTCAATGCCGGTGATGGAGATTCTTCTAATACTTTTTGATGGCGACGCTGAAGTGAACAGTCTCTCTCTCCCAAATAAACGGCATTACCAAGACCATCGCCAAATACTTGGATCTCTATATGTCTCGGTTTCCCTAAATATTTTTCTATATAAACATCTGAATTGCCAAATGCACTTTGAGCCTCTAATCTTGCACTATTGAATGCACTAGACAACTCATTATGATTATTTGCTATTCTCATTCCACGTCCACCTCCACCAGCAGACGCCTTAATGATTACAGGAAATTTAATTTTATGCGAAACGAGTTTTGCTTCTTCAAGGTTATTGACTGTTCCATCCGAGCCTGGAACACAAGGAACACCCAATTCCAGCATAGTTTGCTTTGCTGATATTTTATCTCCCATTCGTGAAATATGAGAAGGGTCTGGCCCTATAAAAGTGATTTTGTGATCAGCTAAAATCTGAGCAAATTTTGCATTCTCTGCAAGAAAGCCATAACCGGGATGTATAGCGTCGGCTCCAGATATCTCACAAGCTGAAATAATGGCGGGTATGGAAAGATAGCTTTCTATGCTACTTGCAGGACCTATACAAATAGTCTCATCTGCCATTCTTACGTGCATAGAGTCTTCATCAGGCACTGAATGTACCGCAATGGATCTTATGCCCATTTCTTTGCAAGCCCTAATAACTCTCAGGGCTATTTCACCACGATTTGCAATCAGTATTTTTTTAAACATTTTATTCAATTAAAATTAAAGGATCACCAAACTCTACGGGTGAACCATTTTCAACTAAGATATTCTTAATGGTTCCTGCCTTATTTGCTGGGATATGGTTCATTGTTTTCATTGCTTCTATTATCAACATTGGCTGCCCTTCTTTGACAATATCACCCACTTTCACGAATGGATCAGAGTTTGGATCGGGTGATAAATAGACTGTTCCTACCATTGGTGATCTTAGGTAGCCTAATGAATTTTTTATTTCATCTTCATTAATAACCTTTTCATCTTCTTTCTCCATTCTAGGGGTTGACACCTTTGAGCTTGGCATTGAGAAGCTTGCTAACTCGTTATGATTAAGGCCTTTTTTAATTTTTATACTCAAAGACGATTCTTTCGATAATACCTTGTTAAACTCAA
The DNA here is from genome assembly GCA_902600895.1 of uncultured Alphaproteobacteria bacterium. Lineage (GTDB taxonomy): Bacteria > Pseudomonadota > Alphaproteobacteria > Rhodobacterales > Rhodobacteraceae > CACKLF01. The sequence continues at coordinate 15,454 of CACKLF010000022.1, read as the reverse complement.
GTTCAACAAGATCATTTTCGCAGAGTACTTTTGCTAACTCTCTAGTGATATTGATATCTTCTTTAAACTTATTCTGTGTCAAATTTTCCTCCTAATTTTGAGGCTTGGAAATATCCCCTATATATGTATTAATTATTTCATCAAGATTGTCACCCTCAATATGTCCTCTGTATATTTTATTGTTAATTAATAACGTTGGGGTTCCAGAAATTCCTAACATTTCACTGAGCCGAAAGTTCTCCTCTAGTTTATCGTTAATATCAGAAGATTGTAGCTTTTCTAATGTGATATTTAGTGGTGAGCCACTTGATCGAGCAAATGTGTTTATCTTTTCAAGTGTTAGCCTGGAGGAACTTTTCATCATCAAATTTATGAAACTTAAATAAGTTTGACTACTTTCATTAAATTGTAAGAATATTGCTGCACGAGCTGCAATAACACTACCCTCACCAAGTATCGGATAGTTTTTTACCAAGTAAATTATATCAGGGTATTTCTTGATGACTGCTGAAATTACTTCGTCAGATTTTTTACAAAATGAACAATTGAAGTCGACGAACGATACAATAACGGGTTGAACTTTAGGATCATAAAATATTCCTTTTTGGGAGAAAATTATTTCTTCAAATTGCTGTATAAGTTTTTTTTCCTTTAACTCTTGTTCATTTTTCTGTTTGGCCTCAATTAATTTCCATGCTTTCAATATTATCTCTGGATTTTCAAGAATATACTTCTCTATGAGTTTATTTAATTCCGCCTTTGACTCTATAGATATTTCAGAAGCTAATAAATTATTTACAATGCTAATTTTGCACATAAGAAAAAAAAATATGAACGTATTTAGTGCTTTTAAAATATTGAAATTCAATGTTATTTTCCGTTATTAAAATTTTTTAAATCAAATTTAGAGAACTAACATACTTATTCATCTTTACGATTCCACCAACCTATTTTTTTTTCAGAACCCTTTTTAGAAGTATCTTTTGATTTAACCTTTTTAACCTTTCCTTGGTCTTCCTCCGGATCGGCTGAAGTCATTCTCTTTTTAACTGCAGATTTTGTTTTTGGCAAATTTTTTGCTGCTTTACCGCTTTCGCTAATTGGCACCATTTCACTAATTATAGCTGATTTCTTTGGTACTGATTTGCTATTTTTGTCTTCTGTATTGGCTTTTTCTTTAGCTACACTTTTTAGCTTCTTAGCTTTACTAAAAGTTACTTCGTCAGTATTTTCCTCAATCAGCCCATCGCCCTCATTCAAAATTTTATTTTTGGAGGTGTTTTCTGGTACACTATTACGTTTTCTTTTACGGCGATTTTTTTTTGGAGAAGATGTTTCCTCCATCGTCATATTTATTCCATCGAGTTCGTTATTTTTTGGATTCGGTGACGCCTTTACAGTATCGGAACTCTTTAAGACTTGTTTGCCAGGTGATTTTTCTTTCGTAATTTTGTAATCTGGGTTTACAATTGAATTATCACCATTAATAGTTATTTTTGCCTGAAGATCATTTTCTAGCCGAGAAATCTCAGGTCGTTTCTTATTTAAAAGGAAATTTGAAACCTCAACAGAACAATTGACTGAAACTGATTCAATTGCTTTTGAGTTAATTTCTTGTTGAATATCACGTAAAATAGCTAGGCCCAATGATTCATTTGATCTTGTCATGCCAGTTCCAAAACAATGGGGACATGGTTGGGTAGTGGCCTCAATCATTCCTGAGCGAAGACGTTGACGAGACATTTCTAACAAGCCAAATGAAGAAATCTTTCCTAACTGAATACGTGCGCGATCTGTTTTTAGTCTGTCGTAAAGCGCCCTTTCAACTAAAACATTATTTTTTCTATCCTCCATGTCAATAAAGTCAATCACAATAAGCCCAGCAAGATCTCTAAGTCTTAACTGCCTAGCTATTTCTTCAGATGCTTCCAAATTAGTCTTTAAGGCTGTTTCTTCAATACTTGTTTCCCTGGTAGATCTTCCAGAATTTACATCAATTGCAACCAATGCCTCTGTAATTCCGATTACGATATATCCACCTGATTTTAGTTGAACATTTGGATTAAACATTGCAGTAAGATGAGTCTCAACTTGATATCTTGCAAATAAAGGTATCGGATCAGAATACTTTTTTACGTTTTTGGCATGGGATGGCATTAACATTTTCATGTAATCTTTTGCTTCAGTATATGAGCCTTCGCCTTGCACAATTATTTCTTCTGTAGGTTTGTTGTATAAATCTCGAATAGACCTTCTAATCAAACTACCTTCTTCATAGATTAACATTGGCGCAATTGACTTTAAGGTTAACTCTCTTATATTTTCCCACTGTCGAATTAGGTACTCATAGTCTCTTTTAATCTCTAATTTTGTGCGGTTGATTCCAGCGGTTCTGATAATAAGTCCTGCGGTTTCTGGTACTGTAATATTGCTAGTTATTTCTTTAAGACGTCTTCTGTCATTAGGATTTGTAATTTTTCTACTTATACCTCCTCCTCTTGTTGTATTTGGCATTAGAACACAATACCTTCCCGCTAAAGATAAATAAGATGTTAAAGCTGCACCCTTGTTACCTCTTTCCTCCTTGACTACTTGGACCAGCATTATTTGCCGAACCTTAATCACTTCCTGAATATTGTATTGGCGAATCAAGCTTTTAGTTCGTTTTGCTGCAGCTCTTCTAACCTCCAACTCTGTTTCTTCATTTGCAATATCAGAAATCTCTTTGGTTTTATTTTCTGAGCGCTCTGAAATAGACGGAGTCATATTTTTAGTTTCTTTAGATACAGTCTCCACGTCTAATTTAGTAATTTCTTCTAAATCACTTTTTGAAGAGATGGTGTTGTCATTCTGATTATTTCCATTGTTTCGATTTATAGTGATTTCACCTGAAACCACATCACCATTAGATTTAGACACTTCCTCAGCAACAGAGTCTTTTAGCACTTTTTTTCGCCTCCTAACCCTGCTTTTTTGCCTGGGCTCGTCACTTTCACCGATCTCGTCGAGAATTTGTACCTCGTCTTCTCGAATCTGGGCTTCAGCTTTTGCCTCTTCTAGAAGCTTCTCTTTATCTTCTTTAGGAATTTGATAGTAGTCAGGATGAATTTCTGAAAAGGCCAAGAAACCGTGACGATTTCCACCATAGTCTAAAAAGGCTGCTTGAAGTGATGGTTCTACTCTAGTAACCTTCGCAAGGTAAATATTACCTGACACCTGCCTTTTATTTGATGACTCAAAATCAAAGTTTTCTACTTTGTTTCCGCTAACTACTACAACTCTGGTTTCCTCTGGGTGGTTACCATCAATAAGCATTTTGTGTGACATAATAACTCTCTTATAAGTAAAACCCCTATAACATTATTAGAGATATAGAGGATTGTATTTCTATAATAATTTTCCATATTTGAACTCATCAAAACAACTGAGTCACTACCAATTGAATTTTCTTCTTTAAATTCAAAAAACAAATTCAACATTATCAATATTCCGAATAAACAAAAATTTTTTTAGCAATTTAGTTGGAAAGGTTTTTCCCGCGCACCAAATCTTAATACATATTATCACGATATTAGTGGGTATTTAAATTTATTTCAAATAAAATCAGCAAAAGTCTAAACATTTTAAAATCATAAAAACTGGTATATACAATATCTTAAGTTCAAGAATATAGGGTGAATATTTTGAAAGCAGAGATAGAACAAATAAGCAACGATATTGTAGCTTCTTTAACCCTCATTGAAAGTCGTTATAATATAAAGGAATGTACTTTAAAGATTGAAGAGTTAACGGCTATTAGTGAGGAGGAAAACTTTTGGTTAGATAATGATTATGCTCAAAAAATAATGCGGCAGCGGCAATCTTTGATTAGTAAAATTGAATCATTTGAAACAATGAAAGTTAATTTTGATGACACATTGGAGTTAATTGAATTAGCAGAAAAGGAAAATGATCAAGAAGTACTTTTAGAGGCAGAAGCATCACTTGTTAAACTGAAAGATACTGTCAAAATAATTGAATTAGAAGCTTTACTGAGTGGAGAAATGGATCAAAATAATACTTTCTTAGAAATTAACTCTGGTGCTGGAGGAACGGAGTCCTGTGATTGGGCCCAGATGCTATCTCGTATGTATCTGCGTTATTCGGATAAAAGAGGTTTTAAGATTGATCTAATTTCGCAAACAAATGGCGATGATGCTGGTATCAAGTCAGTAACCTATAAAATAAATGGGTTAAACGCATATGGATTGCTAAAGCATGAGAGTGGAGTTCATAGGCTAGTTAGAATCTCTCCATTTGATAGCAACTCAAGAAGGCATACATCATTTAGCTCAGTATGGGTTTACCCCGAAGTGGATGAAAATATTGATATACAAATTAATGCATCTGATTTAAGGATTGATACATTTAGATCCAGTGGCTCTGGAGGACAACATGTTAACACTACTGACTCAGCCGTTAGAATTACCCATTTGCCTACTGGGATTGTAGTTACTAGCTCAGAAAAATCTCAGCATCAAAATCGTAGTATATGTATGAGTGCTTTGCGCAGCCGTCTCTATGAGAATGAAATGAAGAAGAAGCTACAAAATATCCAGGAACAACATGAGAAGAAAGGTGAGGCAGGGTGGGGCAATCAAATAAGATCCTATGTGCTTCATCCATACCAGATGGTAAAGGATGTTAGAACACAAGAAGAGACAGCTGACACCCAATCCGTATTAGACGGTTCGCTTGATAACTTTATTTATTCAGCCCTGGCGAAAATAAGGTAGCAGAACTATTTATTCCGCTGCTTCAATTTTTTTACCGGCTGTGACTGGACCTGAACTACCACTAGAAGAACTGTTAAGTGGATCATCATTCCTATGCACTGATCCTTCAAAATGAGCCCCACTTTCTATAGCAATGGTTTTGTGGATTATATCACCTTCCACTCGAGCAGTAGACGTTAACCTAACCTTTAAACCTCTGACGCGACCAATAATTCTACCATTTATGACAACATCATCAGCTATTACTTCGCCTCTTACAACCGCACTTTCTCCTACTGTTAATAAATTGGCCCTAATATCGCCTTCTATGTTTCCCTCTATTTGGATGTCCCCGTCAGTAAGTAGGTTACCTTGAACATTTAAGTCAGATGAAAGAATGGATGGCGCAGCTTTGGGCTTTGGTGCACTTTCCGACATTGGTACTGGTTTTGGAGCCCCTGATCCATGACTTTCGCCAGCACCACTTGTAGAATTTTGCTTATCGTTTTTAGATTCGTTTGCCTTGGGTTTCGTAAACATTGCAGTCACCTTAAGTAAATTAACTCTACTAACCTCTTCTAAGGTAAATACATTGGCTCGTCAAATTAAAAGCGAAACATCAATGTAAAAATATAAAATATCAATACTAATTTTTGTATTTTAGTTTATCAGTTTTTTTCTGTACAAAGTTTTATGGATAAGTTGAAAATGTTAGAATTGTCTGAGTATTAATTATTTTAATTTTTAAAGGGTTTAGATTTTGCTCCGATCATATACATACATATACGCAGTACTCGGTTTAATTGGTTTAGTGATTGTCAGCAGTTGTACTTATTTTTACATATTTGGTATAATATTAAAAGCTTCTAGTTTGCCAGAATATTTCTTTAGAGGATTTTCTGAGCAGGAAGATTTGATAATTAATTATCAAGATACAACCTTTAATTTTTCTTTTCATGGATCAAACTTAAATGTTAACGCTGATACATTAGACATAAGTCTGCCAAAATTATCCACAGATTTAAAGGTAAAAGAAGCTCAGTATTCTGTAAAGATCACAGACATCCTTTCTGGATCTTTCAGGTTTAAATTTAAAGGCCTTAATTCACTAAAAATAAATAATCCTTCTGTTTTGACAGAATTCGGTTTGATGACCCTCAGGAATAATGTAATTGAGAATGATCAAATTATTGCAAGTGTGCGTAAATTAGACCTTCTGGTAAGGCAATTAGGGAACGAAATAAATTTCTCTATTCCAGAAGTGCGTTTGGGGGAGCTTTTATTTAAAGATTTAACCGTTCGTCATGAGACGAATAAAACTAATAAAAATAATCAAGGTGTTATTGGCAAATTTATTTTTAATCAGCTAAATTATAAATATACTGCTTTTTTAGAAAATAAGCTTTTCGAGGAACGTCTTCAATACCATTTAAAATTCAGTTTAAGCTTGGAAAATGAAAGTGATAAAAGTGCTAACGCCTTCCTCGATGATAATATGAATTTTATTAATATCAAAAACTTTTCAATTGAGTCTACTTTTAACTCTTCAAAGGATATAAACTTGAATGGACAGCTAGAGCTGTTTACAAATAACAAGGCCTTTATAAAATCAGTATATTCTGTCATCGAGCCTGATAAATTAAGTGATACTTTTAATTTAATGCTCAAATTTGATTTTGACTCAAATGAAAGCGGCTTTACAATTTCTGACATTAGTATTGCGGATACCTATGATAATTTTCTCTTGGACGGAAAAATAGTTTTTCAAAATCATGGTAAAAAACAAAAAGTGGGTTTTTACATTGATCGCATATATTCAGGGACCGATAAAAACTTTCTTGAAAACTTTTTCTTAAATGAAATTCCGTCATTGCAATTTAATATTTCAGTAACTGAGAATAACCAATCATTTGAATTGACTCAACTATTTGTGAGCAATGAGTTTGTCACTATTCCTTTACAAGGTTCCATCAAAATCCCTTTGCCACTTTCAGATATGAACGGAGAGATTGAACTGTCTATAAAAAGGGTCACTTCAAACAAGCTATCACTTCTATTACCACAGCTATTTAATAGTCTAAAAAATGAAGTTTTTGGAAGAAATATAGATCTGGACGGTTATTTATCAGGAGGTACCCATATCGTTGTTAATGGTGGCCTTTTAAAGAAATTTGAAACTGATTTAGAATTTTCTGATGTTGAAGTTAGTTATTTTGGGAAATCATTGGTAAAGGGAATTTCAGGGCTAATCACGTTTTTAGAGAATAAATTACATATATCTTTTAAGCAGATAATTACATCTGAACGGTTTTATCCAGCCGAAGGCAGATCGGAGAAGGATTTGAACAAACTAAAAGAGTACGCCACACTGTTAACAGACTCGTCAATTGTCGTCGAAAACGGTGGAAATAAACAAAAAATGGTATCTTTCCAAGGTAACTTAAGTGGTCATTTAGACCCTCTTATTCGATTCGTTGATATGGTTCCTCATTTTAAAACTCACTATGGTAAAATTCTTGAAAATTTGACAGATATTAGTGGGGATTTAAAAATTTATGGATCAGGAAAATTGTTACAAAATTCCATGTACAATATGGACAATTTTAATATTAAGGGGAAAATTCACTACGCCTCTGTTGTTGATTTTTTTCCAGATGAACGGATTTTATTAAGTGATATAGACTTTGAATATAATGATAGTTTTTTTGTTGTCGATTCTTTGGCAACCATCCTAGATAGTGTATTTAAGGTAAAATTTATTCAAACAGATCAGAGCGCTCAGGCCACTGTGCTTAACCTTGAAGGTAAGGTAGGAGAGAATAGCTTTGAGAAATATTTTCAAGCAGCGTCAAATATAAAAATCAATGGAAATATTCCCCTAAACGCAAGCGTAATTTTTCAGGAAGATAAAATTAAATTTCAACTCATGAGCGATCTGATGGACTCACACCTAACAATAGATGATCTCAAATATGAAAAACTTAGAGGCGAAAGAGGGAGTTTAGCAATTGAGGGTAGAAGAGTTGGTAAAGATAATTTGGAATTTAATTTGGATTTTATAACCCCTGACATCGTATTAAGGAGCAAGTGGATCAACGACGAGAAGGTAATGGAAATCGATGTAAAGGAATTTAAGGTATCTAATGTAATTGATACCTCAGGAAATATACGGCGCAGTTTAAATGATTATGAAGTTCATCTCGTTGGCGATTATTTAAATTATCAGAGTTTAAAAAAAATACTCAAGGAAAATTTTTCTGGCAGTGAAATAAAGTTTTTACTTGATATAGAGAAACTCGAGCTCACTGAGAAATATTTTCTAAAAAAATCGATTGGACAGGTGAAATTTTTTTCAGGTTTTGGTGGAACTTTGACTGGAAGTTTAAATGGTCTTGAGAAAGTGACAATAGCATTTGAAAAATTAAAGGATAGTCGAGCAAGATTTACAGCAACGTCTAAAAATGCTGGCAATATTTTCAGGGCATTGAAAGCATACCAAAATGGATATGGTGGAGATTTCTATTTTGACGGGGTTTTAAAAGAAAATGGTGGTGTAGTTGGAAAATTGAAAACAAATGATATACAAGTAAGGAATGCACCAATTTTAGCCCAACTTGTTAGCCTTTCTAGCCTAAATGGTATGATTGATTTATTGGCGGGCAAGGGTATTGTATTTCAAAATGTCGAGGGAGAGGTGGATTCTGATGGGGCTAGAACCATTTTAAAAAATGGTTTTGCGGAAGGCCAATCAATTGGTATTACTTTAGACGGCATTTTCACAAGGACAAGTCAGGCCCAAAATCAGATTAAAATGAATGCTAGCGGGGTTCTATCTCCATTTTTTAATATTAATAATGCTGTCTCAAAATTTCCTCTTTTTGGAAATATTTTTGGTAGTAAGAGTGGAGAGGGTGCGATCGGATTTTCCTTCAAACTTCAAGGAACAAAAAAAGAACCGTTGGTTCTAGTCAATCCTTTTTCGATTTTAGCTCCTGGACGACTTAGGGACGTATTAGGACAGTGACATTCGAATGGTTGTAGATTTAGATCAATTTGACTTTTCCTTACCCGAAGAACTTATTGCTCTCAGACCTAAGAAGGCAAGGTCAGAATCAAAATTATTGGTTGGAACTAACTTAACAAAAGTTGAAAGTGTAGTTTCCAACCTTTCAGATTTCCTTGAATCTGGAGATCTGCTAGTTTTCAATAATACCAAAGTCATACCAGCTAGGTTAATTGGTATCAGGCGTTCAAGAACAGTGTCAGGTAAAGATTGTAAAGTATCTGCAACTCTTTTGCATGAAGTTTCAAAAGGTATTTGGTCTGTTTTAATTAAGCCAAAGAAACGTCTATTAGAAGGTGATAAAATTGAATTTTATAAAGAAGGTCAAAAAGACGTATTAGTAGCTAACGTCGTAAAAAAAGATAATTTTTCATTACTCTTAGATTTTAATAATGCAAAAATGGATCTTTTAAAAAAACTCGTAAAGATTGGTCATATGCCAATTCCGCCGTACATTGAAAAAAGGAGGGGTTTGAAAGATACTGATCACAAAGATTATCAAACTATTTTTGGTGTGGAGGAAGGGGCAGTGGCTTCACCCACAGCATCTTTGCACTTTGACGAAGCTTTGCTCAATCAGTTAAAAAATCGTGGAATTAATACAGCTTTTATAACCTTGCATGTTGGAGCTGGGACCTTTCTTCCCGTATCAGATAAGCAATTAAATGAAAAAAAACTTCATAAGGAATTTGGGAAAATAACAAAAGAGGTGGCTAGAACAATTAACGAAACCAAAAAAGAGGGTAGGCGGGTTGTGGCTGTTGGTACAACGGTTCTTAGATTACTTGAAACAGCAGCTGAGAAGAAGGGTATTATTAAAGAATTTAATTCGTTCACAGAATTAATGATAATACCTGGATTTTCGTTTAAAATTTGCGATTTGTTATTAACAAATTTTCATCTTCCAAAGAGTTCATTAATGATGCTGGTCAGTTCATTTTATGGTTATAAAAATACGCGAGATCTTTACACATATGCTATTGATAAAGGTTTTCAATTTTACTCGTTTGGTGATTGTATGTTGGTGGATAATTGCGACCATGAATATAGCACAAAATCTACATAAATAGTCGATTTTATGCTTAATCTTTTTATTTTTCAGTTTATACAGCTCTAAGCTAACAAGATAACTAGCAAGTCAATATGATTCCTATAATTAAATCCGTATGGCCATTACTTCTTGGTATTTTTCTACTTATGATCGGACATGGTATACAAGGTCCTTTACTTGCAATTCGGGGGTATATAGAGGGCTTTGGACCTGAAACAATGTCTTGGATTATGAGCGGCTATTTTTTTGGTATGCTCGTGGGCTCTCGATTCAATGTATTTTTAATTGAAAGAGTTGGCCATGTAAGAGTATTTGCAGCACTTGCTTCGTTGATATCGGCTTCCTTAATCTTGTTTGCAATTTCACCAAACCCAATTTTTTGGTTTTGTTTGCGTGTAGTAATTGGATTGTGCTTTTCAGGAGTATTTATTGCATCTGAAAGTTGGTTAAATCATGGTGCTCCAAATAAATATAGAGCCCAAACAATTTCAGCATACTTAATTATACAACTTTTTGGAATGTTGGCAGCGCAAACTCTGCTAAATATTGCTGAACCGTCAGAATATATCTTATTTGCACTTGTTTCTGTTATCGTATCATTCTCATTCGCACCGATACTTTTGTCAGTTAAACCGGCACCAATTTATACAACCGCAAAAAGATTAAAAATTAAAGAACTTTATAAAATTTCCCCATTTGGTTGTATTTCAATGATATTTTTTGGGGGGATTTCATCTTTGTTATTTGTAATGTCTCCAATTTATTGCACTGAGCAAGGTTACAACACCTATCAAATCTCTATAATTATGGCATCTGCATTAATTTCAAGTATCATCTTTCAAATACCAATTTCATGGATTTCAGATCGGTGTGACAGGCGTGTCTTAATTGTAATATGTTCGAATTTAGGGGCCCTAATCCTGGCATGTAATTTTTTTCTTGATGATACATTCCTTGTCAAACTTATTTTACTATCTCTTGTATGTTCAATTACTATGCCTCTTTATTCAACAATTATTGCTTACACCAATGATTATCTTGAAGTTGAAGATATGCCGGCCGCATCGGGTGGCTTAATCTTCCTTGCTGGTATCGGATCATGCTTGATGCCCATCTTATGTGGTTATTTGATTGAAAAATTTGGTCCAAATATGTTTTTCCTGTTATTAATGCTTTTATTTCTACTAATTTGTATCTATGGTCTATATAGAATGTCGATAAGAAGTACTTCTGAGCAGGTAAACGCTACGACACAGGTTACATTAAATACACAAATAACGCCCATTGCTGTTGATATTGTTCAAGGTGAGGCTTTAAAGAGCAGATAATTATTAGTTTTTTTTAAATAAGGGGGTATTGATGCAGGATTTTGATGTTTTTGTTCTAGGGGGCGGCCCAGGCGGCTATGTAGCTGCAATAAGGGCCAGTCAGCTTGGCCTAAGTGTAGGTTTGGTGGAAAAAGAACATCTTGGAGGAGTTTGCCTGAATTGGGGCTGTATTCCAACAAAATCTCTTATAAAATCAGCTAGCATGCTTGAATTGCTGAAAAATTGCGATTCATTTGGGTTATCAGCAAAGGATATAAGGGTAGACTTACAAAAAGTTATAAAGCGTTCCAGAAATATTGCTGGCAGACTGTCCTCTGGAGTAAAGTTTCTTCTAAAAAAAAATAATGTTGAAATTTTTAATGGATTTGGATCTTTTTTGGACAAAAATACCATAGAAATAAATTCTGAAGGTATTTCTAAAAAGATTTCAGCGAATAATATTGTTGTGGCTACAGGAGCAAGACCAAAGGTTTTAAAGGGACTTGAGCCAGACAATAAATACATATGGACATACAGAGATGCATTGGTTGCTGAAACCATTCCAAAAAGCATTTTAATTGTTGGTGGCGGTGCGATCGGAATTGAGTTTGCATATTTTTTTAATTCTCTGGGCTCTAAAGTTTGTGTCATTGATATAGAAAAAAATATCCTATCTTCTATAGATTTTGAAATATCCGAATATGCTCATAAGCAATTAAAAAAACAGGGTATAGAATTCATTTTTGGCTCAAAAGTTGAGAGTGTAAAAAGAAATTTGGATCAGGTTTTTGTAACAATTTCTAATAATTCCTCTGAAAAGAATAAAACTTATGACAAAATTTTAAGTGCTGTTGGTATTGAAGCAAATATTGAAAACTTGAATTTAGAAAAAGTGGGCATAAATCTACGTAACGGCCTAATTGGTACTGATAGTTTCTGTAGAACGAATATCGAAAATGTATTTGCTATCGGAGATGTGACTGAAGGTCCTTGGTTGGCACATAAAGCTAGCCACGAAGGCATAATAGTTGCAGAAAAAATAGCAGGTAAAAAATCTAAAGTGTTGGATACAAGCAAAATACCTGCTTGCGTATACTCTAACCCTCAAATAGCAAGTATAGGTTTGGGAGAGAAGGAAGCAAAGGAAAAATATAAAGATATTTCTATCGGAAAATTTCCATTTTCGGCAAATGGAAAAGCTTTAACTGAAGGTGAAGAAATGGGATTCATAAAAACTATTTTTGATAAGAAAACAGGAGAGTTAATAGGTGCTCACATGGTTGGGTCGGAGGTTACTGAATTAATACAGGGCTTTTCGATTGGTATGAGCCTCGAGGCAACTGAGGAAGAATTAATGAGCACAATATATCCACATCCTACTTTATCAGAAATGGTACATGAGTCTGTTTTAAATGCCTTTAATCGTTCAATCCATATATAGAAGCCTTTATTATGAAGTTAAGACATCCAGAAAAACAAAAAAATCTACCAACGCCCTCTATGAGAAAACCACCATGGCTAAAGGTTAAGGCTCCAGGATCAAAAGGTTATTTTGAAACAAAAAAAATTGTTGATGGCTTTAAATTGAATACAGTTTGTGAGGAAGCTGCGTGTCCAAACATTGGTGAATGTTGGTCTAAGAAGCATGCAACTTTTTTAATTATGGGAGGAACTTGTACCAGGGGCTGTGCGTTTTGCAATATAGCTACCGGAAAACCAGACAGTTTAGATCCATTTGAGCCATTGAGAGTTGCGAAGAGTGTGCAGAGGTTAGGTTTGAAACATGTGGTATTAACTAGTGTTGATAGGGATGATTTAAACGACGGGGGCGCTGGTCATTTTGCTCAAACCGTAAGGTTGGTTAAGAAATACTCTCCAATGACTACTGTGGAGATACTAACGCCTGATTTTCTGCACTCCGAAAGAGGGTCGGTTGATACCCTGATAACTGCGAAACCACATGTCTTTAATCATAATATCGAAACTGTACCATCTAAATATTTGTCTGTACGCCCAGGTGCCAGGTATTTTTCTTCCTTAAAATTATTAAGTCAGGTAAAAGAGACAGATCGAGATATTTTTACAAAATCTGGACTTATGGTAGGTATGGGAGAAACCAAGGATGAGATTTTTCAAGTTATGGATGATTTGCGTGCAGCAGATGTTGATTTTTTAACAATTGGACAGTATTTACAGCCCACTTCACAGCATTATCCGGTACATAACTTTGTGAATCCAGCAGAATTTGAATTATATGAAAAAGTGGCCTACGGTAAAGGATTCCTGCTTGTTTCGTCCTCACCACTTACTCGTTCATCTTTTCATGCTGACGAAGATTATCGTCGACTATCTCAAATACGCAGTGACAGTTTATCTAGGTAGTAAATGACTTTGCACAAGGAAAGTAAATTCCTACCTTTTTCACCTAAAAATCTTTATGATATCGTTGCAGATGTCGAAGCATATCCTGAATTTTTACCATGGATTTCAGAAGTTAAAGTGAATCATGATAAAATAATAAAAGAGGAGAATATGAAAGTTTTGGAGGCTACAGTTTTAATAAAGTTCAATGTAGTAAAAGAAAGTTACAGATCTAAAGTAGTCTTAGATCCAGGTAGTATGATAATAACTGCTTCTCACATAGATGGTCCATTTAAAAGACTACACAATAAATGGAAGTTTAATAAATTAAACAATGGGTGTGAGGTTTTCTTTGAAATAGATTATCAGTTCAAGTCATTCATTTTGCATAATTTGATAAATAAGATTTTTTATCGCGCAATGACTAAAGTGACAAAGTCTTTTGAAGATCGTGCTAATCAATTGTATGGCAAATAGTCCTTATTTCTAAATATTTTTGGTAGTAATATATTTTATAAGGCTTGTTAGAGCTTCTAAACAAGCATGTTTTCTAACTGCATCTCTACCTATTGAGCCAAAATTGATCAGTTTAGATGTATGGTTTTTTTTGCTTGAAAAGCCAAAGCATACTAGACCCTCAGGCTTTAACTCACTCCCTCCTGGTCCAGCGATACCAGTAATAGATACCGCAAAGTCAGAGTTAACATTTTTTCTGGCGCCTAAAGCCATTTCCATAGCTACTGCCTCACTTACTGCTCCAGAGCATTGAAGTGTTTTTTCTGAAACGTTTAAAATTGATATTTTTGAGAGGTTTGAATATGTAATAAAGCCAGAATTAAAATACTTTGATGACCCTGGAATACTAGTAATATAATAGCTTAGCAATCCTCCAGTGCAACTTTCTGCTGAGGATATCTTGGTGTCGTGCTTATAACAGACTTCTTTTAATTCATTTGCTAGATGTTCAAGGCGTGTATGTAACATTTAATTGACCCAGATAATTACAACATATAAAACCACGGATGTAAGTATGCCGGCGGCAATATCATCCAATATGACACCTAAGGGTGTTTTAATTCTATCAAAAATAATTATTGGCCATGGTTTTAGAATATCAAAAAATCGAAAAAGAATAAATGCACATACTCCAAATACTAATAACTGTTCTTTATTTTTAACAAAAAAAACTAGAGGAGTCATTGAGATTAGCTGCCCCATTACTTCATCAATAATTACTTCTTTCGGGTCATGTCCGGTTATTTCAGAGCATTTAGTATAAGCCGTTACGCTGATGTAAGATATTACAAAAACAAGACCCAATATTAATGCAAAACTCATCACTGATAAAAATGAAATTATAATAAACCCGAGTACTAGTCCAACCATACTACCTACAGTGCCTGGCATTATGGTTGTATTGCCTAAAAAAAACAATGTTGCAAAGTACTTCACTTTTCAACCAATAAAACAGTACATAGGCAAGCAATTCCTTCTTCTCTACCAGTAAAACCAAGCTTCTCAGTTGTTGTTCCTTTTATGTTTATTTGGCTAGTTTTGATTAGAAGCATATTTGCTAGTTTTTTTTTCATCATCATTGAATATTCACTCACTTTTGGCTGTTCACAGATTATGGTTATATCGATATTTGAAATTTTCAGGCACGATTCATTTAAAGAATCATTTGCAAATTCCAGAAAGATTTTAGAGTCGGCATTCTTCCATTGATTATCAGATGGCGGGAACCAGATCCCTATATCACCTTTACCCAGCGCGCCTAGTATGGCATCGGTCAATGCATGAAGACCGACATCTGCATCTGAATGGCCACTCAGCCCTCTATCAAAATCTATATCAATACCGCAAAGGCGAAGTTTTTTTGCATCGGTGAATTTATGTACATCAAAACCGTTTCCAACTC
>CACKLF010000021.1 GCA_902600895.1 uncultured Alphaproteobacteria bacterium | reverse complement strand
TAACAGGCAAATTATGCAACACATCGTCAAACATATCTGGATCAGTACCAAAAATTTCAACTGATACCTTTTTTATCAACCCACAATAGCTGTTTAAATAGTTAATTTGACCCATTTTTTCGATGAAGAAATTTTTTTTTCGATCTGAAATTCCAAGATTTGAAAAGAATGGCAAATTATCCAAGATTTTGTTTGATGACGTTGGGTTAATTTTCAATAGAGTCCTATTGCCCAATGTCGTCTCAACTTCTTGGACTGTATTGGAAACATCAAACTTATGAGAATTCCTCATCTCTAAAAAGTAAGTTGTGGGACTTGGTATTTGCAAGCGTTTCATAATCTGAATGTTTTCAAATTTTGCACCCAAATTTTTATCTGTTAATCTGATTTTTTTTGTAATTTCAAGCATAGAAAAGTTGCCTAATTAAATAACGTTCTCTTTTATTCTAAAATTCTAAAATCGGCGACTCTATCCAAAAGTTCCCTAAGAAAACCTAAAGTGCACAATCTATTACGCCTTAAAATGTTATTATCACAATTGATCTGAATATGTGTGAAAAACTTTTCAACGATTAAATCTAGTTCAGAAAGCACCAACAAACAATCGGAATATCCGTTATGAATGAGTTTTTCGGTCAACTTTTCATTTGCTCTCTCTAAAGCATCAATTAATTCAACTTCTTCAGTACATAAATAGTCAAGCTTTTCAGGACGTAAGCTGTACTCTACCCCATCCCTTTTTTCTTCTGCTGATAAAATACTCAAAGCTCGCTTAGATAAATTTAAGAGTCTCTGGCCTTCAGGTGAGTCCAAAAATGATGAAAAAATGGTGACCCTGTTTACAAATGAAAATATGCCGAAGTCTTCTAAACTTCTCGCACAAGCATCAAATGCGTCAGATTCTATCCCAATATCTTTTAAATAAACTCGCATTCTATTAACAAAGAAGTGCATAATGCTCTGCCTATCAAATTTAAGTTCAGAAAATTGAAATAGCTCTGACAACTTTATATCAATTTGATTTTCGACAATTACTCTAAAGATTCCAATAGCAGCCCTTCTCAAACCAAAAGGATCCTTAGAACCCGTAGGTTTTTCGTCAATTGACCAAAAACTGGATAGTAGATCTATTTTATCTGCTAATGAAATAATAACTGATAAGGGTGAAGTTGGAACTTTATCACTGGGGCCAAGAGGAGCATAGTGTTCCCTACATGCCAAACCAACAGCTTTTGAAAATCCCGAAAAATTTGAAAAATAATTACCAAGCAAACCTTGAAGCTCAGGAAATTCTTTTACTGTGCTGGAAACCAGATCTGCCTTACACACTGAAGAGGCTAACTCTATGTCCATATCAGATACTGAAAACATACATTTATTAATAGCATGAGCCACTTTTTTTAATCTTGCCACCCGCACTGATTGACTACCTAGCCCTCTAAAGAAAGTTACTGACTCCAAATCTTTTGCAAAGCTTTCAAATCCGTATTTTTCTATTCTTGCTCTATCTAAAGCCCAAAAGAATTTAGCATCAGAGAGTCTAGAATCTAAAACCCTATTATTTCCAGAAAGTATTTGCTTTCCACCATCAGAAGACTCGATATTTGAAACAGTTATGTATTTAGTTATTTTTTTGCTATTTTTATTTATTACTGAAAAATATTTTTGCTGTGTCCTCATGACTGTTTTGAGAATCTCTGGTGGCAAATCAAGAAATTGTTTATCTATATTCCCCATCAAAGCTATCGGCCAGTCTACCAAAGCCGTTACCTCTGCGAGCAGTTTTTCATCCTTGACTACATCTAATTCTTGATTTTCAATTAATTTAGCAATCTGATCACATATTTTTTTTTCCCTGTGCCGATGATTAAATTCAACAAAATTTAAAGCGAGTTTTTGTCTATAGTCATCGAAACTTAACACCTGAAAAATCTTAGGGCTGACAAATTTATGACCCTGAGTTTTGTCACTCGCCAGAATATTATCTGCTTGAGCTTTTAATATACGTTTGCCTGTATTTTTGGAATATTCAATTGCCAAAATTGATTTTAGTGGCCGAATCCATTTGAATTTGGTAGTACCCCAACGCATCGACTTTTTCCATCTAAATTCATGTAATATGGAATTCAATATCTGAGACAAAATTAAAAGGCTTTTTCTACCTTCTTCCTCTTGATACAAAAAATAATAGTTTTTACCATTTATCTTTTCTATTTTTAACTCATCTTTCGAAGCCTTATTTGATGCAAGAAACCCCTCTAGTGCCTTTTGATCACAACCTTCCCTAGGTCCTCGTTTTTCCTTCCTTACACTTGGGGCCTGTTCCTCAAGTCCTCCAATATGAAGTACCAACCTAGTTGGTGAAGAATAAGTCGATATCTCAGTGTAGGATAATTTAACGTTATTAAGTTTCTGCCTGAAATAATTTTCTAAAAAATTTCTACCGTAAGCCTGATCAGAGGAGGGAATTTCTTCAGACAACAATTCCAAAAGAAAATTATTCATTCATTTGTCCAAATATTTGGAATTTAATTGCCTCCATTGATAGGCTTCACCAGACGCGAACACCAATACCAATCGATCTATACCATCATATTCATTCGGTTGTGCCACATAAGCTCGCGCATCACCACTTTCAAGTTCATTAGAAAGATATTCGTAATCAAAGCAGTCAAACCAAAACGGAGCTGCCAACGGTGTAGGATTGGCAGCTAATGGCTTTGTCGAAAATAAGTTAGGGTCGACATTAAAACAACCCCGCAACTTTAATGCAGAAGTGTCAGAGTCTATCCCGCGATAGTTTGATACTGCTATTGGAAGACCCTCAAATTTGATGTAATCCAAGTCACTTACCTTGCTATAAAATGCAAAAACTTGGAAATAGAACAAGGTTACCCCAAATAGAAAACAAAATACTCCAAGACCAATTGAAAAGGTTTTACCCTTCATTGCTTATATCCCTCTAACTCTATTTTTAAATATGACTCACCGCACAATTTAGCTAAATTTCTAACACGTCCAATATAATTTTGTCTTTCAGAAACTGAAATAACACCTCTAGCATCAAGAAGATTAAAAAGGTGCGATGCTATTAAGCATTGATCAAAAGCCGGAAAAACCATTATTACATTTTTACCCAAATTTGTATTGAGAGGCTTTTTACCAAGTATTCTTTTACATTCCGCTTCAGCATCATCAAAGTGTCTAAACAACATTTCTGTATCTGCAATCTCAAAATTCCAGCGACTATATTGTTGTTCATTTTCTAAAAAAATATCTCCATAAGTATAATGAACATTTGAGTCAGGGTGATTAAATGGTATTTCCATGACATTTTTAGTTTCTAAAACATGCATCGCCAACCGTTCAAGGCCATAAGTTAACTCTCCGGGTATAGGGTCACAGTCAAAACCACATACTTGTTGAAAATATGTAAACTGACTAACCTCCATACCGTCACACCAAACCTCCCATCCTAGGCCCCAGGCCCCTAAAGTAGGACTTTCCCAATCATCTTCAACGAACCTTATATCATGAACAAGAGGGTCGATACCAATGGATTTCAAAGAGGCTATGTACAAGTCCTGAATCTCCTTCGGAGACGGCTTGAGAATGACCTGAAACTGAAAATAATGCTGCAGTCTATTAGGGTTTTCTCCATACCTGCCATCGGTTGGTCGTCGTGACGGTTGAACATATGCAGCTAACCATGGTTTTTTTCCAAGCGACTTTAGCGTGGTTGCAGGATGAAAGGTGCCTGCACCAACTGGATAATCATAAGGCTGTAGAAGCACACAGCCTTTTTCAGCCCAGAAATTTTGAAGCCGTAATATTATCTCTTGAAATGAATTAGGTTTTTGCATTTTTTTCGTGTACTACATTTTTGGATTACTTCCCAAAAAAACATAAAAATCAAACAAATTCCAGCCAATAATTAAACCGAGAAAGACTTAACCTAATATTCTATCGGCAACTATTTTTCCAAAGCTGCATTAAATTCACTTCTCAAATTTTTGTCGTTCAAAAACTCACCCAAAAATGAATGGGTTATCATCGATATACCCTTTTTATTTACTCCACGGGTACACATGCAATGATGATCACCTCGAACACATACCGCTACCCCCTTGGGTTGTAAACAGTCATAGATCGATTGAGCTATCTGTGCTGTCATTTTTTCTTGGACTTGTAAACGCTTCGAAAACGTGTCCACCAATCTTGCCAATTTAGATATACCAACCACTCTTCCATTGGGTATGTAACTTATACTTACAGTACCAATTATTGGAGCCATATGATGCTCACAATAACTTTCAAAGGGAATATCGTGTAGAGTCACCGGGTGACTATACTTTTCTATCTCCCCAAACGTCTTTTTTAAAATTTCGCTGGGATCTTCCTCGTAACCACGAAACCATTCTGCGTATGCTTTTAAAACTCTATCGGGTGTTTCTATTAACCCTTCCCTACTGGGATTATCACCTGCCCACCGTATCAGAGTTTTTACTGCATTCCTAGCTTCATCTATTGAAGGCTTTGTTCGCTCAATAGGTTGTAGTTCAGTTGTTTGCTCCAAACTTTTTTTGTGAAAGTTCATCTTTTTTATCCTTACACACACCACGCACGCTATGCTTAGCTAGTGGCTGCAAAGCATTTACATTCAACAATATATAAATATTTAAAAAAATTAAAATAGGATTTTTAAAAAAATTTTGTTTTGACTTACATTCAGCCAATTTATAAATCTTGCTATGTATAATTATCAAAGTTTATAAATATAGACGGATTTTTATGTGTTAAAACTCAGGAATCAACTTGGATGACATAGAAACTTACTTATGAGCAAGCAACTTTCCATTATGAAGCCAGATGACTGGCACCTTCACCTTCGCGAGGGAGCTGTCCTCAATAAAGTTTTAGATTTTTCGTCTAAAGTATTTTCAAGAGCACTAGTAATGCCAAATCTTTCTAACCCAGTGATATCTCCACTTAAAGCAATGGAATATAAAAAAGAGATAACAAAGAGACTTGGTAGAAATAGTGAATTTACACCATTAATGACACTTTACCTTACCGAGTCAACTAAGCCACAAATTATTAAAGAACTTAAGCGTGGTCACATTATAACAGCAATTAAATACTACCCTGCAGGTGCAACAACTAACTCCACGAATGGTATAAAAAGTTTTAAAACTATTCTACCAGTGCTTGAAGAGATGGCAAAGAATGACATTCCTCTCTGTATTCACGGAGAACTACCCGGTGAAGAATATGACATTTTTGATAGGGAAAAATTATTTATTGATTTAGTATTGGACCGGATAATAAGTATTATACCAGATCTAAGAATTACTCTTGAACATATTACCACATTAGATGCCATACAGTATATCAAGCATGCAAATAAAAATCTTGCAGCTACGATAACGGTTCATCACTTGATGCTTAATAGAAATCATATGTTTCAGAAAGGTATTAGACCCCACTATTACTGCCTACCTGTGGCAAAACGAGAAAAGCACCGAAAAGCATTACTTCAAACTGCAACATCGGGAAATAAAAAGTTTTTTTTAGGCACCGACAGTGCTCCACATCTTTCAAGAGATAAGGAATCAGATTGTGGGTGCGCAGGAATTTTTTCTGCACCTTATGCATTAAATCTACTGGCAGGTATCTTTGAAGAAGAAAAAAAACTAGATAACCTAGAAAAATTCGTTTCCATAAATGGAGCTACCCATTACAACCTGCCAGTTAATACTAATAAAATTACGTTAGTAAAAAGAGACAGCCCAATAAAAGTGAGAAATCATATAAAAGTCAATAATGACAAAGTCATGATATTTGGTAAAGACTTTGATATTTATTGGGAAATTAAATTACCTAAAAACGAAAGCTTCTAAAATGAAAAATATAAGCTTTGAAACTACTAAAACTCTTTTTGAAATCGGAGCAATAAATTTCAATCTAGCAAAACCATACAAACTCGCTTCTGGAATCTTATCCCCGGTCTACATTGACTGCAGGAAGATAATTAGTTTTCCAAGTAGTAGAAAAAAAATTATTGATTTTTTCCAACAGATTTTAATGGCAAAATTCAAAAGGGAGGAGTTTCACAATATAGCAGGTGGTGAAACCGCAGGGATCCCATATGCAACTCTTTTGGCTGAGCGACTCAAACTACCGCTTTGCTACATCCGCAAAAAGCCTAAAGGCTATGGCATCAATGCTCAGATAGAGGGTGAAATAAAGAAAAACCAGAACGTTTTGCTAGTGGAAGATTTGGCTACCGACGGGGGTTCAAAACTAAATTTTGTTAACGCAATTAGAGCCTCGGGTGCCAAATGTAACAACATTTTTGTGATTTTCTATTACGATATATTTGATGAGGCTGAAAAATTATTTAATAAAAATGATTTGAACTTATACCACTTAGCCACTTGGAAAGATATATTAGGTTATGCCCGTTCTGAAAAAATTTTAGACAAGAATACATTGAAAAATATTGAAAACTTTCTAGATAATCCATCAGTTTGGTCTACAAATAGGAATGGCATCTAACAGCCCGCCATGAAATATTCTTATAACGTTTCAAAGTCATCATTGATTATTATAATATAGGGTAAAGACATGTATTGTTTTTAGATCATAATCTATAATAGCGGAGTTGGATACTTTAGCACCGAGTTTCAAATATAGACGCAATAAAGGGGGTAAATTTCTTAATGCCAAAGAATGGTCAATTTTTTCAGATTTTAAGTCTTTGGCGTATTCGAAGATTGTTCCAGGTTCAGCTATAGGCCGGATTGCTAAAGACGTTAAATACTTTTCCTTTAGCAAAGTAAATGCTTGACTGTGATTCGCTTTGTTTACCCCTTCAAAGCTTGTACAACCGAAAATAACTCTCACTTTTTCTTGTATGATAAACCTGAAAAGAGAATTCCAAGCCAGTCGTAGAATATTTGGGTCTCTACTATTTTCATCTATGCAAAAACGCCCTATTTCCAACATGTTTCCATTAGAACTTTTCAAAGGTTTTAGATCATAGAATTGTCCTGAGTATGACTCACAAATTTTATTAATTTTTTTAAATAAAAGTGCGCGGAATACACAAACCAAATCCCCGTTATTTAGGTCATACAATATAAAATGATGGCAGCGATCATCAAATTTATCAGTATCCAAACCTGGCATTCCCTTTCTAAATATTCTTTGCCTGAACTGAAAAACCAAGTCTGAGGGCCTGTCATTATGAATAATGGATATTCCGTACTCTTTGTTCATTAAATCTCAGAAAAGTTTCATGGGTTAAAAATGTTGAAAAATTATTTCTAATGCGTAGTTATATTAATGTTTGGTTAACATAAACAAGGAAGATCCAATTTGTATAAGTATCGCGATAATAAAAAAGAGTTAAGAGGAAAGTTATCTGACCTTCAGTACAGGGTGACACAAGAAGGGGAGACAGAGGCACCATTTACTAATGACAATTTTCCAAAAGATGTGGGATCATTTCAGTGTATATGTTGTGGTGAAGAGCTTTTTCACTCAGAAAAAAAATATGACAGTGGCACTGGTTGGCCTAGTTTCTATGAAGCAATTCAACAATCTAAAATAGAACTTGTTACAGATTATAGTCATATGATGGTTCGAACCGAGGCACGTTGTTCAAGTTGTTCAGCCCATCTTGGCCATGTTTTTAATGATGGGCCTCAACCAACTGGTACAAGGTATTGTATAAATGGTTCTGCTCTTAAATTTAGCAAAAAAGGATCAAAAATTTAATTTTGAGCAATAAAATTTTCAGCACTAAAGTTAGTTAAATTACCAAATAACTGGCTAAGAACACCTAATTTACGAGGGTCCGCTATCTCCTTAGATGTTGCAATATCAAATATTTTCCCATCGGATACTGTAAAAACATCTTTGCTAGCAAGAATATTCTTATCATTAAATTGGAGCAAAAGAATATCTCTCCGTACAACTTTTGGACTCAAAAATGCAGTAGTACTGATATTGCTTCCAATATAAATCCAATTTCCATCTCTGGAGATTGGTGCGGGGCCAATTAATTCTTTCACGTCCCCTTTGTTAGAGGATCCCACCTCAAGAGAAATTATAGACTCCTGAGAAGGAAAATAGCCGTATTCTTTATCAATAGAAACACACGCACATAATATCGAAATAAGACAAGTAAGTCCTGAAATCATTAAAAGTATTCTGAGTAAAAAACTTTTCGGCATCGTCACTGAAACTCCACACTTAGGTTTTCCTGCTAATAAGTACTAACATAATTTAGTATATAACCGATAATTATAAATTTGTATAAAAAGTTAGAACGAAAATGCATTAGTGGTGTAAGATGAGTTTGCATTGATTTAAAAATAACCTATAACACCTCATGCTGATAAAACTTGATAATAACAAGACTAAAATAGACTTTCAGTTTCAACCTAAAAAGAACTGTCTGAAAACTTGGGCTAAAGGTTTGAATGTGGTTGAGTTCTCCAAGGTTAAAATATTTGGAGCTGTATACCAAGATACTAAATCAAGATGGGAACTAAATGGCCAATTAAACTTTAAAGTACTGCAAGAATGCGTAGTCACGTTAGATCCGGTTTCTACTTACATAAGTTGTAAAATAAAAAGAGTATACGTGGAAAATTATGACTTAGAACATGTTCAAAATAGCTTTAGCAGGTTGCAAGAGTTGGAATATGAGCGCCTGGAAGACACAATTGATCTGCCAAATCTCATATTTGAAGAGCTCTCACTCAACACACCCGAGTATCCAAAACTCAAGCACATTGACAATTGCCACAAGATTTCAGACAGTTTGCAAAGTCCAGGCGAAGCAGTTACAAGCAATCCGTTCAGTGTTCTAAAAAACTTTGAAGCAAAAAATAAAGTTAAGACAAACTAGAATTTCCTTGCGATTATTTACATAATCGCTATGTTCCATCAAAACCGCCCGCTATGGGAGATTTAAGAGGGAAATTAATGGCAGTACCAAAGAGTAAAATTTCAAAATCCAAGAGAGGCATGAGACGAGCTCATGCAAGTCTAAAATGTGAAACTATTAATGAATGCCCTAACTGCGGTGAGATACGCAGGCCTCATCATGTATGTCCAGCTTGTGGTTTCTATAATGCTATGGAAATTGTTAATATTTCAGAACAAGAACAGGAAATTGAAGAGGACGTAGCTTAAAAAGCCATTACTACACGAAATTAAGTAATGAAAAACCAATCTGTATTCGATAGTAGAATAAAAGAAGGAATTACCATTTCCATAGACACACTTGGTGGTGACAATGGTGAAGGGGTAATTATACGCGGCCTAGAATTAATTCGACGGCAATTCCCCACAGTTTCTTACATTCTTCATGGAAATAAAGATATTTTGCTGAAACATCTAAATCATTACCCTGAACTAAAAAAAATTTCAATTTTGAATCATGCCAAAAATGCTGTCTTAATGACACAGAAGCCCTCAGATGCTCTGAGAAATGGACGAGGTACTAGCATGTTTTCATGCATAGAAAGTGTGAAGAATTGTGAAGCTGATGCCGCAGTATCATGTGGTAATACAGGTGCACTAATGCTAATGTCTCTCGTAAAATTAAGAAAAATCTCTGGTGTCAATAGACCTGCTATC
The DNA here is from genome assembly GCA_902600895.1 of uncultured Alphaproteobacteria bacterium. Lineage (GTDB taxonomy): Bacteria > Pseudomonadota > Alphaproteobacteria > Rhodobacterales > Rhodobacteraceae > CACKLF01. The sequence continues at coordinate 15,390 of CACKLF010000021.1, read as the reverse complement.
GCGGTTTTGTGGCCATCTAAAAATAAATCTGGTTTCAACATTGTTCTAGATGCTGGGGCAGATGTAAAAGCAGATACAAAGGATCTTTTAAAGTATGCTATTATGGGGGTAACCTATGCTCAAAACGGTTTCAACCTATCAAAACCTAGAGTTGGGCTCCTAAATGTAGGTACAGAGGAAAATAAAGGATCTAAAGATCTTTTTGATGCAAATGAAGAGATAAGAAAATCTTCAAAAAATAAAAACTTTGAATATGTAGGCTTTGTGGAGGGCACCGATTTACCTTCAAATCTTGTAGACGTAATCGTTACAGATGGCTTTACAGGTAATATTGCGTTGAAGACAGGAGAAGGCACAGCTAAACTGATAGGTGATTTTGTCAATGAAAGTTTCAAGAAAAATGTTCTTTCTAAAATTAGTTCTATTTTTGCTATTAAACCTCTTAAAAGATTAAAGGAACGTATGGACCCTAGGCGTGTCAATGGTGGCGTTTTACTTGGGCTAAACGGTCTAGTTGTAAAATCTCATGGAAATGCTGACCACGTTGGTATAGAAGCCGCAGTAAAGTTAGCAATTAGACTCACCACCAACAACTTCTCACAAAATCTTTCATCAAACCTAAAGAATGCAGAGAATACGAAAAAATGACCATTGAGATGTAAAACATTAAATTTGAATAGGTTTACAGGGAATTAGTTGACTTATTGCAGTTATTTGAAAATAATATTACCTAAATGGGAGTCGTTGGTTTGAGTAATGATGCAATAACAAGATCGCAATTAACTGAAGCAGTTCATAATGAAATTGGACTGTCGAGATATGAGTCGTCAAAGTTTGTTGAAAGAATACTAGAACTTATGGCTGTTGCATTAATTGATGGTGAACAAGTTAAAATATCAAAATTTGGGACATTTTCAACTAGGAATAAGAATGCTAGGATAGGTAGAAATCCAAAGACGGGTATCGAAGCAGAAATTAGCGAACGCAGAGTCATAACTTTTAGGACATCGAATAACCTAAAGGCCTCCGTCAATAAGGTTGCTAAGTAACTTGATGGTGGACAACAAAAAATCCTACATGGCTTTTCGTACTATCAGCGAAGCCTCTGAAATATTACAGGTTCCATCTCATGTTTTAAGGTTTTGGGAAAAAAAATTTGAAAGTCTATCTCCACTAAAAAGGGGAGGTGGGCGTAGATATTATAGGGCTCGAGACATTAGTCTTTTGCTTGGGATTAAACATTTTTTATATGACAAAAGGTATTCGATTAAGAGAACACAAGAAATACTCAAAAAAAAAGAAAAAAAAATACTTTTTGAGATTGGACAGAAAAAATACTTAGACAAATCAAAAAACATTAATGACTCAGTTCTTAATGAACTCAAAAACTTAAGAAAACAATTATCACATAAAAAACTCTCAATACTTGAAAGAATTAAATCTGATATCTTGCCAATGAATAACCAGGTTACAATGCAGATTAGAACAATTACTGTCTCTCTGAGAAAAGTTCAAGAGAGAGCCATAAGTCGCTATAATTAATTTTTCTTATCGACTTCCTATGCCTTGCCTTAAATAAACCAATCACTATAATCAAAAATTCGGGCTATAGCGCAGTCTGGTAGCGCGTTCGTCTGGGGGACGAAAGGTCGTGAGTTCAAATCTCGCTAGCCCGACCAAAAAACTAGGAGAAGTATGCAAGAAAACGTAAGGGGTGTTTTACCATCACAAGAAATCAAAAATTTGATTAACAACAAGAATGTCAGCACTTTAAATAAGGAAATTAGTGTTAGGCAGATTCAACCCTCTAGCTTGGACTTAACATTGAGCGATAAAGCTTGGCGAATTGGTGCATCTTTCCTTCCTGGTAAAAATCGTAAGGTCGAGCAAATATTGAGTGACGTATCGATGTATGAATTAAATTTAGACAGGACGACCATTCTCGAAAAAGGATGCCTATATCTCGTTAAACTTAATGAAAAACTGAACTTAGATTCACAGACTTATGGTAGTGCGAATGCCAAGAGTTCGTCGGGAAGAATAGACCTATTCATAAGACTTTTATCGGATTATTCTGATGAGTTTGACAATATTAAAGTAGGATACAATGGAAATCTATACGCTGAAATTCAACCAAAGTCATTTTCAGTAGGAATCAAAAAAGGCCTTTCATTGAACCAGATCAGATTTAAAAAAGGATATGTAAAGGTCCTAGACTCAGAACTTTATAAGCTTCAACACCTATATAGCTTAGTAGATACCAATCCAGATATCAACGATGGTCTGGGATTCTCTATCAGCCTCAAGAGTTTTGGTAAAGAAGTAATAGGTTATAAAGCCAGAGCGAATGCACCAGCAATAAATTTATCAAAAATTGGCTACTATAAACCTCTTGACTATTGGGAAGAGATTCGAACAGATAATGCATCCTTGATACTAAATCCAAATGACTTTTATATCCTCAATAGTAGAGAATCAGTTAAAATACCACCCGCCTACGCAGCTGAAATGTTGCCCTATTTGGCTAAGATAGGTGAGTTCAGGGTCCATTATGCAGGATTTTTTGATCCTGGCTTTGGTGCAGAAAAGGAATATACCTCCAAGGCCGTACTGGAGGTAAGATGTCACGAGGCTCCTTTCAGATTAGAACATGGACAGCCTATCGGAAGATTGATATTTGAAAAGATGCTTTGTGAGCCTGAAATAACCTATGGAACAAGTATACATTCGAATTATCAAGGTCAAAAACTTAAACTCTCTAAACACTTTAACGATAAACAGGCATTGTGAAGCTATTTACCTTGCAAACACTTGCAATAGTTACCCTAAAGGGAGTTGCACATCAGCAAATCCAGCTTCCTTTAATTCACTGATACCAGGCAAATCTTGGATCGAAGATAAGCCAAATTTATCTAAAAATGTTTCCGTTGTAATGAAGGTGGCGGGCCTTCCTGGACTTTTTTTTCTTCTTCCAAGGCTAATCCACTTTTCATCTAGCAAAAGATCTAAAGTACCCTTAGAAATCGATACTCCTCTAATTTTTTCAATGTCAGATCGAGTCACAGGCTGGTAATAGGCTATTATTGTTAAAGTCTCTAAAGCGGCCTTCGGTATTTTCTTTTTCTCAGTAATTGGAAAACTTGTAATTCCAACAATATTTGCTGAAGTACGAAAAGCAATTGATTTCTCAGTCACACATAATTGGATACCTCTATCTTTATAAAAAGATAAAAGCTTATAAACCAGTCTTTCAACCTCCTCCTCAGTTCCAAACAATGCCACAAGTTCTTTTTTTTGTATTGGCTCCCTAGACGCAAATATAAGGGCTTCAAAAACCTGTTCTTTCTCTAGTTCAGACATTTCATCCAAAGTTCTGGCAGCTAAAAGATTGTCGTTTGACATTTTTTCCTCTACATTTACTTAAGCATTAACTCTAAAATTTATCTGATCAAATAAAGCCCGCTGCTCCAAAATAATTTCGCCCCTTTTTGCCAACTCTAAGCTAGCAGAAAATGTTGCTGCAATTGCCGATTTTAAATTCCTATTGTCAGCAATTTTCAATTTATTTAATACCTCTCCTAATGTGATCCAATCTGCCGTAGAGCTTAAAACTTCCTTCAAATTATCCATTGCAGTTTCAATGGAAACAAAAAGATCCAAATTCATTTCAAGTGGGGAGAATTCTCTTTTTGTTTCCATTTTGAGGTGCGTTCTTAAGAGATCAGCCAGTGAAAATTCATATTTGATCTTTACTTTTCGTTCAAATTTACTCGTGTAACCAACAGCAAAGAAATCACTCCCTAATCTATCCATATTAGCGAGTTGCTTCCCTAATTCTCTGATGCGGTTTAATCTAGCAATTTGTAATGTAAGATTTTCAGTAATTTCTTTTGTAAATTGGTCATCTTCCTCAGGTAATAGAAGCTTTGACTTGATTAATGCCAACCAAGCGGCCATAACAAGATAATCAGCAGCTATTTCAAGATTGTTATTTTTTATTTCATCTATAAACGTCAAATATTGGTTTGCTAATTCCAAGATAGAAATTTTCGTTAGATCTACCTTTTGTTCTTTTGCAAGTGACAGAAGTAAATCTACTGGACCTTCATATCCATCTAGACTAACAATAAAATTCTGCGCTGGCATCTAAAATCCTTTTTAATTTATTTTGTGGAAACTTCTGAACTGACCCCATTCTCAGATAAAAACTGCTGTAGTTCTCTTATGCCTAATTTATCTTTAAAACCAGTCAAAATTAATCTATAGTAAATTTGGTCATCTATTTTTATATCTTCAATAAAATAAGGAATATCAACTAAAACATCCTCAAAGTTCAATAGCAACTGTAAATAAAATTCTTCGACAATCTTTTGATTTTCTGCTTCTTTAAAAACAAGTTTAAATTCCAGTCCCTTTTCAATTGCCAAATCACTAGATTGCTCTTCGTCGAGAACTTGTCTCAATGCATCCTCTATTGCCTCAGAAAGGTCTAAGGAACCCATATCCGGAATTATTGTTACTCCAACTTCACCGTCTGACAAAGAATTAGCTTCTGGAGCAAGAGTAATTTCATCCTCAAATAACGGCAATCTAGTTTCAGATATTATATTGTTGACCTCAAGTTCCCTTGAACTACTCTTAGTTTCGTTATCTGGCTTTTTCCTTATATCGCCATCTAATGCTTTAATTACTGGCAATTTTTCAACCTCTAGATTATTCAAGTTTGCTCCCCAGTATATAATGGCAATAACAACTAAAACAGAGGATAACAAACCCAAGGCACTGAAAAGCCTATTTAACATTCACTTACTTTCATACTTAAGCATAAGATGAATATTATATGATATCGAATAATATTTTTCTCTTTTTTTCTCACACTTCACATCTGATCTTTCGGCATAACGCCCACTATTGACAACCCAATTGATAATACGAGCTTTGTTGCTTTAACTAAACTGAGTCTAGCCACAGAAATATCTGGTTTTTCTTTTATTACAAAGCGCAATTGTGGGTTAACTTTACCTTTATGCTGCACCGCATGAAAGCACGCAGCCAAATCATAAAGGTAAAAAGCAATTCTATGTGGCTCACGATTTTTTGATGCTAGATCAACTACTTTTGGCCACATAGCAATCATCATTATAAGATCTCTCTCCTCAGCTAGTGAAAGTAATTTAAATTGTTTGAGGCTGATGTTTCGATATCCCTCTCCCATGCCTTCCTGCTCCGCTTTTAATAAAACTGAAGTAGCGCGTGCATGCGCGTACTGTACATAGAAAACTGGGTTATCTTTTGACTCTTCTAAAGCTTTATCAAAGTCAAAATCTAATGGAGCATCATTTTTTCTCATCAACATCACAAACCGTGCTATATCTGCTCCGACCTCACTAACTACATCTCTCAAGAGTACAAAAGTTCCAGCCCGTTTGGACATTTTGAAGGGCTTTCCATTTTTATATAGCTTTACCAACTGACAAAGCTTTATCTCCAAGTTAGATGACCCGTTTGATAATGCAGAAACTGCTGCTTGCATTCTTTTAACATACCCAGCATGGTCTGCACCAAAGATATTAACAATAACATGGTATCCTCGGGTCAATTTATCAAAGTGATAAGCTACATCGGGAGCGAAATACGTCCATTCACCATTAGCTTTTTTTAAAGCCCTATCTACATCATCACCAAACTGGGTTGACTTAAAAAGAAGTTGTTCTCTTTGCTCCCAATTGCTCTGAGTTCGGCCTTTTGGTGGCGGAAGTATTCCTTCGTAGATCAGATCATTAGATTTTAGAAATTTCAAAGATTTCTCAATTGTTCCATCTGAGTAAAGTGATTTTTCAGAAAAGAAGTTATCCATTCTTATGCCAATTGCAACCAGATCATCCTTTATTAAATTAAGCATTTCTTCAACAGCAATTGAAGAAACAGGATCAAACCACTCTCCAAAAGATAGGTCTACTAAGGATGTGCCAAATTTTTGTTTTAACTTATCACCAACTACTTTAAGGTAGTCACCGGGATATAAATCTTTGCCAAGATGAACTTTTTGCCCATGGGCCTCAAGGTACCGCAAGTACACTGACTTTGTTAGGGCAACTATCTGCGATCCCCCATCATTAACATAATATTCTCGAGTAACTCTATAGCCTACAAATTGTAATAAATTTGCTACCACATCTCCAATTATTGCACCGCGCATATGCCCTACATGAAGCGGCCCTGTCGGATTCGCTGAAACATATTCTACAATTGCACTTTCGCCTTTGCCAGCATCTATTGAGCCATACTGCAAGCCATTTCTGAGGCACGAAATTATAACCTCAAACCAAAGAGAACTATCAATAATGAAATTCAAAAAGCCAGGACCTGCTATTTCAACTCGGGAAATCATCTCATTGTGTTTCAGTTCATCTTTTAAAATCTCTGCTATTTTTCTTGGATTCCTTTTCTCTATTTTTCCTAGTAGCAAAGCCACATTTGTGGAAAGTTCACCAAAGGCTTTTTCTCTCGGAACCTCTACGGAAAAATCTACATAGAAAGCTTCAGATACTAATTTTTTATCCGAGCATAATTTAAGAATACAGTTTAAGATCTCACTCTTAATTTTTTCAAAAACATTCATTTATGACCTTGGTCTAGATTAATGGGTATTTATCATGATATTTATATTATTTTTGCTTGCTTTATGAGAATATTTTAAGCCCTGTCAAGCGAGAATGCTTTTGAATGGCATATCTGTCAGTCATACCTGAGATATAGTCAGAAACTAAGCGAGTTAAACCTTCAGTGCGATGGTCTTTTGCAAGTAGATTAGCCCATGACAGGGGCAGCAAATCAACGTTTTCTGACAAAATTTTAAATAGATCTCGTACCACAACTTTTGATTTACCTCTCAAATACTCTACTTCTTCATGCCGATACATTTTTTCAAACAAAAATGCTCTGATTAAATTAAGGTCCTCCGCACAACTATCAGAAAAAGTAACGATTTGATGTTTACAATTTCTTATATCTTGGACTGTAATAGAATTAAGTGGTTTAGAGAAAAATCTGTTAAGATTGCATTTTGTTTGATTAATGGTATCTAAAACTAGATTATTGAAAAAAAGCCTTAAAGTATGTTTTTGTTTAATCAATTGATTCTCATTAAAATATTTTCGGTTTATGAAATTAAATGACTCGTCAATGAGCGGTAGCTTGGTAACATCTTGGAACGAAAAAAGGTTTGCTCTTAAGCCATCATCTAAATCGTGGCTGTTGTAGGCAATATCGTCAGATATAGAGGCTACCTGACCCTCCAGGCTTGGATAATTATCAAGATTAAATTTATATTCTTTATTGGAAAATGAATACATGTCTTTCAAACTTTTTTTTAAAGGTCCACTGTGCTTTAATATGCCTTCTAAAGTTTCCCAAGTAAGATTTAATCCATGAAATTCAGCATAATTCTTTTCCAGTAGCGTTATAATTCTGAAAGTTTGTAAGTTGTGGTTAAATCCGCCAAAATTTTTCATACATTCATTTAAAGTTTCTTCACCTGTGTGCCCGAAGGGAGTATGTCCTAAATCATGTGCCAAGGCTATCGCTTCTGTAAGATCAGAATTTATTCTCAAAACATTTGCAATTGTCCTTGCAACTTGTGAGACTTCCAAAGAGTGGGTTAAGCGTGTTCTAAAATGATCACCTTCATGTTCTATAAATACTTGAGTTTTATGCTTAAGTCTCCTAAAAGCGCTGGAATGAATTATTCTATCTCTATCCCTTTGATAAGGCGTACGAAATAGGGAGGGTTCCTCATTGTAAAGCCTACCCTTTGAATTTTCTGGATGACACGCAAAGTTACTTAGCAAAGTTAAATCTCTTGATACTGGAATAATATAGTATTAAATTCATGTTAAGTAAAAGAAAAGAAAAATAAATGAATTTAAAGCTTCCACCAAAAGCGACAGATAGTGCATTCGCCAAACTGAAAGAAGTAGGTAGTAAATCAGCATTACGAATTTCAGTTGAGGGTGGAGGCTGCTCAGGTTTTAAATACAATATTGAATTTGATGATGAAATTAGTAAGGACGATTACATAATAAGAAAGGAAAACCTTAGAATTGTAATAGATCCCATTTCATTAAAATTTTTGGAAGGATCGATTATCGACTACAAATCTGAATTAGTAGGTTCTAGATTTGTCATAGAAAACCCAAATGCAGTTTCTTCCTGTGGCTGTGGAACTAGCTTTTCCATTTAAATCAACTAAACTATGAGTAAAATTGAAATAGCAACTTTCAATGTTAACGGGATTAGAGCCCGTATAACAAATCTTATGGATTGGATGTCGGAACACACACCAGATGTTATTTTACTTCAAGAAATCAAATGCCTACCTGACAGTTTTCCTAAAGAAGCGATCGAAGATTTAGGCTACAACATAGCACTAAGAGGAGAGAAAGGTTTTAACGGAGTGGCAGTACTTTCTAAGTTTCCAATTGAAGATATTATATTAGAACTGCCGGGAGACGCTAATGATAAGCAAGCAAGATGGCTTGAGTGCTATATAAAAGGTATAAAAATATGCAATGCTTACCTGCCAAATGGAAACCCTATTGGCACGGCAAAATATGAGTATAAACTAAAGTGGATTGAAAGGTTGACTGAAAGGTTAAAGGAACTCAGGAATCTTGAGGAACCTGTCGCAGTTCTTGGAGATTTCAACATAATCCCTAGCTCAATTGATTGCCAAAACCCCAACAATTGGATAAATGATGCAATATTTCAACCAGAAGTGAGAAGGGCATTTCAGAAAGTTTTAAACTTAGGGTACACCGACTCATTGAAAACGTTTTGCTTAAAAGAAAAAGTTTTTACATATTGGGATTACCAACGGCGAAGCTGGGAAAATAATCAAGGCGTTCGAATTGATCACTGCCTCCTTTCTCCTCAAGCTGCTGATAAACTCTTAGGCATAAAAATATACTCTTCTATTCGGCATAAAGAAAAACCATCCGATCACGTGCCGGTGTCAGTAACACTCAATTTGTAATTTTTTAATCTAGATCAGTTTTCCTTATGTACTCGCTCTTTGCGCTCGTGACTCTCTTGAGCAGCTAAGCTTAAAGTGGCAATCGGTCTTGCCATAAGCCTTTTTAACGAGATAGGCTCACCCGTATCTTCGCAGAATCCATATGATCCATCTTCAATTTTTCTAAGAGCAGAATCTATTTTACCAATCAACTTGCGTTGTCTATCTCTGGTCCTTAATTCCAATGCCCGGTCTGTTTCCTCTGATGCACGGTCAGCAGCGTCAGGGATACTCCTAGTACTGCCCTGCATATCTTCAATAGTGTTCCTATTACCTACCATGATAGAGTCTTTCCATTCAATAAGCTTAGACTTGAAAAAGCTAAGTTGCTTCTCATTCATAAACTCCTCATCGTCTGTTGGCACGTAAATTGTCTCATTAAAGTTGTTACCATCCATAACTGTCCCCCAAAAATTTTCATAGAATCGGTATATTCATAAAAGGACTATCTAATATCATTTGTAGACATTGTCACTACAAACATTATGTTATTACACAAGAAATGATTAATGGTAGGTATATGTACCAGCATGGAGGCGAAAAATGAAATTTAGCGGAACGAAAGAGTATATTGCAACTGAAGATTTGCGGGTTGCAGTAAACGCATCTATTAAATTAGAAAGACCCCTTCTGGTAAAAGGTGAGCCGGGAACGGGAAAGACTGAGCTTGCTCGCCAAATAGCACAAAACCTTGGTTGTGAAATATTTGAATGGAACATAAAGTCGACAACTAAAGCCCAGCAAGGTTTATACGAGTATGATGCAGTAAGCAGGTTGCGCGATAGTCAGCTTGGCGACTCCCGGATAAGAGATATTGCAAATTACATAAAGAAAGGAAAAATTTGGGAAGCTTTTGAGAATGATGAAAGATGTGTTTTGTTGATTGATGAAATTGATAAAGCCGATATTGAATTTCCAAATGATCTCTTGCAGGAGCTAGACCGGATGGATTTCTTTGTTTACGAAACTGGCCAAACAATAAAGGCTAAAAATAGACCTATCATCATCATAACTTCTAATAATGAAAAAGAGCTGCCAGATGCATTTCTGCGACGATGTTTTTTTCACTATATTCAATTCCCAAATATAGAAACCTTAGAAAAAATCATACAAGTTCATCATCCTAACATAAAAAAAACCCTATTAGATGCAGCCCTTACAAAATTTTTCGAAATTAGGGAAACTCCTGGTATTAAGAAAAAGCCTTCCACGTCAGAAGCATTAGATTGGTTAAAATTACTTTTAGCCGAGGATATAAATGCCATAGATTTAAAAAATCAAGGCAAGGATCTGCTTCCAAAACTTCATGGAGCATTATTAAAAAATGAGCAGGATGTGCATCTTTTTGAACGCATGGCTTTTTTGGCAAGAAGAGACGGTTAATATAAGTTAGGGATTTATGATTTTTTTTATATCATTTTTGGTTGGTTCTATCATTGGCGTGAGACAAGCAAGAAAAAACGGCGGTTCCATTTTGGATAAAATCCAGTATGCAGGAGCATTCGGCATAGCACTTACAATAATATGTTTGTTTATCGAGATAGTGATTTTGAGGTTAGGGGTTTAGACTTGTTTATTAACTTTTTCATTGAACTTAGAGCTAGCCGAGTACCAGTATCCCTAAGGGAGTTTCTGAGCTTTTTGTCCGCTCTGATGTACGGTTTCGGTGAATTCGATATTAACGAATTCTATTATGTGGCTAGAACTTCGTTAGTTAAGGATGAACGTCACCTAGATAGGTTTGATAGAGTTTTTGGGCAAATATTCTCGGGTATAGAAAAAATTGAACTAGATGATCTATTTAATTCCACAGAAATTCCAGAGGAGTGGGTCAAAAAGTTAGCAGAAAAGGTTCTAACCGATAAAGAGATGTCTGAGATAAGTTCATTAGGAAGTTTTGAAAACTTGATGGAAACTCTCAAAAGAAGACTTGCTGAACAAGAAAAAAGACATCAAGGCGGAAATAAGTGGATAGGAACTGCTGGCACATCTCCATTTGGTGCATACGGGTATAATCCTGAGGGAATCCGCATAGGTCAAAATGAAAGTAGACATAAAAAGGCTGTGAAAGTATGGGACAAAAGAGAGTTTCGAAACTTTGACGATCAAATGGAACTCGGTACTCGGAGTATGAAGATTGCCCTAAAACGACTTAGAAAGTGGGCAAGGGACGGCTATGAAGATGAACTAGACTTAGAAAAAACAATTGCAGCAACAGCTAAGAATGGATATCTAGATATTAGAACTCGTCCAGAAAAACAAAATGCTATAAAAGTGTTATTATTCCTTGATGTGGGTGGATCAATGGATGGTTATGTTAAACAAGTTGAAGAGCTATTCTCGGCAGCAACAACTGCATTTAAGCATTTAAAGTATTATTATTTTCATAATTGTTTGTACGAAGGAGTTTGGCAAGATAATAGACGGAGGTGGTCTGAGCAAACCCCAACAATGGAAATCATGAGAACATATAGCAAAGAATATAAATGCATATTTGTTGGTGATGCTTCTATGAGCCCATATGAAATTTTAATGGCTGGGGGAGCTAATGAACACTTCAATCAAGAATCAGGTCGAGTTTGGCTGGAACGAGCTATGGTGCAGTGGCCCTCAAATATATGGATCAATCCAACTAAAGAAAAGTATTGGGAATACACACACTCTACTCAAATAATTAATGAAATTTTTGAAAATCGAATGTTTCCACTAACTCTTAAGGGGTTGGAAAGTGGTATGAAAGCCCTTACTTAGTAGTAACGAAAAAAATTTCGCTAGGTAATAATATGATACTAAAACTTATCCCATTTATCTTACCTCTACTAATAGCAATAATAGCTTTTAAGTTTTCTGTAAATGGTACTGTCGCTAAGCTAAAAAAGTCCTCTACAGAACTAAAAGAGCCACAATTAATTGCTTTAATCCAAAAAATGTCAAAGGTACTGAAACTCCAAAATCTAAAGATTTATATTTACAAAATACAACAGATCAATGGCATAGCCTCGCCAGATGGAAAAATCTATCTTACAGCAGGTTTTTTAAATGCTTATTATTCTGGAAAAGTTACTGCATCAGAGCTAAGTACGGTGGTTGCTCACGAGCTGGGTCATTTGGCACTAGGTCATACAAAAAAAAGAACTATTGATTTTGCTGGGCAAACAGCAATAAGAATTGGTTTAGGATTTGTTCTTGGTAGGATAATCCCAGGCATTGGCTTTTATTTAGCCAACACATTAGCACAATTACTTTCATCAAAACTCTCACGAAATGATGAATATGCAGCAGATGCATATGCCGCAGCCCTTCTTAAAAAGTCAGATATAGGCATAGACTCCCAAATAAGTTTACTGAATAAGCTGGATTATTTAGTGAATTCCAATGAAATTTCGCAAGTGCCATGGTTAATGAGCCATCCAAGTTCTAAAGATCGTGTAGCGGAAATTGTAAAACTTGAAAAAAAATGGAATAAAAAAACTTCTTAAAGAAAATGTGGTACAGTGCCATCTTTGGAGGCTATTTCCAACCATTTAAAAACATAATCTCTTACAGACCTGTTGCAAATTAATACTGCATTTTCTGTATCAATGCAAAAAAATGCTACAGGCACTAAACCTAACCTTGTCCTACGAATATTGCCAGGTTTGAAAGCATTTTTAGATACGTCAGCAGGAGAACCTTTAGCAAAAATATTTCTCCACTTTTCTCCATTTAATGAGAATAAAGTTCTAGAAGCGGAAAGATCAATTGAAACAATATTCTCAAACGTACATTCAGTTGTGGATAACTTATTGAAAATTCTATCTTTAATTTTTATCTCTGATAAAAACCATAATTCATCGATAGACATCCAAGCTAAATATCTATCTTTCAAAAAAAGAATCTTATTACTTGCAGGTAATGGCCTCCCTAATAACTTCTGAAGTTTACTATTTGAAAGCTCCTTTTTTTGTCGATACCGAATTGATATTATCCCACAGTCATCATGTTCCATGATATTGACTTTGCCATCAATTTTTCGCACAAATTTTTTATTTAGTTTAAGCATTCCATGGGCTCTTTAAGTATCTAAAAATGTTGGTTTTACTACTTTCGCATAAGCAACTTTTCTTGAGGAAATCGGAATAGATACCCGTTCACCCAGCTTGTCTAAACCACCTTCAAGCAAAGCCATGGCAATTGAATAACCTAAAGTAGGTGAAAAATATGTTGAAGTAACATGTCCTATAGGTCTACCCCCTCCCTTTTCTTCTAAGTCCTCTGTAATCTGACCTCCCTCAGGAAGCACCATTTGCGAATCCTCAGTAAGCAAACCAACTAATCTCTTTCTATTTGGATCCTTGAAAAATGGTCGCTCATGGGCTCTCATCCCCAAATAGTCCTGCTTCTTTTTTGAAATAGCCCAGCCAAGATTTAGATCTTGAGGTATAACTGTACCATCAGTCTCATCACCAATCATTATAAAACCCTTTTCAGCTCTCATAATATGTAAGGCCTCTGTTCCATAAGGCATTATATCCAGTTTTTTCCCATGATGAATTAACCTTTTCCAAACACTTTCTCCTAAATTTGCTGGAACAGAGATTTCGTAGGACAACTCACCTGAAAAGGATATTCTATATAAATTTGCTGAAATATCGTCTACCCAAACAGTTTTATATGTCATGAATGGCAAATTATCATCCGAGATAGGTTCCTCTAGAATGGACTCCAACAAAACCCTCGCCTTTGGACCAACAATTGCAATTTGGGAATATTGCTCGGTGACATCAGTTATGAAAACATTTAAAGACCACCACTCAGTTTGGTGCCACTCTTCCATCCATGAGTGTACGTTTGTGGCTCCTCCAGTGGTAGTGTGGCAAACAAATTGGTTTTCACTGAGGCGCACCACTACACCATCATCAAAAAGAAAACCATTTTCATTGCACATAAGACCATACCGGCACTTCTTGACTGGAAGTGTAGACATCATATTCGTATAAATTAAGTCCAAAAACTTACCGGCATCGGGGCCTGATACAAGAATCTTTCCAAGAGTACTTGCATCTAAAATACCAACATTCATTCGCGTGTTTTTAACTTCTCTTGATATTGCTTCAGGTACTGTCTCCGACCCTCGTAAATAGGTGAAAGGTCTACGCCAGTCACCAACTGGCTCCCATACCGCACCATTTGCATCATGCCACACGTCCATAGCAGTTTTTCGAGTAGGCTTAAATAATTCTCCTTTCTCCGAACCACTAATAGATCCTAAAGAGATAGGAACGTAGGGAGGTCTAAATGTAGTTGTGCCAACTTCAGAAATAGCCTTACCTAAGTTTTTTGCTAAGAAGTTAATACCGTTAATGTTGGAAAGTTTTCCTTGATCAGTAGCCATCCCTAGAGTGGTGTACCTTTTGGTGTGCTCGACACTCTCAAAACCCTCTCTTATGGCTAATGACACATCTGTAACTTTAACATCGTTTTGATAATCGATGAAAGACTTACCAGTTAATTTTTCATTAGCTGCCTGTGGCATCTGAGTTACATTCATTATCACGCCCTCTTTAAAGTCTTTCGTTCGTTTCCCTTTATTAGTAGTGGTAAGTTTTTTTGCTGAGGTTCCCTGTAATCTTCGAATGAGCTTTTCGCAATCCTTTAAAATAGCCTCACACGATAAATTCCCATTTGCTGACCCCACAGGAAATACATTCTGCACTCCATCAGAACCGATGGGCACATTTTTAGCACTTGGAATAAACATGCATTTACCAGAGTCCCATTCAAGCTTTCCCCCACAGTGTGACCATAAGTGAACTACAGGACTCCACCCACCCGACATCAATACTGCATCACATTCTACAGTCTCTAACGGCGAGCCTTCTCCTGAATGATTACATATTTCAATTGACTCAACAAATTTTTTGCCAATTACTTGAGATATGGCCGAACCGGTTTTGATTTCAATTCCAAGAGATGTGATATACTTTGGCCAATCTCCTAACACCTGCCTACGGGTGTCTAATATAGCTCGAACAGTTAATCCTGCTTCATATAACATAAAGGCAGTCTGATAGGCCTTATCATTATTCGTAACGATTATTGTCCTATCTCCAGGAGAAACACCATACAAAGATAAAAAATCTCGGGCAGCAGACGCTAGCATCACACCTGGGATATCATTACCCGCAAATACTAGAGGCTTTTCAATTGCTCCTGTTGCAGTTATTATTCTCTTTGCGCGAATACGCCAAAGCCTTTCCTTAGGAGCTTGTCCACCTTCCTCATAGGTTGAAATATTTTCGTTAGCAATCACATACCCGTGGTCGTAAATCCCAGCA
>CACKLF010000020.1 GCA_902600895.1 uncultured Alphaproteobacteria bacterium | reverse complement strand
AAAAATAAATTAAAATTGGAAATCGATGATCGTGAGTTATTAATGCGGTTTTCTAGAGAAAAAGACTTTTCAGTGATTAAAACAAACCGGTTCGATGAACAGTTTTTTTATAATGACATCACCGATAGTAGTTTCCAAATATTCAATCAGACTGATATATTTAGAGTAGTTATAAAGAATTTCAAAAGCATTGATGATGACACAAGTGTTGAAAATATTCTACGTGCTCAGTTGCCAGGTGTTGTCAAGAAACTGTTTGTGTCAGAGGGTGATAGTGTTTCAAAGGGAGATTTGCTATTAATCTTGGAAGCTATGAAGATGGAACAAAGAATTTTATCACCCTGTGATGGAGTTATTAAAAGAATTGCTGCTGTGGAAGGTTTGCAAATTTCAGAGGACCAAAGGTTAATAGAGTTAGAGTGAAGATTTGAGTGATTTCATAGAGATTTTTGAAGTTGGTCCTAGAGATGGACTCCAAAGCGAAAGCAAGATAATTGATACAAAATCAAAAATAACTTTGGTAGACCTGCTATCTGACTGTGGTTTACAAAAAATTGAGGTTTCCAGTTTTGTGAGCCCAAAATGGGTGCCACAGTTAGCCGATGCAAATATTGTATTTAAAAAAATTATTAGAAAAAAAAACGTAAAATATACTGCACTCACACCTAATCTCAGGGGGTTAAATGATGCTGTTTTGGTATGTGCTGATGAGGTTGCAATATTTGCTGCTGCATCAGAAACATTCAGTAAAAAAAATATTAATTGCTCTATTCAGGAAAGTATTACGAGATTTCATCCGCTTATGAGGAAAGCAAAGCACCTTGGCATTTCCGTAAGGGGCTATATTTCTTGTATTACAGACTGTCCTTACGAAGGTGAAATAAGTCCGTCCAGGGTACTAAACGTAGCCAAACAATTTAAAGAGATGGGATGCTATCAAATTAGCCTTGGTGACACTATAGGCAACTCAACTCCAACCTCGCTTAACAAGCTGTACCGCATACTATTTTCTGAACTACCAGAAACTTTTTTCGCAGGTCATTTTCATGATACAAAAGATCGCGCATTAGACAATGTTGAATTAAGCTTGGAGAATGGGATCAAAACTTTTGACTCATCCATTGCGGGTTTAGGAGGTTGCCCTTATGCCCCAGGCTCTAGTGGAAATGTTTCAACTGAAAAAATATTTAAATTCATTGAAGCCAAAGGGTATCAGACTAAATTAAGCTTAGATAAAATAAAAAAAGCATCTGATTATGCTAAATCCTTGGTGAAACAATAAGGTGCACAGATTATATTTTATTATGCATAAGGTGGAGGGAAGAATTTGACAATAGGTGTTTTTGACTCGGGTTTAGGTGGCTTGACGGTACTATTAAAAATTCGAGAGAAAATACCAAATTTGTCAGTAATTTATCTCGGAGATAACGACAATGCTCCATATGGCACACGGTCTCCACAAGAAATTTATGATATGACCTGTAAAGGTATTCAGGTATTGTTTGACAGGGGATGCAAGCTAGTAATAATTGCTTGCAATACCGCTTCTGCAGTAGCATTGAGAAAAATTCAAGAAGAGTGGGTACCTCCAGATAGGCGAGTGCTAGGTGTTTTTGTTCCACTGATTGAAAAAATTACTGAAAGGGAGTGGGGAGATAATTCTCCACCAAGAAAAGTGGCAGTGAAAAACATAGCTCTTTTTGCTACTCCATCAACTGTAACAAGCAGGGCTTTTGAAAGAGAACTGGGGTTCAGGGCGATAGGAGTGAAAGTTGAATCTCAGCCATGCGATGGCTTGGTTGATGCTATTGAAATGGGTGATTTGTATCTCGCAGACAAACTGATAGATACCTATGCTAATGGATTATTGGAGCGACTTCCTGATCCCGAAGTTGTAGTACTTGGTTGTACCCACTATCCACTTGTAAAAAATTTATTTACTAAATATTTAGGAAACCAAACAAAAATTTTAGACCATCCTGATATTGTCTGCGAAAGTTTGAAAGACTATATCTCTAGGCATCCAGATAAAATTGGAGACCAGAACAAATCATATTTTTTAACTTCAGGAGATCCAAAAAACATAGAAGGGAAAGCGCTTCAGCTTTCAGGAATTAAAGTAAGCTTTAATAGCATAATCTAACTCAGTTTTAATCTAATTGGTTACGAATACGGTTCACAATATTTAAAACTTTCGGTAGACGCAATTTGCTAAACGGATCATTATCGCTTGAAAACCAAGATATTGAAATCTCTTTTTTTCGATCAACAAATAGATATTGACCGTGAATACCGACACCGTGAACCATAGGCTTTTCACCCTTGTGGCTATACCATTTGGAACGGTATGCCATGTTTTTTTCATGAAAATCAACGGCCATATCTCCTAATTCCCAAGCTTTATTATTTCCACCACTGAAAATATCTTCGATCCAACTTTCTGGAATAATTTGGGCGCTGTCTCTTGCACCATTCTCACAGATAAGCATTCCAACTCTTGCTAAGTCTCTAGCTGTGAAGCATTTGCCTCCGGCTGACCTTGGAGCGCCAAACCTATCAACTGTTAAGTATCCTGGTTGTTCAGCGCCTAGTGGCTTCCATAAAAGGTTCGATACTATGGTGGAATATTTAGTTCCAGTTGCTCTTTCTACAACCCATCCCAACAAATCAGTATTCGGTGAAACGTATTGAAATTTTTGGCCATGATGCCCAATTTTTTCTGTTAAAGTTTGTATGAATGATCGTAATCCAAGATGGCTTTTCTCGCTTGGGGTAGGGTTCCAATTGGCGGCACACCTATAATCTATTATAGGGCCGCTGGAAGCTAGGTAGTCTTCATCGAAATGAACTCCAACCTGCATATCAAGGCAATTTCTTATTGTAGCGTCTTCGTAAGCAGTATTCTTAACTTCTGGAATATATTTTTTGACAAGAGAATCTGCACTGGTGAGTTTTTCCTTTTCAAGAATACCAAATAAAAGGCCTAAAATTGATTTTGAGACGGAAAATAGGATATGCTGCTGGTTCTCCGACATACCATTAAGGTACTTTTCATAAAGTATATTTCCTTTATGGATTACTACTACAGCATCCGTAGCTAAATTAATTAACTCCTCCTCACTTATCATTTCTGCTGTTGTTTTTGCTAAACCTAGCTTCCATATCTTCGAAGGATCATTTGAAATCTCAGAGGTTGGGATTAATTCTCGAACATTGTGAAATGACCACACGTTATATGGGTATTTACGCCAATTTTCTAGTGTTGCTAGTTTATTTTCAGCTGGAGGAAATCTTTTCATCGTCGCACCTACATTTATGTTTTTAATAAAAATTTACACATGTATTAGACAAGCAAGATCAAGGTTAAACAAGAGAAAACACATAGGATCCCCAAAACCTGGCGTATGCTCAGGGTCTCACCCAAAATCAAATAAGCAAGGATGAGAGTGAAGATACCAAAGTTTGCAGATGCTACTGGAGCTAAAGCAGCTGAATTTAAACTTCCAGCACCAAAAACCAATAATAATGCGCTAACATCTAGTAAGCCCATACAGCTAAGAGTAATTAATTCCTTTAAGCTAGGCAGAACAAAACTCATAGAAAAAATACATATAGCAAAAATTATGAGGAGAGTAATAAGCCTTGAGGCAAGTGTAACATCAATTAAGTTATTGGAAGCTGCACTAGTCTGACCCAAGTGAAAGGTAAAAGAAAAACACATTGCAGCAATTAGGGAGCAAGAGATAGCTATAAACCGGGATGAAAAAAAGTTATTTACTTGTTTATACGTTATTTTTTTATCTGAAATTTGAGACTCAGTAGATACGCCGATTAACCCAATTCCTATCACTACAAAAAATACCATTGGCCATATTATTGGTTTGATTAAATTACCACTAAAATGAGCTAAGATTAAAGAAATAATGGGATAAATACCAATTATTGGTGCTACTATGACAATGGGTCCAATTTTAAATGCTTGAAAAAGAGCCAAGCATGCCAGCGCAAAGAATATTCCAGAGAAACATATTGTCCAATCTAGTTTTAATAGAATTTTGGCTAAATTAGATGGTGTTGACAACCCCAGCGGGTTAATAATGGAAACGATTAATAAGAAAGCCAAACCAAAAAAAAGTACCCAAGTGAGAGATATAAGTATCCCTAATCTTTGAGTTAATAGTCTTACAAGCAAGTCATGCAGTCCCCATAAAAGAGCAGCTATAAGTCCCAAAAACAAAGACAATTTATTTTTTTCGAAAAAATGGTATTAAAAAAACCAAGCAGGCTATTAAAAAGAATATAGATCCAAACATCGACCAAAAAGACCCAATACTTGCCATTACGAAACCTAGGGCAGAAATAACAAATAGTATCCAACCAATAAAATTTATTTGGTTATCTGTCATAGTAATATTCCTTTTCTGCAGGTTGGTACAAATGTTTTACCTGTTTTTTTTTTGGAATCAACCAGGTATCTTTTTTTAGATGTTATTTAGATAATATTGTACACTGTATCTTTTTGTAATACCCTAATAGATATGTAAAATTTAGTGAAAGGGAGCATCATGAAAGAACTAGAAAAGTTTGCAAAGGAAAAAAAAGTTAAATACTTCATGATTTCATTTACAGATCTTTTTGGAGTTCAAAGGGCAAAGCTTGTACCGGCAGAGGCAATTGCAGACATGCAAGAGGATGGAGCTGGTTTTGCTGGTTTTGCGAGTTGGCTAGATATGAGTCCTGCACATCCTGATATGCTTGCGGTTCCTGATCCCGAAAGTGTTATTCAGCTTCCATGGAAAAGGGATGTAGCGTGGCTAGCAGCTGACTGTTTCATAGATGGTTCACCCGTCAGCCAAGCTCCTAGGAATGTTTTGAAATCTCTGATCAATAAAGCATTAGAGAGTAATTTAAGAGTAAAGACTGGGATAGAGGCAGAATTTTTTTTACTTTTGCCGGATGGGTCAGAAATTTCAGATCCTTATGATAATGCTGAAAAACCTTGCTATGACCAGCAAGCGTTAATGCGGCGTTACGATGTTATCGCAGAAATTTGTGATTATATGCTTGAGTTAGGTTGGGGTCCATATCAAAATGATCATGAAGATGCTAATGGGCAATTTGAGATGAATTTTGAATATGATGACGCCCTAAAAACAGCTGACAAGCATTCGTTTTTTAAATTTATGGTAAAATCTGTAGCTGAGAAGCATGCCCTCAGGGCAACCTTTATGCCCAAGCCAGTTGAACGCCTTACGGGAAATGGTTGTCATGCACATATTTCTGTTTGGGACTTAACAGGTCAAAATAATGTTTTCGCAGATGAAAGTCAGGATTTAGGCCTTTCTAAAAAAGGATTAAACTTTCTTGGAGGCATAATTAATCATGCAACTTCAATGACCGCAATTACTAATCCTACGGTAAACTCTTATAAGCGAATTAACGCGCCAAGAACACTGAGTGGTGCGACATGGGCACCTAATACTGTTACTTGGACTTCAAATAATAGAACTCATATGATACGCGTCCCTGGTCCGGGGAGATTTGAATTAAGACTCCCAGATGGAGCGGCCAACCCTTACTTGCTTCAGGCAGCAATTATTGCAGCAGGAATGGATGGCTTATCAAATGCCAGTGACCCTGGAGAGAGGTCCGAGGTAAATATGTATGAGAACGCGGATAAAGTGACTGGGGTTAAAAAACTCCCACTGAATCTTTTAGATGCTTTAAGAGACTTTAATTCTAATTCTGTTTTCAAAGAGGCTATGGGTGCGGAATTTTCAGAGGCATTTATTAAGCTAAAGATGGGGGAGTGGAACTCATATGTTTCTCATTTTTCCAATTGGGAAAAAGAGAATACTTTAGATGTTTGAACTTACGGATAAGAGAATTGGTAAAATCATACCTCGTCCCACCTAATATAGATTTGAAGAACCTTGCAAATGAAGTTGGTGGATTCAATGAGTTTGGTGAAAAAGTTTCCACAAATGTAATCTTAGAGAAACCAATAACGGTCTTTCTCAATGACCTTGAAATAATAACGAGTATGACAATCGGTGATTACCCAGAGCTTTTGGCCTTGGGATTTTTATTTAATCAAAGGATCATTAAGAAAAAAAATGAAGTTAGGTCAGTAGAGTTCGACAGTGATTTGGGTGTTGTAGTGGTACGCACATATGAAGATACAAATTATGAAATTAATTCGCGTAAAAAAATACGTACCAGTGGGTGCGCAGTAGGAACAGTTTTTGAAGATCTAATGGATGAAGTTGATCAGCTCAAACTAAAGACAACTTCTCTACCGGTGTCTCTAGTTTACAGTCTCTCAAAAAGAATTAATACCACGCCAAGCCTTTATTTAGAGACTGGAGCAATACACGGCACTGTTCTTTGTGATTTTAAGGATCCTTTAGTGTATATGGAAGATGTGGGAAGGCATAATGCTGTCGACAAGGTTGCTGGCTGGATGCTAGATAATAAGGTAGTTGGTTCAGATAAAATTTTGTATACCACGGGCAGATTAACTTCTGAAATGGTTATAAAAACAGCTGTAATGGGGATTCCATTTCTTTTATCTAGGTCTGGCTTTACGGCTTGGGGTGTAGAACTAGCGGAATCAGTGGGTTTAACAATGATTGGACGTTTAAGAGGACATCGGTTCATATGTCTTACTGGAGCTGATAATATAATTTTTGATGAAAAGTAAAAGGTTGGTTGATGAAAGAAAACCTAGTAGCTGTGCCTCCTAATAATGACGTGGCTATTGTTATTCTTGCTGGTGGCAGATCCTCTCGCATGAAAGGTAAGAACAAGACATTGATGAAATTAGCTGGGAAAAGATTAATAGATTACGCAATTCAGAGAGTCACTCAATGGGGCAAATATGTTGCGCTAAACGTAAATTCTGATTTAGAAGTATTTAAGGGTTATAACTTGCCAGTGATAACAGATACAGTTGGAGGATATTTGGGCCCTTTAGCTGGAATTCTGTCAGCGATGGAATGGGCTGAAGAAGTAGGTTGTTCCAGAGTGTTAACTGTGGCTGCTGACACCCCATTTTTTCCTCAGACACTAGGACCAACATTGGATAGTTATTCTTTAGATTATGAAATAGTGATGGCTGCAACTGAAAATGAGTTTGGAGAATTAGAAAGGCACCCAACTTTTTGTATTTGGCCCGTTGGGCTCAAGGATGACCTATACCAGGATCTTATGAAAGGGACTCGTAAAATAGTTAGTTGGTCAGATCAGTTTAAAATTAAAAATGTAAAATTTAGTAGAGACAAGTTAGTTGATCCATTCTTTAACATCAATACAAAAAAGGATCTAATAGAAGCTGAAAGCATATTAAGAGGAGATAGGATTTGAGGGTTTTTGGTGTAGTAGGCTGGAAAAATACTGGCAAAACTACTCTTGTTGAGAAAATTACAGGTGGCCTCGTAAAGAGAGGCTATACAGTATCTACTGTAAAACATGCGCATCATAATTTTGCAATTGACCACGTCGGCAAGGATAGCTTTAGGCACAGGGAGGCAGGTGCATCCCAAGTGGTAGTGTCTTCAAAAAAATTGTGGGCTCTGATTAGTGAGCAAAATTATGATGAGGGTCAAATATTTGAAAGGACATTAAAAAAGCTTGATCCTGTGAATTTTGTTATTGTTGAGGGCTTTAAATCAGAAAAACACCCTAAGATTGAATGCTACCTTGACGGTACACCAAACCAACCGCTGATTAAGTCTGATAAAACAATCTTAGGAATAGTACATAATTTAATTAATTTGAATAGTGAACGTACTCAGTTTCTGCCAGATGAGGTTGAGAAAATAATCGATTTTGTTATCAAGGGATCTATTCCCATTGAAGAACTATGGTAGTTTAGATGAAAAAAACAAGGATTTCTCGAGAAGGAACAGTAGGATTGCCACCTGGCATTCATTGGACGCCCGTCAAAGAAGCTTTGTTAAAAATTAAAAATTGTCTTAAACCAAAACCGTTAGAAAAAGTCATATCAACCGCGGATGCAGAAAACTATTTTCTAGCTGAAACGGTAACAGCTTTACGTGACAATCCTCCGATGACAAATTCTGCAGTTGACGGATACGCATTTTTGTATCCAAAAAATTTAGATAGTAAATTAATAGAGATTTTGCCAGAGGTAGTCACACCAGGTAAAAAATTGAATGTAACTGTGCCGACCGGTAAGGCTGTGAAAATTTTTACGGGAGCTCCGATACCACATGGGACGGACTCAGTTATACTTTCCGAGGATGTTCCTGAAGGTAAAATAAGATTTGAATTGCCCAAAGGTCTTAAGAAAGGGTCTAACACCCGAAAAGCGGGTGAAGATAAAAAACGGTCCGATTTACTATTTACTAAAGGAAGAAAATTACGGTCACAGGATCTAGCTTTGCTGTCCTCAACTGGAGTGTCAAAAGTCAAAGTGTATAGAAGCCTTAATGTTGGCGTGTTATCTACTGGGGATGAATTAGTGGATACGGAACAATTAGCAGATGAACATCAAATATTTGACTCCAATCGGCCTATGCTAATATCAAAATTAAAAAGTTGGGGTTATAACGTAGTTGACTTAGGGATCGTCAAGGACTCTATGGACGAGCTAAAATCAAAAATAAAAATTAATCAATCTAAGGTGGATTTGGTAGTTACAACCGGAGGTGCTTCCTCCGGAGATCGGGATTGTGTTTCCCATTTATTGAGATCTGAGGGAGATCTTATAGTATGGAGAGTAGCCATGAAACCCGGTAGACCTTTTGCCATGGGATATATTAACAATCTTCCAATATATGCCCTTCCCGGGAACCCTGTAGCGGCAATGACTTGTAGTCTAATTTTCTTAAAGCCATCTCTAGATTTTCTTGCAGGTGGAGATTTTAAAGAACCAAGTTTTTTTCATATAAAATCGAATTTTCAAAAAGAGAAAAAACTGGGGCGTACAGAATTCTTGAGAGCAAAAATTAACAAAAGTGGGATGGTAGAAATATTTGGATCGGAGGGTTCTGGCAGAGTCAGCAGCTTGTCTTGGTCGGATGGCCTAGTAAGATTGGATAATTCAGACACTAATATTAAAGTTGGTTCACTTGTAAAATTTTTACCATATGAATTATTCTAGGTTTCTAATCTTTGTTTTGGATTTTTTGAATGCAATTCATAAATGAGACATTATCTTTAGCTTGGGGGTTGATCTTAGGATTTGACTCAAAAGTTTTTGAAATAGTTTGGTTATCCTTGAAAGTGAGTTTAACCTCGCTGATTTTGTCCTGTCTTTTTGCTATTCCTTTGGGAATTATCCTAGGAGTCTACAAGTTCGTTGGAAGAAATTTTGTCGTCTTAATTTTGAATACATTAATGGGACTCCCTCCGGTTGTGGTGGGTCTGTCAGTGTATTTGCTCTTATCAAGATCAGGTCCAATGGGATGGATGAACTTCTTGTATACTCCATACGCCATGATAATTGCCCAATTCATACTAATATTCCCAATAATAAGTTCCCTAACTTGCCAGAAGGTAGAAGAATTGAATAGTGAATATAAGGATTTATTTGTTTCCTTGCGAGTAAAAAAGACCCAACAATTTCTAATATTTTTTTTAGACTCCCGTTTTGCTCTCCTTACAATTTTTTTAGCAGGATTTGGTAGGGCAATATCTGAGGTAGGTGCTGTAATAATTGTAGGTGGTAATATCGACCACGTTACACGAATGATGACTACCGCTATAGCGATGCATACTTCACAAGGTGATTTATCCTTAGCAATGGCCTTAGGGATAATACTTCTTTTAATTGCATTGACGGTGAATTTACTAGTTTTTTCACTGAGACTTTTTGTAAAGAGATATGGTTATGACTAATAAAAAAGAACCGAAAATTGAAATTAAGGATTTAAAATTTTGTCATAATGGTAAAGTTTTGTTGTGTGTAGATTATTTAAGGATAGATAGTCCTGGTATCACTGTAATTGTGGGACCAAACGGCGCGGGTAAGAGCTTGCTATTGAAACTAATTCAGGGCATTGAACTCCCCTCTGCGGGTCAAATAAGACTAAATGGTTTGCCTATCAGTGATAAGCGTCAGTCTCAATCCATGGTACTTCAGACGCCAATTCTTATGCGTTTATCTGTTTATCAAAATATGTCGATGTGTTTTGAGCGTAAAAACTTTTTCATATCCGCTTCCGAAAAACAAAAAATCATTGATATCCTCTCGAGGGTAGGTTTGGGCAAAAAACTTTCAGCACCTGCAAAGCTTTTATCAGGAGGTGAGAAGCAAAAGCTTTCATTGGCGAGATCCTTAATCAGCAACCCTAGCATCCTTTTGGTAGATGAGCCGACTTCAACCATTGATCCAAATACAACTATGCTAATTGAGGGTTTGATTAAAGATCAGTCTAAAAAAGGAACAAAGATAATTTTTGTTACTCATGATATTAACCAAGCATTCAGGTTGGCGAGTGATGCAATAATGATTTATCAAGGCAAAATTGTGGAGCAGGAAAATGTTATAAGTTTTTTTGAAAATCCAAAATCTGATTTCACCAAAAATTATTTGGCTGGAAAGCTCTTAGTTTAAGGATGTACAATATGTTTAAAATTTTGTTTTCCACTTTTTTTATTTTTTCCCCCTTATCTTCATATGCAGCTGAGATAATCATACAATCTACCACATCTACTAAAAACTCAGGTTTCTATGATTTTATAATCCCAAAGGTAAAGAAAAATTTAAGTCTGGACGTAAAAGTTGTAGCCGTAGGTACTGGCCAAGCTATTAGCAATGCAAAAAGATGTGATGGGGATGTGTTGTTAGTTCACGACATTGAAGCTGAGACCGCTTTTGTCAAAGAGGGATATGGATTAAAAAGATATGATTTAATGTATAACGATTTTATATTCGTTGGTCCCAATCATGATAACTTAAGGCTTCGGAATAAAATGAATACAATTGATGTTTTGCAAACCATTTATGAATCGAAGGTGATTTTTCTTTCACGGTCTGATAATAGTGGTACTCACAATAAAGAAAAGAAATTATGGGAATTAGCTGGTTTAGAGCCTACAAAGTATTCCGGGCAATGGTATCTAGAGACAGGGTTAGGTATGGGGGCAACTTTGAATATAGCGGCAGGTAAAAACGCTTACACTATTACTGACAGGGCTACATGGATCTCATTTAAAAATAAAAGCGATTTAAAAATACTTTTTGATGAGGACCCTCGGTTATTCAACCAGTATGGAATAATTCTTGTAAACCCAGAGCGTTGTCCAAATGTAAATATTAAAGATGCCAATAGGTTTTTGCATTGGATAATTTCTGATGAGGGTAAGAGCACTATAGGTTCATTTAAAATTGCGAACCAGCAGCTATTTTTCCCAAGCAATTAATATTTTGTGGAATGTCAAATTATGTACGTTGGTGCTAAAAACAGCCTTCGAATTTTCAAAACTTTTCTTGGTATTGGGCTAGTATCTTTCGGAGGCCCGACTGCACATATCGCAGTATTCAAAAGGGAATTAGTTGATAAGCGCAGTTGGCTAAATCATGATGAGTACTTATCCTTAATTAGTTTATGCCAAATACTTCCAGGACCTACATCGAGCCAAGTTGGATTTTCAATTGGTTATGTAAGAGGTGGTTGGTTGGGAGCATTCATGGCGTGGCTTGGTTTTACACTTCCAGCTTTTTGCATTATGGCAGCTTTGGGTCTTGGATTATTGTCAATTCAAGGAGATTTCGTGGAGGGTCTCAGCCTTGGGTTATCTGCTGTTGTAGTTCCAATTGTGGCTCAAGCTGTACTATCAATGGGCATAAATTTTTGTAATGATTTGAAAACGCGCGTAATTGCGGTTCTTAGTTTTGCCTTAATAATATTCTTTCCAATAGCAACCATTCAACTATTAGCAATAATATTTTCTGCTATTTTGGGGCTAATTTTTATAACTGACAAAAAGAAATATCGGAGTTCACTTATAACCAATATTAAGCCATCCTATTTTAATTTTGTTGCACTTGGTGTTTTTTTCTTTCTATTACCTATGACATTTTTTTCTTTTGATAATTTTTTGATATCTGTTTTTTCAGGCTTTTATAGAGCTGGTTCATTAGTTTTTGGGGGTGGTCACGTTGTTTTTCCTTTTTTAAAAAATTTTTTTGTTGATGGTGAATTCATCACATTGGGCGAATTTTTGACTGGTTACGGTTTCGCTCAGGCAATCCCAGGGCCTTTATTTTCTATGGCGGGTTATATAGGTGTGCTCCTAAGCCAAGACACGGATCCACTTTATCGGATTTCAATTTCTTTGTTTTCTCTTATATCAATATTTTTACCTACATTTTTATTTCTTCCAGCATGCCTTCAAATCTGGCCAAGATTTCACCGACATAATGGCATATTTAAAATAATTGCTGGAATTAATGCTGGGGTAGTGGGAATCTTGTTAGCAAATTTTGTGAGTCCAATTTTGTTGAATTCGCTGGATAGTACTGGATCGGTATTTTTGTTAGCTATTGCCAGCTTGTTAGTATTTTCAGATCGAGTTCCAACTTGGGCCATAGTATTGATTTCTGGGCTATTAGGGCTAACTCTATCGATCATAGAGCTTATATAGTTACTGCTAAAAAAAATTTATATTTTTCAAAAGTGAATATTCATGTTATGTTTTATTAAGTAGATTAGTATCTATCAATATTTTGGCATAAAAGTTTTGGGAGCTTAGATTAGAATGCTATCTAATGAGTTGCGTGCCGCTTGCCAAATTGTTTCCCTCGCGGGCTTAGTTTTCTCAGTTTTAATGTATCTTCCTTGGATAACATCAGTAATTTTCGGTTGGACTGGTGGTGACGGTTTTTTCTGGTCAGCTACCACTTCTAGCGTTGTATGTTTACTTATTGCCCTAGCTTCAAGAGGTGATACTCCCAGAGTATCTGCAAGATTTGGAATTATTGTAGTGAATTTGCTTTGGTGGTTCTGCCCTGTTATTTGCTCTCTACCTTTAATGTTTGGACAGCAGCCATTATCAGTAGTTGACTCAATATTTGAAGCTGTATCTGGCTTGACCACCACAGGTTCGACCATAATTTCAGATTTAGAGACTCAGGACAGGCCGGTATTAGTTTGGCGCGCTATAATGCAGTGGATAGGCGGATTAGGGATATTATCTCTTGGTTTAATTTTATTACCCTTTTTAAGAGTAGGAGGAATGCAGCTTTTTCGGATGGAAAGCTCCGACAGGGCGGAGAAGCCCCTTCCAAGACTGATTGAAATTTCCCGTACAATAATCTTTATTTATATCATACTGTCTGTTGTATGTACCCTTGCGTATTATATTGCAGGAATGGGCATTTTTGACTCCGTAGTTCATGCTATGACAACAGTTTCCACTGGTGGTTTTTCTAGCCACAATGAATCGCTTGGTTATTTTAGTTCTTTGCCGATTCTTTGGATTGCCATCGTGTTTATGATTATTGGCGGTTTGCCGTTTAATTTCTTTATCGGGATTTTTTTTACTAGAAGTATACCAAAGCCAGATCCACAGATTTTCATCTTTTTTTCCATTCTAGTTGTTGCCCTATTCGTTTTATGTGTTGCAGATACCAGCCTAACTCAACT
Source organism: uncultured Alphaproteobacteria bacterium (assembly GCA_902600895.1). Classification (GTDB taxonomy): domain Bacteria; phylum Pseudomonadota; class Alphaproteobacteria; order Rhodobacterales; family Rhodobacteraceae; genus CACKLF01. The sequence goes on along the minus strand of CACKLF010000020.1, from coordinate 11,701 downwards.
TACATTTTATGATTTTACCCACAGAGCATTTGATACTGTGGCTATTGTAAGTACTACAGGATATGCCTCTGGAGACTTTATGTCTTATGGCATGATAGGTCCTGTTTTATTTTTTGTTTTGATTTTTATTGGAGGTTGTGCTGGATCTACATCTGGTGGTATAAAAATTTACCGCTTTATCATTATCGCTGAGTTAATCAAGTCATCTCTTAGAGAACTAGTATACTCTAAGGGCATTTTTCTTATGCATTACGGAAAGCAGGTAGTTGATGAACCAATTTTTCGATCAGCTATAATTATGATAGTATCTTTCTTTCTATCCTTGGCAGTTGCCACAGTTATTCTTGGGGCTCTCGGATTAGATTTCGTCACAGCTTTATCAGGTGCCACTACGGCTTTAGCTAATGTGGGTCCTGGGATTGGGTCTGTCATTGGACCAACTGGAAATTTTAGTTCATTGGGCGATCCAGAAAAAATAGTGTTGGCAATTTCTATGATTGTGGGACGATTGGAGATTTTGATAGTTATGGCACTTTTCTTACCATTACTATGGAGAAATTAACTTCACCCGTAGTTTAGGCTAATCCATGAGCTGTTCGATGGCTAGTTTGGCCTTACGTATAAGTTTCGGGAGGTCAATTGTAAGCAAATTGCCGTCATCAATGACCAGACTGCCCTCTACGATTAGTTTTTCTACATAGTGAGGGCCAGTAAAAATCAGCGACGCAACAGGATCCCAGGCTCCAGCAAACGGTATTTTATTAAGACTCCACATGGCAATATCTGCTCTTTTCCCAATTTCAATAGAACCCACATCTCTTCTACCTAAAACTTGGGCACCTCCAATCGTTGCAATTTCCAAAGCATTTCTAGCGCTAAAGCTTGCGCCCTCTTTGGTCAACCTTTGTAATAACATGGTCTGACGTGCCTCATTTAATAAATGAGTACTATCAGAAGAAGCAGCACCATCAACACCCAATCCCACATGCACTCCAGCTTTCAAAAGTTTGCTTACAGGAGCAATTCCAGAACTGAGCCTGCAATTTGAGCATGGACAGTGAGCAACTCCTGTTGATGTTTTTTTAAATATTTCTATTTCCTTGTCACTTAATTTAACACAGTGAGCATGCCATACATCTGGCCCCACCCATTCAAGGTCTTGAATATATTCTCCGGGCGTACAACCATACTTTTCCATTGAAAACCTTAAATCATCTTCGTTTTCTGCTAAGTGCGTATGCAGCCTAGCCCCTAACTTTCTAGCTAGTTTCGCTGTCTCTATCATGAGGTTTTTGCTCACCGAAAATGGAGAACAGGGTGCTAAACCAACGTTAACGAGTGCACCTTCATGAGTTTGGTTAAACTTATTTACAACTCTTTCCATATCAGACAATATTGTTTCTTCGCTTTCAATCAAATTATCAGGAGGAAGGCCTCCCTTGCTGGCCCCAACACTCATGGCACCACGTGTCGGATAAAATCTAACTCCCACCTCTCCAGCAGCTAAAATGGTGTCATCTAATTTGGTACCGTTCTTAAAGATATACATATGATCTGCACTGAATGTACACCCAGACATTGCAAGTTCTGAAAGGCCAAGTTGTGTGGCAGTAAAAATTTGTTGTGGATTCATTTTTCCCCAGACAGGGTAGAGACCCTTTAACCATTCAAATAATGAAACATTCTGGACACCTGGTACGGCTTTTGTTAATGACTGAAAAAGATGGTCATGAGTATTGATAAGTCCTGGAGTTACAATCGATTGGCTTCCATCAATAACTTTCAAATCGTCTGTATTTTTGAGATTGGATCCAATTTTTTTTATAGAGCCATTAGATAAATGGATATCCACATCTCTCAGTTCCTCCCTATCCTTATTCATAGTCACAAGTACATTGCAATTTTTAACTAAGATGTCTTCCACTTTAAAATTGCCAATCAATTATGAATGGTTTCTCAAATTTATGTATTTGAAGGTTATTATTTGTTTCCAACCTATCAACAACTAGGAACCTACCTCTTTCAGGTACGGGGCATAACACGCCATGCCAGACATTGGGATTAATATTTATTCCTTGCATTCCGTCAGTCATGAATGCTCTCAAATTAACTGGCTCATCATTATATTCCTCTGCTACGGTTATTAGGAATTTTTTATAGTGAAGTGGCATAAAACCCTGAGATGCCAATGGATGTCTTTCTACAAAGTCAAGATGAATTGGAAGTTGTTTACCTTCGCTTTCAAAAATTGAAAAGGCTATTGGGTCATTATTTTGAACCTTCACCGTTGATAGCCCACTGAATTTTCGACATCGCTCATTATTAATGAGTTCATAGTTTCTTGATCTTGTGTCAATCACATCCCCAAAATGGGCAAATGTTTTGTTAGTTAATTTTTCTATCTTTACTGTATTCATAGCTGCTTAAAAATATCATTAAGGCGAAGAAGCGCTATTTTTTCAACTTCCTGACAGGCAGTTTCAAATTCTTCTTTATGATCATTTTTTATCCGTGAACTTATAATAGATAAAATTTCATTTGGATTCTTGTTTTTTACTGCGAGTATAAATGGAAAGCCAAAAGTCTTACGGTAACTCTCATTTATTTTTTTAAATCTCTTTTTTTGTTCACTCGATAAGCTATTTAAGCCTGCAGATGCTTGTTCTGCTTTACTCTCCATGGTTAGTTTGTTTAGGTCTGCTAATTTACCTGCTAAATCAGGGTGAGATAATAGTGTCCTCATTTTCTTTGGCTTACTTTCTAAACGAAAATTCATGCACATAGTCTGATGTAAACCGGTTAATGAATTTAGCTGTGGGCTAATATTTTTTTCAAACGTTTTTGCTGCTATCCAATCACTATGTTCAAAAACATTTTTAAATTTGTTCATGAATTGTGATTTGGTCATTTCTGATGGCTTTACCTTATTTTCCCAAGGAGGAAATCTGTCTTTCCAGAATTTCGCGATATCAATTCTCTTAGCGCACCAAACCTTTTTATGGCCTTGAATGTAGTTTATAAATCTTTGAATCGCTTGCGCTCTTCCAGGTCTACCTGCCAATCTACAATGAAGCCCCACTGTCATCATTTTTGGGCGGCCTTTTTGTCCCTCCTTGTATAGTAGGTCAAAAGTATCTTTTAAATAGTCGTAAAATTGTGTTCCTGAGTTGAAACCCTGATTGGTAGCAAATCTCATGTCGTTTACATCTAAGGTATAAGGAATAATCAAGTTATTCTGGGTTCCATTGTTATACCAATAGGGTAGGTCATCAGCATAACTATCAGAAATATATTCAAGTTTTCCGTACTCACAAGCTATGTTAACAGTATTCGCTGAACATCGTCCAAGATACCATCCAGCTGGTTTTGAACCTGTTACTGCCTCATGCAATTTAATGGCTTTATTAAAGAACTGCTTCTCTTTTGTAATTGAGAAATCTTTGTACTCTATCCATTTGAGACCGTGTGATGCTATTTCCCAATTTGAGTCAATCATTGCTTTGACCTGCAATGGTGATCTGGCTAATGCTTCAGCTACGCCGTAAACAGTTACGGGGATACCTTTAGCATCAAATATCTCCCTTAAACGCCAGAAACCTGCTCTTGCACCGTATTCATAGATACTTTCCATATTCCAGTGTCTCTGTGCTTTCCAAGGCTGAGCTCCAATGATTTCGGACAAGAATGCCTCCGATCCCTCATCGCCATGGAGTATGTTGTTTTCACCGCCTTCTTCATAATTTACAACGAATTGCACTGCGATAACGGAATCGTTTGGCCAAAGGAATTCTGGTTTCTTATCTCCATATCCTGTTAAGTCTCTGGGATAATACATTATTTACCTTGCTCTAATCCTATTTTATGAAATATGATATCTTTACCTTGTGCAATAATGCAATCACAAAAAGGGTCAATCAAAATGGGGGTGCAAGTGAAAGGTTGGTTAAGCACGCATGTTTTGGATTTGTCTTCAGGTAATCCAGCTGCAGGGCTAAAAATTAAACTGCATTTTTATAGAGCTTCTGGTCCAGAAATGATACTTGAAACTATAACAAATACTGATGGTAGGACTGATTCCCCTTTACTTGAAGGAAAACAATTCACTAAAGGGGTTTATGAGCTTTCTTTTGATGTAGGCTCATATTTCAGAGACCAAATGAAGAGTTTGCCTGGGGAATTATTTTTAAATGTAGTGCCTGTTCGTTTTGGAGTTAATAATTCAATGGACCATTATCATGTACCCTTATTAGTATCACCTTACGGTTATTCAACTTATAGAGGAAGTTGACCAGGGTATTAGGCTAATAATTATGTTCGAATTTTATTTTTGGGATTGGCTGGAGTTTACTGTGAGGTGGTTGCACGTTATCGCTGGTATAGCGTGGATAGGTTCATCTTTTTATTTTATAGCACTTGATCTTGGATTAAAGAGAAACGCGACACTGCCAAAAGGTGTGCAAGGAGAAGCCTGGCAGGTTCATGGGGGCGGTTTTTATCATCTGCAAAAATATAATGTGGCACCTCCTAACCTTCCAGAAGATCTCACTTGGTTTAAATGGGAAAGTTACACTACTTGGCTATCTGGATTTGCACTTTTGTCAATTGTTTATTACGGGGGGGCAGATACTTTTTTGATAGATATCGAGATTTTGGATATTGCTGCTCCCTTAGCTATTGCAATCTCCATATTCTCATTGGCAAGCGGTTGGCTCATTTACAATACAATGTGTAAATTTTTTCTAAATGGTTCTCAGACTAATTTGATGATACTATTATTTTTTGTGTTAGGTGCGGTTTCTTATGCTTATGTTCAGGTTTTCAGTGGAAGAGCAGCACTTTTGCACATCGGTGCATTTACTGCCACACTGATGTCAGCCAACGTGTTTTTTATAATAATTCCAAATCAGCGAATTGTTGTTGCAGACCTTATGGCCGGTAAGGATCCAGACGCAATTTATGGTAAAATAGCAAAGCAAAGATCGACCCATAATAATTACCTTACTTTGCCAGTCCTTTTTCTGATGATATCAATTCATTATCCTTTAGTTTATACATCAGAGTATAACTGGATAGTAGCGATGCTCGTTTTCTTAACTGGCGTATCAATACGCCACTTTTTTAATTCATATCATGCTGGTAAAGGAAAGCCTTATTGGACTTGGGTTGTGACGGCTGTATTGATTTCAATTGCAGCATTTTTGAGTACTTACAGGCCAGATCACCTGAAAGTGGATTCGTTGAATGAGGTAAAGTTTGAAGAGGAATATGGTGAGTTAATTAATCTCGCAGGGGTAACCGAAATAGTTTCCTATCGCTGTGCGATGTGTCATGCAAAAGAACCTTTGTGGGATGGGTTGCATATTCCAGCAAGTGGTGTCATTTTAGAGTCTCAAGCGGATATACTAAAATATGCAAAAGAGATTTATATGCATGCAGCTGTAAGTAATGCTATGCCCCCCAACAATCTTAGCGGAATGGAATTGGAGGAACGATTAGTCATAGCAAAATGGTTTGAGAATGTGAAAAATAAAAAAAAGTCTACAGCAAAAGATGAATTACAAAATTGACTGTCTCCAATATGCCAATTGGTCCGAGAAGATCTTCACAGAAATGCGAGATGCTAAATTGGATGCTGTGCATGCTACAATTGCATATCATGAAACTTTCAGAGAAACGATTTTAAATCTGGAGCGTTGGTATGGCTACTTTGAAAGCTATCAAGATAAAATTTTTCAAGGAAGGTCAGTAAAGGATATAGAAAAAGCTAAGCAGACAAATAAGACCGCGATTTTTTTTGGCTTTCAAAACCCATCACCAATTGAAGATGATGTTGGTCTACTCGAAATTTGGTACAACCTTGGAGTAAGGTTTATGCAATTGACTTATAATAATCAGTCATTGTTGGCATCAGGATGCTATGAAGCTAATGACCTAGGTTTGAGTAGAATGGGTTTAGAGGTTATTAAAGAAATGAATCGCTTGGGAATGCTTATCGATATGAGTCATTCTTCAGAATTATCTACGTTAGACGCAATCAGCAAATCCAAAGTCCCAATTGTAATTAGTCATGCCAACGCTTCTTTTTGGCATCCAGCGAGGCGAAATAAATCCAAAGCGGTTTTAGAAGCACTTAGCAAAAATGAGGGAATGATTGGCTTTTCACTTTATCCCCATCATCTAGAAAATGGATCGAATTGCACTCTGCATAGTTTTTGCCAGATGATTTACGATTGTGCAGAGATAATGGGCATAGGTTCGTTAGGAATTGGCTCTGATTTATGTCAGGATCAACCTGATAGAGTAGTTCAATGGATGAGAAATGGCAGGTGGACAAAAACACTTGATTATGGGGAGGGCTCTAAAGAATTTGCAGGTTTCCCTCAGATGCCTAAGTGGTTTCAAGGAAACTGTGATTTTCCTACTTTGGCAGATGGATTATCAGAGGTTGGCTTTAATGAGCTTGAAGTTTCCAGTATATTAGGCAATAACTGGTTTCGGTTTTTTGAGAAAACCATTGGATAATTATATATGAAGTATAGGTCTAATTTTGATGACAAATCAGTTGAAGTATAAAAAAGAGGATGAATTAGATCCTCAAGTTAATGAGGGTCAGTTCCATAGATCTCCTGATGTGGTGATGAAACTGGGCAGAATTGGTTCTTTCCATCAATCTAGGCTTAGCTTTATGAGGCAATTATTAAGGAGGGTTTTTGCGGAAAAATGGAATTTTAATTATGGGAACTGGTGTCTTGATAACAGAGGAGTAGGTCATATCATTTACTCTGTAAACACCGGAACACGAGTCTATTCACTAGTTATTTTTACTCATGATCTTCCCCCTGAAGAGCGTTCAGATAGGGTTATAGCAACCGCCTGGGACTTGACCTTCACTCTTTTTAAAGGGGTGCCTGACTCAGAAGATATTAAGCGTTTGGGAAAACATGTCCCGCTTCAGGAAGCTGGAAGAGTGTCTGAAAATGAACTCGTGCTAGGTCGAGCAAACAGATCGGTAAGGTTGTGGGATTTGGTAGTAGAAAAATTATCTAAAGGAATCCAACCTACTCATGCTGAATTAGTTAATGTTGGATATTTAATGAGAACCACTGCTGTTTATGGATCTGGAAAATTTGGCTTAGCTGATCGAGTAACTATTGAAAATTATGATGAATTTAAAGCTCCTTTTCAAGCTGAGCTTTTAGCAGTTTATATGCTCCGAAACGTAGTATTTGACTTGGTCGCTTGGTTTGCTAAATCGAAAGGAGGATCCGGGGCGTCAGAGCTCGAGGACCAACTAAAAAGAAAACTAGGGGTAGGCAATTCAACCGGTTTAGGAATGGCACCATTCTTAGTTTACCATCCTGATCTACTCAACAAATGGATTTCCGCTAGAGAAAGGGCTTTCACGGACGTATTATCTTTAGAGTCTGTTTCAGAAAGTGAATTTAATTTATTTAAAGAATTATTGTCAAAATCTCTGAATAATGCTCTTGAATGGGCATCAATTAGTAAGGATCAGATTAAAAGGATTGAGCAATTGAAGGAAGATCTTAGGAATCTTTTGATGGTTGCTTCTAATTTTGACTATACTCGGAAAACATATCCATGGTTAAATCTGTATCAGTGGGTTGAGGAAAATACCTCAATGGAAACTCAGGAGTTAGTAGTTTCTCTGCTACTGGAGCCCTATGCAGAACTCGTTGATCATTTAGGGCCAAACATGTCTTTATTTGGAGAAAAGGAATTCATTAGACTTCAGAATACAACCTGTAATGACGTGCTTGCATTAATAGAGGGTAATTTTAAATGGGCTTTAGGGGTTGATTACACCAATCAATCCCATTCGGCTAGATTTTGGTATTATTCACAAGCAAAGCTAGAGCCAAGGCTTGGAGAAAGATATGAGGAAAGTGGGTCTGACTTAGAGGAGCCCTTAGCGATAGGGAGAGACGTTAGTCTTCTTAACTGTCAGTTACTAAAGGAAGAAGGAACCAGGCTTATATCTGAGTTTCTCTCAGACCAGCCAGAATTGCGTCATATTGTTATGCGGATTCTTTCCTGCCGAACAATGCCATATGGAGAAATAAGGGATAACCTCATTTCAAAAGAAATGAGACCATTAGACTTGTTGCGATGTAAATTATCATTTTTTGGTGCAACAAATTTTGATCCAAGATCAGACAGGTGGGTTAGGATTTGTATGTACAAAAATGCCCCCCTGGCAGGGTCTCTTAGCTCAGCATATGACGAATTTTGGCCTTATTAGTATAGCATTATCCAATGTATTCACTTGGTGAAGTCGAGACCATTTCTAAGAAAGCAGCTAAAGCTTCTGGAATGACATGGGGAGAAGCAGTTGAAGCTGGTTATGCGATACGAAATCTAGCAAGATTTAATCTGCCAAATGTAGAGGCATTTGTTCCCCTATTTCAAGAACTGGCCTCAGGAAAACTTTTTAGACCATCAATTTTATATGAAATAGAACCATCAGATGGGAAAGAAAAAATTGGGTTTTTTTTAGGACTATTAATTCTGGACACCAGAGTTTCTGATACATACTTCGAAAGTGAGAACCTTGAAGTAAAAAATGTGAGATTTCCATTATCATTGTTAGGCACTCTATTGTCTCTAGTTCTTAATGATGTGGAATTAGAGATAAGCTGGAAAGGTTTTAAACTCATGGCATCAGCAAAGTCTGTCATTATTAAAGGTAGAAACTTCAATCCTGAGTCGGTGGATTACGTTTGTGTTAAGGCAAGCTACTGCAGAGTAAAACAAACAATTGAATTTAAAAATAGGGTATTTGTAAATAAAAGCACTTGGATGTATTTAGAAAATTTGGCTTTTCAAACTTATGTGCCAGATAGTGAAGTGTCTCGTAAAACTGGGGCTGGTTCTGGTAACCTAATTGATGACTGAATCTGGATTTTGATCCAAACCATTTCTTGCGAATTTATAAAATTCTTATTAGGCTATTTTGATTAGCTTTAGGAGGTGATTTGATGGGTAAAGTTTATGACAATGCTTCAGAGGCACTTGACGGTCTTTTGTTTGATGGGATGACTATAGCTTCAGGAGGTTTTGGATTATGTGGTATCCCTGAAAATGCCATAGATGCCATCAAAGACTCTGGAGTAAAAAATTTGACGGTGGCGTCAAACAATGCAGGAATAGATGACTTTGGTCTGGGAATTTTACTTAAGACCAAGCAAGTAAAAAAAATGATAAGCTCATATGTTGGTGAAAATGCTGAGTTCATGCGCCAATACTTAGGTGGTGAATTAGAATTAGAGTTTAATCCTCAAGGTACTTTAGCAGAGCGAATGAGAGCTGGTGGAGCTGGGATTCCGGGTTTTTATACTAAAACGGGGGTGGGTACTGTAATAGCAGAAGGCAAGGAGCATAAAGATTTCAATGGAGAAGTTTATATTTTAGAAACGGGTTTGATGATGGACTTATCGATTATAAAGGCTTGGAAAGGTGACACTGCAGGAAATTTAATTTTCAATAAAACAGCAAGAAACTTTAACCCGAATGCTGCGTCATGTGGTAAAATATGTGTTGCAGAAGTTGAGGAGCTTGTACCCGTTGGAAGCCTAGATCCAGATCATATTCATACACCTGGAATTTTCATAAATCGCATATTTAAGGGTGCCCATGAAAAAAGAATTGAAAATCGAACTATTAGTGAAGGGTAGGGTTAATGTGGGATCGTAATAAGATGGCTGAGCGTGCTGCAAGAGAGCTAGCCGATGGAATGTATGTAAATTTAGGTATTGGTATCCCAACTTTGGTTTCCAATTATATACCCAATGGCATAGATGTTACCTTGCAGTCAGAAAATGGTATGCTTGGAATGGGCCCATTCCCAACAGAGGATAAGATTGACCCTGACTTAATTAATGCGGGAAAACAAACAATCACTGAATTGCCAAGAACTAGCTATTTTTCAAGTGCAGATAGCTTCTCAATGATTAGAGGTGGTCACATTGATATGGCAATTCTTGGCGCTATGGAAGTATCAGAAAATGGAGATCTTGCAAACTGGATGATCCCTGGAAAGCTGGTTAAAGGAATGGGTGGAGCCATGGACCTAGTTGCTGGTGTAAAGAGAGTTGTTGTGATCATGGACCACACTAATAAGCATGGAGAAAGTAAAATACTTAAGGAGTGCACTCTACCTTTGACAGGGAAATCAGTAGTTCATAGAATAATTACAAATCTGTGTGTTTTTGATGTAAAATCTAATGGTCTTCAAATAGTGGAATATGCTGACAATGTGAGTCGTCAGCAAGTTGAGGATGCTACTACTGCTAAAATTTTGAATTAACACACATTTTTGAGTGGATCGCTTGGTGCCTTCATAATTCTTAAATGTTGAATTATTTGGATTGGAAAATATTTTTGGGCGTATCTCCTTTTTCAATTTTAGGATCGGGTTCTACCTACTTTGGTTCAAAAAAAGCACAGCCGATATTAAGTATCACCTTTATGATACTTTCCACAATTTGCTTTGTTGCGGTAACTGTAATTGTAAAATTCAATGGACCAGTGGTTCCTGCTGCTGAAGCAGCATTTTTGCGTTATCTTGCAGGCTTAATAATGTTTTTGCCTTTTTTTTACATGACCTATTTGGGTACTAAAGATGAAGTCGATGAAAAATATACACAGTCATTAAATTTGTTTGAGAATTGGAAATGGTTTTTTTTCAGGGGGTTAGCACATGGATTAGGCGTAATATTATGGTTTTATTCTATGGCTAGGCTACCAATTGCTGAAGTAACCGCCATTGGTTATACCACCCCAATTTTCGTTTCTATCGGTGCCGCTCTATTTCTTGGAGAGGCATTGGCGTTTAGAAGGATATTTGCAATTTTAATAGCTTTCGTCGGAATGCTTTTAATCCTTCGGCCTGGCTTCGAAGTATTATCTTTAGGCCGGCTGAGCCAGCTATTAGCAGCTATTTTCTTTTCTATTTCTTATTTATTGACCAAGAGACTCACTTTTGACACTTCGCCATTCATGATAGTTGCTATGCTTACAGTTTATGTAACCATTGCCCTAGTCCCTTTCGCATTTTACCAATGGGTGACACCAACCCTTGAATTTGTATTATGGATGAGCTTAGTAGCTTTTTTTGCTACCTCAGGACATTATCTGATGACAAAGGCCTTACAACTTGCACCAATTGCTATATCACAGCCGGTTACCTTTCTTCAGTTAATTTGGGCAGCGATGATAGGATATTATTTTTTTGGAGAAAGTATTGATATTTTTGTATTATTTGGAGGTTCTATAATATTTGCATCTGTGGTATTCATTAGTTATCGAGAGGCAGTTGCTTCTAAGTAAAACCAGATAAAGTAGAGATATAATAGTTTGTTAGCTAAGTATTCTCTTTTAGAAACTTGCATATTTCATTGTATATCTCTCTTGGCCTTTCCTCGTGCATTAAGTGCCCAAGATCTTTTAAACAAGTCATTTTTGCATTCTTAATTTTTTGGAAGACTCTCAACGATACATCTGGGTGAACTATCTTGTCATTTTTGCCAGTAATAAACAAACATTTAGCAGAAAACTTCTTTGATATGGAACTTAGCTCCTGATGATTCCATTGTGCCATCATTTCAATTGTCCCTGATACGTGTGCTGGATTTGAGATAAGTTTTTGGTATAGGTCAATGCCACGTTCATCTAAAATACT
>CACKLF010000019.1 GCA_902600895.1 uncultured Alphaproteobacteria bacterium | reverse complement strand
CTTAACATTAAAGAAGGCGAAATATTTGCTCTGCTAGGACCTAATGGTGCAGGAAAAACAACTCTCATATCTTCAATCTGCGGCATTGCAAAACAAACAAAGGGAACAATACAAGTCAATGGCTTAGACACGATTTCTCAATATAAAAAAGCTCGGGCAGAAATTGGCTTGGTACCTCAAGAATTGACTCTTGATACATTTGAAACTGTTTGGAATACGTTAATCTTCAGTCGAGGTTTAAACGGAAAAGCTTATGATAAAACATATTTGACATCGCTTTTACAAGAGCTATCGCTTGAAGATAAAAAAAACCAGAAAATTTTTTCACTGTCAGGTGGTATGAAAAGAAGGCTTCTTATTGCAAAAGCCCTTTCTCATCAACCAAGTATACTGTTTCTAGATGAGCCAACTGCCGGTGTAGACGTATCTTTGCGAAAAACTTTATGGAAATTAATCAGAAAACTAAAAGAGAGCGGAGTCACAATAATTTTAACAACTCATTATATTCAAGAGGCTGAAGAGATGGCCGATAGGGTAGGTATAATTAATCACGGGAAATTATTGCTTGTAGAAAATAAAAAAGCGCTAATGAAGAAGCTAGGGAAGAAAAAACTAACACTTACAGTTGAACCAAGGACTAAACCTCTACCAAAAGTCCTGTTAGACATAAATGTTAAATATGGTCAAACTAAGTCTGAATTGATTCATACATATAGGGATACAAGTCAACATCAAGATATTTTTGAAACTATGTCCAAGATTACCGAGGCAGGCTTTAAAATTTTAGACTTTGAAACCAAACGAAGTACTTTAGAAGAAATTTTTATAGACTTGGTCTCTGGAGAAAGAAAATGAACATATACGCTATAAAAGCAATTTATTCCCATGAGATGAGTAGGTTTTTTCGTACAATCGTTGGAAGTCTGATATCTCCGATAATTTCGACTACACTGTATTTCATAGTTTTTGGATCAGCAATAGGATCAAAGATAACAGATATAGATGGAGTATCCTATGGAGCTTTCATAGTTCCAGGATTAGTGATGTTAAATATTATGACATCAAGCCTAACCAATGGTGCCTTTGGAATTTATCTTACTAAATTCTCAGGTACAATCTATGAAATTCTATCAGCACCAATCTCACCATCAGAAATAATTATTGGATACATAGGAGCTGCTGCAACAAAAGCAATTTTAATTGGTGGAATTATTTTAGGAACTGCTAATCTTTTTGTGGATCTAAGGATACATTACCCCCTGGTAATGATTTCCTTCTTAATCTTAACAGTAGTAAGTTTTTCCTTACTCGGCTTCATTATTGGAATTTGGTCAGGCAGCTTCGAACGATTAAATTTTATTCCTACTTTAATAATTACTCCACTAGTGTTTCTAGGTGGAACATTTTATTCAATAAAGATGCTACCTGAAATTTGGCAGAGTGTCGCTCTTGCAAATCCGGTATTATATTTGGTTAGTGGATTCAGATGGAGTTTTTTTGGTTCTGGTGATGTTTCAATATTTACCTCTTTAACCGCACTCTTGGTCTTCATGAGTTCATCCATATTATTAATTATTCTGATTTTTAGAACCGGGTATAAACTTCGAATCTGATTCCTAGAAAAAGGCTTGAAGACCAGTTTGTGCTCTACCTAAAATTAAAGTATGAATGTCATGTGTGCCTTCGTAAGTATTTACAGTTTCCAAGTTTTGCGAATGCCGCATCACTCCAAAGCTTGAGGAAATTCCGTTTCCACCATGCATATCTCTGGCCATCCTAGCTATATCTAATGCTTTTCCACAATTGTTCCGTTTCATCAAACTGATTAATTCGGGTGAAGCTGTGCCATCATCAAGTAGCCTGCCTAATCGCAAACTTCCTTGTAATCCAAGAGAAATATCAGTTTGCATATCGGCTAATTTCTTTTGAAATAACTGCGTTTGGGCTAATGGTTTTCCAAATTGTTTTCTGTCTAAACCATACTGCCTGGCTGCATGCCAACAATACTCCGCAGCACCCATCACACCCCACGATATTCCATATCTAGCTCTACTTAAACACCCAAATGGTCCCTTAAGACCATTTATATTGGGTAACATATTTTCCTCTGGAACCTCTACATCATTCATCACTATTTCACCAGTCACAGAAGCCCTAAGACTTAATTTTCCACTTATCTTTGGGGTAGATAACCCTTGCATTCCTTTCTCCAATATAAATCCTTTAATTGGACCAGAGTCACTTTCCAACTTCGCCCAAATAATAAAAATGTCCGCAATGGGTGAGTTTGAAATCCACATCTTTGATCCGTTAATCAAATAACCTGAAGTTGTTTTCTTCGCCTTTGTTGTCATACTTGCTGGATCACTACCAGCATTGGGCTCAGTTAAACCAAAGCATCCAATCAATTTGCCTGCGGCTAAGTCAGGAAGATATTTTTTCCTTTGGTCTTCACTACCATAAGCAAAAATGGGGTACATGACTAAGCTAGATTGAACAGACATCATTGACCTATACCCTGAGTCTACTCTCTCTATCTCTCTTGCGGCCAAGCCGTAAGATACATAGCTACCTGAAATCCCACCATACTCTTCAGGAACCGTAATACCAAGCAATCCGAGCTGTCCAAATTTGGAAAAAATTTCTTCATCGACTGCTTCTTGATTATACGCATACTCAACTTTTTTTTGTAAAAAATCTCCACAAAAATTTTTGACAGTATCACGTAAAATTCTCTCATCATCACTGAGCTGATCTTCAATCAGAAATGGATCTTTCCAATTAAACTGACTCAAATTTGGAACATCTTTTGGTTTTAATTGAGCACATTCAACCTTATTATCAATATCTTTCATTATTCTTACCCCGTCTAAATACCTAAAATATTACTGTTACTCTTTATTTCTGCCAATACACACATAAGCTCAAACACTAGAGAAATTCCTAAATAAGCAGTTCCACCCGATTGATCGAAAGGTGGTGACACTTCTACCAAATCAGCACCCACCAAATTCATTCCTCTAAGTTCTCGTATTACGCTTTGCGCCTCAAAACTGTTTGGCCCTCCTATTTCTGGAGTTCCTGTTCCTGGAGCGAACGCAGGATCAATAAAATCAATATCAAAACTACAATAAGTTGGTTCATGCCCACAAACTTCCCTCACTTGCCGCATTACATCAGATATTCCTCTTTTGAAAAACTCCTCTATCATTATAATGGTAACACCATTAGCCCTTCCCCATTCTATGTCCTCACCGTCATACATAGTTCCTCTTATTCCAATTTGTATGACCCTCTTTGGGTCTAACAAGTCCTCTTCTATCGCACGCCTGAATGGAGTTCCATGGGTATATTTGTAGCCTCCAAAATAACTTTCAAACAAATCTGTATGACTGTCAAAATGAACCATACCAAGGGGCCTATTTTTCCCAAGAGCGCGTAAAACAGGCAGTGATACCAAGTGGTCTCCACCAACTGTCATTGGCATAATGTTACTAGACACAATACTTTCATAAAACCCTGTAATTCTTTGCATGGAATCATTTAGATCAGCAGGATTAGGGCCAACATCACCTAAGTCAGCACATGATACTAAGCTGAACGGATCTATGCCTGTAGCAGGATTTATTCTTCTTATCATTGTTGAATAATCTCGCATTTGTCTAGGGCCATGGCGAGGACCAGGCCTATTCGTTGTACCTGCATCCCATGGAACACCAATTAACCCAAGATCAACTTCATTGAACATTTCATTTTCTGGTGGCACATAGGGAAGACGCATGAATGTTGGTACTCCTGCAAAACGTGGCAAATCAAACCCAGACACTGGCTCAAAAAATGATGATTCTTTAACCATAAAAGTATCTCCAATGATGTGTGTACTAAGTCTTACATATTTAGTATTATTATTATAAGAAATATAGTATCGATTTTAAATAAGAAAAGCAGTCAGTTGAAACAAGATTCAATTCATTTTAGCAATAGTTATCTCACATTACCTGATGATTTCTATACTAAAATAAAACCAAGAATTCCTAGCAAACCCGCAGTTGTAAATATAAATGCTGCACTCGCAGAAGAGTTAAATTTACCTCTTGATTACTTAAACTCAGTAAAAGGATTAGATTTTCTGAGCGGATCAAAAATTGTAACCGGCTCAGACCCAATTGCGACTGTGTATGCTGGTCATCAGTTTGGGCACTTTTCACCTCAACTTGGAGACGGGCGGGCCATACTTCTTGGAGAAGTTATTGATAAAAGAAATAAGCGCTTTGATATTCAACTAAAGGGATCTGGCCGAACACCCTACTCCCGAGGCGGTGATGGGAATGCGGCATTAGGTCCCGTGTTGAGAGAATATATAGTTTCTGAGGCAATGCATGCTTTGGGAATACCAACAACTCGTTCCCTAGCAGCGATCTCTACTGGAGACAAAGTTGTACGAGAACGTATCCTTCCTGGAGCATTACTTGTCCGTGTTGCCCAAAGTCATATCAGAATTGGCACCTTTGAGTTCTTCGCAGCAAGAGGACGTTTTAACGATGTAGCTTCATTAGCGGATTATTCAATTAAAAGACATTTCCCCAAATTAAAAGATAAAAAAGACAAATATCTTGGATTGTTAAACACCATCACATTGAGGCAAGCAAAACTTATTGCTAAATGGATGAGCGTTGGTTTTATTCATGGGGTGATGAACACAGACAATATGTCAATATCAGGGGAAACCATCGATTACGGCCCTTGCGCGTTTATGGACGAATATGACCCTGATCAAGTTTATAGTTCTATTGACCACCAAGGCCGCTATAAGTTTTCGAATCAACCAAAGGTTGTTCCCTGGAATTTAAGTAGGCTTGCTGAAACAATGTTGCCGCTTATAGCCAAAAAGCCAGAGGAGGCCGTGCCAGAGGCTCAAAAAATAATTGAAACATTTGAAACAAACTACCAAAAATTTTTCGAAAAACTAATGGTAAGAAAAATTGGTGTACCATTCTCTAAATCAAAAAATGACAGAAAAGTTTTTGGTCACTTGCAAAAATTTCTAAATATTCTTAAAGATCAAAAGGCTGACTATACTAATAGTTTCCTGACTTTAGAAAATCATTTGACTGGCAAAATTATTCCGAAAGCTTATAGTACCCCGGATTTAAATACTCAAATGGAATTATGGCTCAAAGATTGGATTTCGATGCTTAATCACATGAATCTTGATAAAAAAGATGTTTTAAAAAATCTGAAAGTATCAAATCCTCGTATAATCCCCAGAA
Organism: uncultured Alphaproteobacteria bacterium; assembly: GCA_902600895.1. Taxonomy (GTDB): domain Bacteria; phylum Pseudomonadota; class Alphaproteobacteria; order Rhodobacterales; family Rhodobacteraceae; genus CACKLF01. The sequence goes on along the minus strand of CACKLF010000019.1, from coordinate 21,828 downwards.
ATCATCAAATAGAAAAAATAATACAGAAGTCAGTTTTTAATATTCAGAAAGGGCGCCTTGATTTTACTGCATTCGAAAACTTAACAAGGGTATGCTCTAATCCTTTTAAACAACATACCAATGCAGATAAATTGATTCTTCCCCCATTAGCATCAGAAAAAGTTTATGAAACCTTTTGCGGAACCTAAATGAATTATGAAATAAACATGAATTCAGAACGTCAATCTTCATTACTAATATCTATAACAATTCAATAGTATGTATGTGCTATTTTATTTCTAATGCCTTTTACTGGAATTCTAACCTTGAATTTGGGCTTTCTAATGGCTGGAATGACCCATTCCTCAATGATACCTTATTTTGGTTACCACAACTTTTAAAATGTAAAGGAACATTGATTAAAGGTGTATTATTTGGAACAAGCATCATTAATAAGATAATATCCTCCAAATTTGATGTTTAAAAATTTAAAAATATGATATCTGCAAAAGGGTGAATTCAATGTCAAAAATTAGAACCCATTTAGTTTTAGGTGGTGCAAAATCTGGAAAAACCAGATTTGCAGAAAACCTAGCACTAAATACCGCAAAAAAATTAAATCAAGTGCCAATCTATTTAGCTACAGCTCAAGCTCTAGATATGGAGATGGAGAAGAAAATACAAAAACACCAAAAGGATCGAGGAAATTCATTTATCACTAAGGAATGCCCCTTAGACCTATCCACTGCCATAATGTCTGCTTCGGCAACTGATGTCCTCCTAATTGATTGCCTAACCTTATTTGTGACAAACCTACTCTGCTCAGACTATTTTGATGAATCAAAGATTGATAGTCTTGTAGAGGCTGTAAAAATTAGTCAGGCAAATTTAGTAATAGTAAGTAACGAAACAGGTCTCGGCATAGTCCCTGATAATAAATTGGCAAGAGAATTTCGTGACGTAGCTGGAACACTAAATCAAAATATAGCCAGTTTATCAGATTGTGTTACAATGATGTTTGCCGGCATTGCAGTCACAATAAAGCCCTAACTTCTTTTATTATTCTATTGATTTAAACCTATCATCCGGAATCGACCACCTCTATTTCTTGCATCTGAATGACGTAAAACTTCAAACTTGGTAAGACTTAACGGCAATATCTCTACACCTATTGCTTTATCTGGAGTAAGATCCAATAGATGGGTGAGAGCTGCCCTAATAGTTCCTCCATGTGTAATAACCACGATTGATCGCGATTGAGAAAACTCCAACTCCTCAAGCCATGAAGACACTCTCTTGCACTGCTGTAAAAAACTATCACCATTAGGTGGAATAGTTTCGGGGCAAGTGAATGAAAAATTATGCTTACTTTCATCTTGTTGCAACTCATTCCAAACCTCGGATATCTTCTTTCCCTGCCAATCTCCGAAATTTTGTTCTATTAGATCATTATCTTTAAACATAGTCTTATAAGTGACAAATTTAGCAAATGCCTCAGCAGTTTGAATGGTTCTTATCAAAGGACTTACATACCATTCTGCTCCAGACGGAATATTTCGCGCCACATTTTCTATTTCTTCGTGATTAATTGCTGCCTCTGGGTCTAAATCAGGCAAGTGGTCCTTAATTTTCTTAACTGGAGCATGCCGTATGAAAATTAAACTTGAAGGTTTAATCACACTACACCAGGAGCTAAAAGAAGTACTGCTAAGAGAAACATAATTTCACCCAAAAAAGCAATAGCTCCTAGAATGTCTCCCGTAATTCCACCAAGCTTTTGTTCGGACTTGAGACCACCAAAGTAAATCAAAAAAGAAACAAAAACCACTCCTAGCAAACTACCTAAAATTGGGAAAAAAATTAGAATTGGAATACCCCATATAGCTGTGGCTATAACTAAATTTTTGGTGGGAATAGATCCTAAACTATTACCAAGATTTGCCAAATCAGACGGGTTGAAAAAAGCCCTAGTATAAAGGATAGCCAATTTTCCTGACGCAAATCCGATAGAAAGCACTGCTACTAATGAGTACCCAAGCTCAACAAGAGAAATAATAACTCCAATACGCATTGATAGACCGAATAATAGTGCTATCACTCCATATGTACCCAAACGGCTATCATTCATAATTTCAGTAATTTTTTCTGACGATCCTTCTCCACCTAAACCATCAGCAGCATCTGCTAATCCGTCTTCATGTAGTGCGCCAGTGATAAAAATACTAAAAGCAACAGCAATAATACAGGACAATAAAGGGGTAAGACCTAAAATAAGAAAAATGTCTCCGATGAGACCTGATAATAAGCCTATAGTGAAACCAACCAAAGTAAATGCCCATGATGCCCTTGCAAGGTCAGGAGTTTCATCTGAAAACTTGCTCCATGTCACTGGTATTCTTGTAAAAAACATGATAGATGCCAGTATATCAAGGACATACTCATTCTTTCTAAACCTTTCCATAACTAACCTTTCCCACTTACGCCTGCTTCAGCAAAAGTTGACATTCCATTATGGGTTGCCAAAGCTGCCTTAATAATTAAAAAAGATACAGCTGCTCCACTACCTTCACCCAATCTAAGATGCAAATCGATTATTGGCTCTTTTTGTAATTTCCTTGCTAGCTGCATATGACCAGGCTCCGTTGATAGATGCGAAATTAAGCAATGATCTAAAAAGTGATCGTCAAAAAGAGTTAATGTGGCGGCGGCAGCAGTACATATGAAACCATCTAATAAAACCGGAATACCACGGATTCGAGCAGCAATAATTGATCCTACAATTGCAGCAATCTCCCTTCCCCCATATGCTGAAAGAATACTTTCCACTGAGCTGAAAGATTTGCCATGTAACATCTGTGCGGCTTTAATAACAGAAATCTTCCGTTTCAAACCCTCTGCGTCTATCCCAGTACCAAAACCAGTCCAAGACTCTACTGGCCCATCAAAAAGAGCGCATGCAATAGCCGTGGCTGAAGTAGTATTTGCAATACCCATTTCTCCCAAAACCAAAAAATCACAAGAGCTGGGGACGGAGTCATATCCACACTGCATTGCAGCCAAAGTCTCAGACTTTTCCATAGATGTTTTTTCCGAGAAATCATTTGTAGGTTTATCAAGGTCCAAAGGAATTACTGATAGTTCTAAGCCAGCTAAAGAGCATAACTGGTTTATTGCAGCTCCCCCATTTTTAAAATTCTGTACCATCTGTATGGTTACCTCAGATGGGTAGGCAGAGACTCCCTTTTTAGCAATCCCGTGGTTTCCGGCAAAAATTAGACAGTTTGCACTTCCCACTGTCGGTTTTATTTTTTTTTGCCAACCCGCCATCCAAATTGCAATTTCTTCCAATTTTCCAAGACTACCTAATGGCTTGGTCAATTCAGTTTGGCGTAATCTGGCTTTTTCCGTATAATTTTCATCAAATAGCGATACCGGAATGTGACCTTTAAAAAATTCTTCAATACTACTCATGGATGCATTTCATGTAATGTTTATATTTGTACGAGAATAATATTATTTTATAAGAGTTTTAACAAAAGTTTTTCAAGTATTTTTGAATAGTATTCAATTAGTGAGATTTACTCTTGAAAATTTTCAAATAAGGGCTTTTTGTCTTATTTCCATTTTATTGAGCATCCCATAGATGCTATTTGATCCTTAGGACCTTGACTGGTTTCCGATATTAACTTCATAGCCTCAAAAAGATCTCGCCTCAAACCCACGGGTCCTGACTCTTTCCGAGAGGCATCTAATCTACCTCTATACTGTAGTTCATCTGATGAATTAAAGCCAAAAAAGTCGGGAGTACAAACAGCATTAAACGACCTTGCAGTGCTTTGATCTTCATCGTACAAATACGGAAATTCAAATTTATTACTGTCCGCCAGTTTAATCATGTTTTCAAAACTATCTTCTGGATATGCTACCACGTCATTAGACGAAATAGCCACCACACCCACGTCTAAAACCATTAAATCTTTTGCATCTCGAACTATTCTATCGATAACTGCTAGAACATATGGACAGTGGTTGCATATAAACATAATCAATGTTCCATTTAGGCCTCTTACATCATTTAGGGAATAATTTTTCCCATCAACTGCTGGTAATTCAAAATGTACGGGCTTCCATCCAAAGTCACATACTGGAGGTATTACTGCCATTTAACTTCCTTTCTACTCTTCAATGATAGCTGCGTTTGCAGCTTCACGAATTGCCCTAATGTTATTCCCATATATCGAGGTATTCTCTACAGAGCCACCACTAAAAATGCCTGAACCAGCCACTAATACATCGGCACCCGCTCTGGATACCAGAGGTGCAGTATCTACCGTCACTCCTCCATCAACCTCGATATGGACATCTCTTTCACCAATCATATTTTTTAAAGACTTTATCTTCTCAACTTGGGAATGAATAAATTTCTGGCCACCAAACCCGGGATTAACGGTCATAACGCAAACTAAATCTATCATATCAATAAAATTTTCTATACTTGATATCGGAGTACCTGGATTTATAGCAATGCCTGACTTTACACTATGAGAATTAATCTTTTGGAGTGTCCGATGTATGTGAAATCCAGCTTCAGCATGTACCGTTATTATGTCTGCACCAGCGTCCAGGAAAGAATCGATAAAATCATCTACAGGTGAAATCATTAAGTGAACGTCCATTATTTTTTTAATATGGGGTCTTAGTGATTTGCAAGTCTGAGCTCCAAATGTGATATTCGGAACAAAATGACCATCCATAACATCGATATGAACCCAATCGCACCCCTCTCTTTCAATTGCCTCACATTCAGCCCCAAAATTTGAGAAATCTGCTGATAAAATTGACGGTGCTATTTTTATAGATTTATCAAAAGCCATCGTTTCGTTATAGCTATTTTCTTTGCTCTTTCAAACAATTGTTTATTTGTTCAGAAAGAACTTTTAGTTTTTCTTTTTCATTTGTGATTAATTTTTTTGCTTCAATACATTTTTTCGATAGGTATTTTGAACTGATTGATCTTGAAATTTCTTGTGAAATATCATCTGATGTGTACACTTTTGTTGCGCATTTTTCTTCATCAAGTTTTTGATAAATTTCTTCAAAATTGTGTGTATGTGGTCCGTGTAAGATAAACGTTTGTAAATATATAGCTTCATAAGGATTATGCCCACCATTATATGAAATCGAACCCCCAATGAATGATATGCTTGAAAGCCTATACCATAAGCCCAGTTCACCCAAGGTGTCTGCTATGTAAACTTGGTCTTTTTCAGAAATGATTTTACTCGTAGATCTGAGAGAGACCCTTAGTCTCATAGATCTCGCCAAATTAAAAATATCAAGTCCTCTTTCTGGATGACGAGGTACTAAAATCAGCAATATATTTTTGTTACTCTTCAATAAATTTATGTGGGCTTTTAGAACGATTTCATCCTCACCTGGATGTGTTGAAGAGGCTAGCCAAATTTTCCTATTATTAAGCTCCTCTTTAATTCTTTTTAGATCAGCTCTGCAATAAACCAGTTCCTCCTGAGAAGCTTTTAAACTGCCATAAATTTCGAAACTCTCTCTAGGCAAACCTAAGTTTAAAAGATGTGATGCCGATTTCTCATCCCTTAAAAGTATTTTATTAAACTTTGAGTAGAGAAGCTGAGCTGTCGACGGAAAATAGTGCCACTTTTTATATGTTTTTAAGGACATGGAACCATTGATCAACCAAATAGGAATATTACTTTTAGAGGTTTCAATTATTAGGCGAGGCCAAATTTCACTCTCAATCCATATTGCTAAATCTGGTCTCCAATGTTTAAGAAAAGATTTAACTGCGGAGGGTGTATCTAAAGGAACGAATTGGTGCAACGTATTTCTTGGCATCCTTAATGACAAGACTTGAGCAGATGATTTAGTACCGGAAGTGATTAAAAACCAAACCTTATCATCAATATTTTTTATTGCTCTTATTAGAGCAATTATGGACAATGTTTCTCCTACACTCGCACCATGAAACCAGACGAGTTCTGACTGTGGCCTAGTTTTTTTGTAGTTCCCTAATCTTTCAGTATATCTTTGATTATCTTCTTTACCACGCCAAAGTCGTAACAATACTATCAAGTAAGAAAGCCTATCTATTACTAAAGTGAGAAGAAAATAAATTCTAATTAAAGGTGTCACATTAATCCTTATTAAAGTAGAAAATAAGATGGTTCAAATTATCAAACTAAAAAGCACGTAATACGATTATGCCTGAAACGGCAAGAATTGCACCTACCATCTTTGCCATAGTCATTTTTTCTTTTAGAAAAATTATCCCAATAAGAAATGCAAAGATTATAGACGTTTCTCTGATGGCCATTACGACTGGAATTGGTGCCTTTGAGAATGCCCACATTACCAAACAATATGCTGCGAAAGATGCAAGACCACCACCAAAGAAAACCCATTTGGCACTTCCAAACAAATTTGAAAATGAAGAGAGTGAAAATCTAGCATAATAGATCCACATTATTGGTCCATTTATTAACGACAGCCAACAATAATAAGCTACTGGACTTCCACCCAACCGTCCTCCGTAACCATCTACAAGAGAATAGGAGGCAATAAAGCATCCGGTGATAATTGCTGAGACTGCAGCTGACTTTGGAACATGTTGAACACGAACACCGGTTGTGGAAATCAATCCTACAATAATCAAAGCAATGGCAATTAATTCAATTAACCCAAGCTCTACGCTTAGAAAAAAAAAACTTATAATGGTAGCGATCAATGGTGCAGATGCTCTTGCTATCGGATAAACCTGAGAAAGCTCACCTTTTTTGTATGACTCGACTAAATAAATCTGATAGCCAAAATGGAAAATAACTCCTAACAATAAATTTGGCCAGCAGGCAAAATTCAAGGGTGGAACAAAATATAAAGTTATAATTGCAAAAGGAATATGACCTGACATTACAGCTGTCATCTGCAATAACTTATCTTCACCGCTCTTAACGACTGCATTCCAACCAGCATGTAAGACTGCTGCAAAAATAATGATTAAAAAAGTACCAGTGGCCATGTTTAACTGCTAATGTTTGGAAGTTATTGGATTTATTTCTTTAAATACTAAAAATAGTTGAAGTATGTACTAAAATGCCTTTCTTCTTTATATGTAAATACTTATTTCATGATTGATAAAGATACTTGAAAATAGGGAAACATTATAATACGAAAAGAATTAGCAGAGATTTCTAAGTTCTACTAGAGCAGGGGTTTTAAAAATGTCTTCTCATTTAAAATTGACTACTACTGAAGATGTATCCATAATTGAAATGGATGATGGAAAAGTGAATGCCTTCTCAATAGAAATGCTTGAAAATCTCCGCGCGCTATTGCTTCAAGTTCCCCGCAACAAAGGGGCATTGGTGATAAAAGGCAGAGATGGCATTTTTTCAGGAGGGTTCAATCTAAAAACTTTCCAAACAGGCAACCCTGAACAGATAAACAAAATGCTTAAACTAGGCTTTGAAACACTTTATGAAGTCTATACATTCCCTAGACCTGTAATTGCAGCAGTTTCTGGCCATGCAATAGCACTGGGTATATTCTTAACATCATGCTGTGACTACCGGATTGGAGTAAAAGGTGACTACATATTGCAAGCTAATGAAGTGCGAAATAAAATGTCTATTCCAACACAGTTAATTGAGATTGCAGCAAGCAGACTACACAAATCTCATATTTATAGAGCCCTATTTCATGCTGAGCCGTATCCTATGGCGCTTGGTGTTGAAGCAGGTTGGCTTGACGAGTTGGTTGACCAAAAGGATTTAGAAAAAGTGACCTTAGAAAAAGCACAAAGTTTGGCAGAATTAGGACATCCATACTATAAAGAAACCAAAGAAATATTACTGGGTGAAACTTTCCAAAAAATTAAATCGGCAATAGGTTAGAATATTCACATTACCAAGAAGAATTACGAGTTTTAAGAAAAGCTAGTTCTTTAGAGGTACTTTTTCGTCCTAAAAAAACATTCCTATGAGGATAGCGTCCAAATTTTTTTATAGGCACCTGATGATCATCCCAAGCTTTCTTAACTGCTTCAAATCTAGGGTGCTTAGTGAGCGTACGTTCTCGGACACGCGTGGCTAACTTGTGATCTGCTAAATCTTCACTATGGATCAAGGGAAGAAGACAGAATTGAATTTCCTCGGGTCCATAGTGCTCCAAATAGTTCTTTTCTAATGCAAACTTAGTCCATTTTAAAGCTTCTTTATCATTTTTATATGCATCTGCAGATCCTCTAGATAGATTTCTCGTGAGCTGGTCTAAAGTAATAATTAATGCGAGGCACTCTTTTGGTTTTTGAGACCAGTGGTTGTATGCCCCAATTGAAGCCTTCTTATTCAAATCCAAAAAACGCTTTGCTATAGTTTTATCAAACGCTAAGTTTGCTTTGAACCAATCTTTATGTGAACACTCTTTAAACCAAAAATTTAATATCTCTTCTGCTTGCCTATTCATGTCAGATGTTACTGCTTAGACCGACCTTGTTGCTCAACTGACCATTGGTTATAGATACTAAATCTCTAGGCGATATCGAAAAAACAAAAAAAGGATGCCCCGCAGCACACCAAACCATTTCAAATCTAAAGATCGAACAATCTATAACTATTGGTATGGGGTTTATGAGGCCGATTGGAGATACACCTCCTATAGTAAATCCAGTTACTTTTTTTACATCTCCTGCCTCCATTTTAGTCTGCGTCCCATTGTAGTTAACCTCTTTCTTTAATTCCTTTACATTACATATCCTATCACCAGCGACTAAAGAAATAACTGGTTTTTTTACCTTACAATCTTGTATCCAAAAAACTAAGGTCTTCACTATAGCTCCTTGATTTACCCTCAAAGAGTTTGCCGCATCTTCAGCAGTTCTTGCTGTCTTCTGAAGTTCTTTTATGGAACCCTCAAGGCCTGCCTTCAACAATTCCATTTCGACCCTTCGTATAGATGTGCTACTCTTAATTTTTTTCATTTTATCATTATACGGTTAATAGGGTAATTTTTAAAGAATTTGCTTTTGACCAGCTAAGAAAAAGTAGCTAAACTTTTGGCATATGTTTCAGCTTTGGGGGAGATTATGAAAGATTCATATCGAGTAGCCATAATTGGTGGTGGCGTGGTAGGCGCTTCAGTACTTTATCATTTAGCAAAAAATGGATGGACAGATTGTGCGATCATAGAAAGGTCAGTCTTGGCCGCTGGGTCAAGTTGGCACGCTGCAGGAGGAGTACACGCTTTAAATGCTGATCCAAATATGTCAGCACTACAAGGTTATACACTTAATTTACTTTCTCAAATTCAAGAGGAGAGTGGACAGGATATTGGATTACATATGACTGGCGGTATAACCATTGCAAGCACACCAGACCGATGGGAATGGTTGCAAAGTGCCTATCGAACTTACCAAACTATTGGAATTGAAGATGTCCGCTTGATGACTCCTCAAGAAGTGAAAGAAAAATGTCCTATCATGGACATTCAAGGAGTTTTAGGTGGAATGTGGGCTGATAGAGAAGGTTATGTTGACACCACGGGAACAGTTTGGGCATATGCAAAGGCTGCAAAAAAGCTTGGAGCAGATGTTGTCGAAAATAATAAGGTGGAGGAACTCATACATAATCCAGACGGAAGTTGGAAAGTTGTAACTGAAAAAGGAACTATAAAGGCAGAGCACGTGGTTAATGCGGCAGGATTATGGGCAAAAAGAGTTGGTCGTATGGCTGGTCTTGAACTCCCTGTATCACCATTAAAACACCATTATCTTGTAACTGAGACTATTCCAACAGTCGAAAAGATGGACTTTGAAGTGCCAATGTGTGTGGACCTTGAAGGGTTTACTTATATGAGGCAATGGGACAATGGCATACTAGTTGGAATTTATGAGATAGAGCATGAGCATTGGGCAATGGATGGTGCCCCTTGGAACTATGGAATGGAGCTTTTTAAAGAAGACTTTGATAGAATCGAAAGTGAACTGGCTTTGTCATTTAAGAGATATCCAGACCTTAACCATGTAGGGGTAAAAAATTGGGTAAATGGGGCCTTCACATTTTCCCCTGATGGAAACCCTTTGGTGGGTCCCGTAAGGGGTCTTAGAAACTACTGGCTTGCCTGCGGAGTAATGGCTGGCTTTTTACAAGGTGGAGGAGTGGGTAAAACCCTTTCAGAGTGGATGATCTATGGAGAAACCGAGGCAGACGCGTGGTCCATGGATATTGCCAGATATGGAAAATTCACAGAAAATAGAGAATATATAAAGCAAACTACTGGTCAATTTTATAGCCGAAGATTTGTAATGAGTTATCCCAATGAACAATTACCGGCAGGACGGGACTTGAAACGAACACCCGTTTGGAAAGATCAAAAAGAAGATGGCGCCATATTTGGAAATAGTTGGGGACTAGAGATTCCACTAATGTTTGGACCAAAAAACTTTAAAGAAATTCCTAGCTTACGGAGATCAAATGCTTTCGAGCACGTGAGATTAGAGCACTTGAATGTTAGAGATAATGTTGGAATGCTAGATATATCAGGCTTTAGTAGATATGAAGTTTCTGGACCTGGCGCAAGAGATTGGTTAAATCATCTCTTCTCAACAAACGTTCCAGAGAATGGTAAAGCCAAATTAGCTGTAATGTTGGGGCATGATGGAAGACTTAAGGGAGATCTTACGTGCTTCAACTGGGGAAACAATCAATTTTGGATAATGGGTAGTTATTATCTGAGGGAATGGCACATGCGTTGGTTTCATGATCATCTTCCAGGTGGAATACGAGACCTTAAGATAGAGGGGCATGTTGAGGTAAGGGACATTAGTGATAATATATGTGGTTACTCTCTTTCTGGTCCTAACTCCCGAAAAGTTCTGGAAAAACTTACCTCCTCCGATTTATCAAACAAAGGCTTTAAATTCATGAACTGTAAAGAGATGGATGTGGGTTTGATTAGAAGTAAAGTTGGCAGACTATCTGTATCTGGTGAGCTTGGATACGAAATAAATTGCCATGCGTTGGAATTGAGCGTTCTTAGAGAATTGCTTATTGATGCAGGTTCAGAATTTGGTATCAAGGAATATGGATACTACACGCTGAATACACTCAGATTGGAAAAAAGCTTTGGAATTTGGAACCGTGAATTTATGCAAGCATATACCCCTGGAGAAACAGGGATGGATCGCTGGATTTCATGGAATAAAAATGTGAATTATGTAGGTAAAAACCCAGCTATAAGGGAAAGAGACCATGGAAAATCAGCACGCAAACAAACACTAGTAACAATAGAAATTGAAAATGCGGAAGCAGAATCAGCAGGCTATGAGCCACTTTGGATTGGGAATAAAAGGATTGGAATGACAACATCAGGAGGATATGGATATTCAACCAAAAAATCTTTGGCAATGGCATTAATCAATCCAGAGTTTTCGGATCCTGGTCAAGAACTTAAAACACATATTGTAGGTGTGGAGAGGTTATGCAAAGTCATAGATGCCAGCCCATGGGATCCAAAAGGAGAGAGACTAAGGATGTAAATGGCTGAGCTAGCTAAGGAGAACCTTGTATGAATAAATTTTATAGCCATTCTAGAAAAATCAACCCTGCCGAAGCGGAGTATTTGGGAGATAATACCCCTAATGATAAAAACCGAATAGAAATTGGTCCAACACAGCTTGCATATAAAGAATGGAGAGAAGAAAATCTAAGGTTACCTGATTTACAAAAAATGCGACGCTACAGATGGAAAAGATTGACCCAGCATATTGTTGAACGCGATTATGGGGGGATATTAATGTTTGACCCCTTGAATATTAGATATGCTACAGACAGTACCAATATGCAACTATGGAATACACACAATCCTTTTAGGGCCGTATTGTTGTGCTCAGACGGCTATATGGTTATCTGGGACTATAAAAATTCACCATTTCTTTCATCTTTTAATCCATTAGTTAAAGAAAGCAGATCAGGAGCTGATCTGTTTTATTTTAATAGAGGTGACAAAATTGATATAGCAGCCGACAAGTTTGCAAATGAAGTACGTATATTAATCAAAGATCATGGAGGCCAAAATAAAAAACTAGCCGTTGATAAGATACAGATCCAAGGACTAGAAGCCTTAAAAGCCCAAAATTTTGAAATAATGGAAGGGGAGGAAGTCACGGAGAAATGCAGATCTATAAAGGGTGAAGATGAAATTTTGGCAATGAGATGTGCCTCTCTAGCATGTGAAAACGCTCTTCATAAAATGGAAGATTTTGCAAGAGAAAATGTTCCATTAGGTAATGTATCTGAAGATGATATTTGGTCAGTTCTACATGCAGAAAATATAAAAAGAGGTGGGGAATGGATAGAAACTAGATTATTGGCTTCTGGCCCACGAACCAATCCATGGTTTCAAGAATGTGGGCCTAGAATTGTTCAGAAGAACGAAATAGTCGCGTATGATACGGACTTAATTGGTAGTTATGGCATTTGTGTAGATATCAGTCGAACAATGTGGATCGGAGATAAAAAACCTCGTAAAGATATGATTTATGCTATGCAACATGCGCATGAGCATATTCAAAGAAATATGGAGATGTTGAAACCAGGTGTCCATATGAAAGAGCTGACTTTTAAAAGTCATAATCTTGATAAACAATATCAGAAAGGAAAATATGGCTGTTTAATGCACGGTGTAGGCCTTTGTGATGAATGGCCCATGATAGCTTACAAAGATAACTTTATTGAAGGTTCTTACGATTACTGCCTTCAACCAGGGATGACACTTTGTGTTGAAGCCTTGGTAAGCCCAGAAGGTGGAGATTTTTCTATAAAACTTGAAGACCAGGTTTTAATTACTGAAACAGGCTTTGAAAATCTTACTAGATTTCCGTTTGACGATGCTCTAATGGGGAAGTAATAGTGCAAGTCAATTAAGTGATATTTCCGTTGAGGTCATCTCCGAGTCATAATTGTAAATGAAAACTCCTGAAAAATTACTTTCTTTAAAAACAAAAGTGTTTTTAAGGTCAGAAAAAAATTCTTTTGACTCTTGTTCAAATTTTTTCAAATCTTCCCCTGTCTCAAATTTTAAATTAATTGAAACACTACCACATTGCCCAATAGAAATATTTAACGATCGAATATTATACGGAACAATCTTTTTACCTAATCCGTCAGAGCAAAAGGTTGCAGCAACTTTTGCTTCACTCAATCCCGAAAACTTATAACTGTAGACTTTTGCGTACATCTTAATTCAAACTTGCAAACATTTCATCTATAAGGTCTTCAGCTGCATTCCCTTGTATTTTCACTTTTTTCATGGGTCTTGACTCTAACTTCATGTCCAGCAGAAGTTTCCGGCCCATACTAGAAAGGTTTACCTTTTTGTTTTCCAATACATCACAAAGACTGCAATTGACTAGATTTTTAGCTGAAGTAGCTCCAACTGGCAATCCGGCTGCTAGAGACAAGAAAAGTTTAAAATCATCTAAATTCAGTTCTTCAAAACTTTTCTGAAAAACCCCAAGAGCCTCCAGCATTTTTTGTGAACTCATCTCTTTCTGGTCAATCTGATTATCCAAAAGAAGGGCAATGTTATTAGTTATTTTTTTAATTAATTCAATTTGGTGTTCACTTAATGCCTTTGGCTTTTTATTGAACATACACAAAGTGCCAAGTGCAAAATTGTCTTTATTTATTACTGGGAATCCAGCATATCCAAGCACGCCAGTTCCATCCAATATTTTTGGGTGATTCTTCCAGATAGGATCTTTACTTATATCTTCCATAATAAGTGGCTCAGTTTCCAAAAGCACATATGAGCAAATACTATTCTCGTGCCGCAAACCTTTTTCACCAGGCTCAAAGTCCGCGGTGCCAGCATTGGCAATACCACAGGACATTTCCCCATCATAGAGACTAAATTGGGCCTCCTCAAAACCTGTAATATCTTTAGCTAAGTCACAATACACTTGAAATATTTCAGGATTGGGAGCGTCAATAAGACCAGTTTTCACAACGGCTCTGGCTCTCATTTCTTCATTTGCTGGTCTTGGTGCTAATCCAACAGACATTACAACCTCCAATTTTTAGTACACAAAATGTATTATTTTATACCTGTTGTTGTCAATATCATTGACTTTCAAATTAGAATATTTTTTTCAAAGAGGGAGTCTATTGTTTTTATTGGTATAAGATAGATTGACATGATCTGGTTCGTAACTGCAATATGTATACTAATGATTCCATGGTGATAATATGTTTACTTACCTCTTGAAAAGAACAGTTACTCTTTTACTTGTTTTTATAGGGCTAGCAATCTTAATTTTTATTATCGCACGCATAGTCCCGGGTGACCCTGCTAGAATTGCTCTCGGTCCACTAGCTTCTGCACAACAGGTAGAGGAGATGCGCCAAGAAATGGGACTTAATGACCCCTTTTTTGTTCAACTATGGAACTATCTGGCAGGTTTAGTTCAAGGAGATTTAGGCAAGTCATTACTCACCAGTCGTCCTGTGATAGATGACATACTGGGAGCTCTTCCAGCGACTTTTGAACTTGTTTTATTTACCGTTTTTTTACAAATCACTCTATCAATTCCTCTTGGGGTTCTTGCAGCTGTGTACAGAGATAGTTGGGTTGACAACTTTACTAGAATAATTTCATTAATTGGTGTAGTTACCCCAGGATTTGTATTAGCAATTATACTTCAGCTTCTTGCTAGTTACCAATTTTCTTTCTTTCCTGTCACTGGTAGAGTTGACCCTGGGCTAAATTTTGAACCAGACATAACTCGCTTGATCCTAATAGACTCGTTGATAAAGGGTCGGTCTGATGTATTTATTGATGCTTTTAGTCACATTTTCCTTCCATCAATTGCTCTTGCGGCCGCTGGTATCGGGCAAGTGATGAGAATTACAAGGTCTGCCATGATAGAAGTTAGTAGATTTGATTTTATTGAGGCATCTCGAGCGTACGGAATTCCTGAAAGAGTAGTAACATTTGGTTACATGTTGCGAATAGCTTCAGTTGCACCTTTAACAATTTTAGGATTAGAGTTTGCTTCCCTCATCGGTAACGCCTTTGTAGTAGAATTTGTTTTCAGCTGGCCTGGCATTGCTAGTTATGGAGTACGCACAATTCTACAAAAGGATCTTAATGCTGTAATAGGTGTGGTCTTAGTCTCTGGAATATTTTTTGTCTTTGCAAATCTTTTTATAGATATTTTACTGGGAATAATTGACCCTAGACATCGGATTCGGGAAGGAAGCTCCAAATGACTCAACCTTCAGGTCAAGAACTTAATAGTGAGCGAGACTTGGGGCAGCAAAGGTCTCTAACTTCTGGTCAAATGGCTTGGTTTAGGTTTAGAAGCAATCCCTCGTCCATTATTGGAGCCTTTATAGTTTTATCCGTAATCTTCCTAGCTATTTTTGCTCCACTGATTGCTCCTTCGCCTCAATCAGCAGGCTCTTTTGTTGATTTTATAAACAGACATTCGCCACCAAGTAAAGATTTTTGGTTCGGCACTGATAATGTTGGAAGAGATATATTCAGCCGAGTGATTTTTGGATATCGTGTTTCATTAGGTCTGGTTATTGGTGTGTTAGGATTTGCTGTACCCTTCGGCGTTTTTCTTGGTTTACTAGCTGGATATTTTGGAAATTGGACTGAATTCGTCATAATGCGTTTTACCGATATAATGTTAGCCATACCTCCACTTGCAATGGCACTGGCAATAACAGCTGTGCTTTCTCCAAACTTAATTAATGCGATGATTGCTATAACTATGCTTTGGTGGACATGGCACACGAGACTCATATACAGAATAGTGAAGGCTCAAATGAATGAAGATTATGTAGAAGCTGCAAAAGTTTCTGGTGCAAGTCATTTTCACATAATGTTTCGTGAACTACTGCCAAATTGCGTGTCAGCAATCTCGGTTAAAATTTCACTTGATGCGGGTTTTGTTATACTTTTTGGTGCAGCTCTTTCCTTTCTTGGTCTGGGAGTTCAACCTCCTACTCCAGATCTTGGTACAATGGTGAGTACTGGGTCAGAATATTTACCTGAATATTGGTGGGAGGCTCTTATGCCTGGCTTAGCTATACTGTACGCAATATTGGGCTTCAATTTACTGGGCGATGGGTTACGGGATATGATGGATGTGGAGGTATAATTGCAAGAAAATATTTTAGAAGTCAGAGATCTAAATATTTCATTTAGCAACTACGGAAAAACTTCAAAAGTATTAAGGAATGTTAATCTTAACGTTTTGAGAGGAGAAAGAGTATCTTTAATTGGGCAATCTGGTTCCGGAAAAACTGTCACTATGAGAACGATAATTGGAACTCTACCTACTCCACCAGCTATAATTGAAAGTGGGGAAATACTCTACGAACGTAAAAACCTCCTAGCTTTAAACCGAATTGAAAGGAACAAAATTAAAGGTTCGGGAATTTCCATTATACTTCAGGACCCTTTGCTTTCATTTAACCCAGTTCTAACAATCCTGAGACAAATGGAAGACATAATTAAATATTCTGATGTAAGAAGGGGTCTATCACGAGGTCACAAGGAACGGAAAGAGCTAATATGCGAAACTCTGGCTAAGGTACAACTTTTTGATAATGAAAGAATACTCGACTCATATCCAATAATGCTCTCAGGAGGAATGAGACAAAGAGTTTTGATTGGGATGGCTCTATTAAACCAGCCTAAGTTATTAATTGCGGATGAGCCTGGAACAGCCTTAGATGTAACAACCCAAAAAGAGATACTGGATCTTTTAAATATGTTAGTTGCAAATGAAGGTCTGTCTCTATTGTTTATCACTCATAATCTTGGCGTTGTAAGAGAAATGGCAGATCGAATCTATGTTATGCAAAGTGGAAAGATCGTTGAAACCAACCATAGAGAGAATATTTTTAATACTCCTCAGGACCCTTATACAATTAGTTTAATGGAAAGCGTTCCACCACTTTACGGTAAAAAAGTAATAGATGTAAAGAATTCTAACCCCATACCAGACGAAATGATAAAAATATCAAATCTCACTAAATCATTTCCAGTACGAACAGGTTTTTTAAATAGAATCACCTCCGAAAACCATGCAGTTAAGTCCATAAATTTATCTATAAATGATGGTGATATTTTTGGTATTGCCGGGGAGTCGGGTTCAGGCAAAACAACTATTGCCAAAATTTTGGTCGGACTCCATCAACCTTCTGCGGGACAGATTAGGATTAACAAATCGAATCTTGAGCAGCTGGTAGAGCTAAAAGATTATAGGAAACTTATCCAAATTGTTTACCAAAATCCTGGATCATCACTAAATAGGAAGAGAACTATTGCGCAAATATTATCTGTACCACTTAAATTTTCTGACTATACTGACAAGATGATAAAGGATCGGACCAATGAACTCTTAAATATGGTAGATCTGCCAATTTCCTATAGTTCAATGTATCCACATGAGCTATCTGGTGGGCAAAAACAGAGAGTAGCCATAGCAAGGGCTCTTTCATTAAAACCAAAAATAATTGTACTAGACGAACCAACTTCGGCGCTAGATGTATTAGTTCAAGGTACTGTTATTGATTTATTACAACGGTTAAAAAAAGAGCTTGGACTCACGTATATTTTCATTTCTCACGACCTAAGTCTTATGAGAAATTTCTGTAATAAAATTGCAATTATGTTTAAAGGAGAGATTTGTGAATCAGGTGAAACAAAAGACATATTCTCAAATCCAAAACATCTTTACACCAAGGCTCTCATCAGTTCAATACCTGTAATAAGTGATCTTGAAGAGAGCCTAAAACCTAAGGTAACAGATGAAGAAAGAAGCATGGTCCTTCAAAATACACGTAAAATTTAAATAGGAGTGATAAATGTATAGGATTGGAATAGATGTCGGAGGTACCAACACCGACGCTGTAGTAATGCAAAACGAAAAGGTTTTACTAGGAGTAAAAAATCCAACAACAGAGGACGTAATGACGGGCGTAATTAATAGCCTGAAAGAGGTTATTGAAAAGACAGAAATTTCAAAAGATGAAATTAGTTCAGTAATGATAGGAACCACTCACTTTACAAATGCAGTTGTTGAGCGCCAAAGACTATCCCAAACTGCAGCAGTGAGACTTTGTTTGCCTGCAGCGCAGTGTCTACCTCCTATGGTAGACTGGCCTGAAGATATTAAGTCTTCGGTTGGAGGAAAATTTTGGATGGCGAAAGGTGGAAACGAATTTGATGGTCGTGAGATATCGTCTATTGATGAAGATGAACTGTTAGAAATTGCCGAAGCTATCGGCAGGGAAAATATCGAATCAGTTGCTATTTGCTCAGTATTCAGCCCCGTTAATGACGAAATGGAAAAAAAAGCACTTTCGATTTTACAAACTAAACTACCTAATGCTGACTTCACTCTTTCCAGCGAAATTGGAAGGTTGGGCATATTAGAGAGGGAAAATGCAGCTATTATGAATGCGTCACTGCGAAATCTGGGAAAGAAAACTGTTGATGCCTTTGGACAAGCACTGAAAACCTTGGGTGTTGCCTGTCCTTATTTCATTACGCAGAACGACGGTACTTTAATGGGTGCTGATTTTGCAAAATCATATCCCGTTTTAACCTTTGCTAGCGGTCCTACTAATTCTATGAGGGGCGCATCTTTTTTGACTGGGGAGCAAAACGCAATTGTCGTCGATGTGGGAGGAACCTCCACAGATGTTGGAGCTCTAATCAAAGGTTTTCCAAGGCCTGCAAGTACCTCTGTAGACGTAGGTGGGGTGAGGACAAACTTCCGCATGCCTGACGTTTATTCAATTGCTTTAGGTGGTGGGTCAATAGTGAAAAAAGATCAAAGCGTTTCTGTGGGTCCAAAGTCTGTTGGCTTTAATATTCATACAGACGCAATGATATTTGGTGGCTCAACAATCACTACTACCGACATAGCTGTCGGGCTTGGAATAGCTGACATAGGAGATGCAGAAAAAGCAAGAGCACTTGGAAATGAAATGTTAACTTCAACAAAAGAAAAGATAGATATGATGATCACTGATGCTGTCGAACGAATGCGTGTTTCTTCAGAGTCAATTCCTGTCTTGGCTGTTGGAGGTGGAAGCATTTTAATTCCAGAGAAAGTTGGAGATCTTCCTGTGGTAAAGCCAGAAAATTTTGCAGTTGCAAATGCGGTAGGTGCTGCAATTGGTCAAATTAGTGGAGAGGTAGACAGAATATTTAGCTTGGCTGATAAATCTCGTGATCAGGTTTTAGCTGAAGCTAAAGATGAAGCAACTCAGAAGGCAATCTCTGCCGGTGCAAAGGCGGATACTATAGAAATTTTAGATCAAGAGGATGTACCTCTAGCCTACCTTCCTGGAAACGCTACTCGCGTTAGACTGAAAGTGGTAGGTGACTTAGATGGATAAATTGAAATCAGTAAGCTTTAAAGAACTAGATGCAATAGAAATTGGTGCGGCAATTCTTGGTACTGGAGGCGGTGGAAATCCGTATATTGGAAAACTTCGATGTAGGGAAGAATTAAAGCAAGGAAATAAAATCAACGTCATTCCGTTAAATGAACTTGATGATAACGCCTTGGTGGTTTCCCTAGGAGGAATTGGTGCTCCGGTTGTTGGAATAGAGAAGATGGAAGAGGGCCAAGAATGCTTGAGAGCTATGAGAGCCCTCGAACAAGAATTTAATTGTAAAATAGATGCCTTAATTTCTAGCGAAATTGGAGGATCAAATTCTATGGAACCAATGCTTACAGCAGCTCAAGCTGACATTCCGGTTGTCGATGGTGATGGCATGGGTCGAGCGTTTCCAGAAATGCAAATGTGTACTTGGTCAATATATGGCCATAAATCCGCTCCAGCTGCTATGGCTGATGAAAAAGGGAATGTTTTAGTAATTAAAGATACAGTAGATGAAATATGGGTTGAACGGCTTGCTCGATCAGGTGTGGTAACAATGGGAGCTGCGGCAGGCATAGCAATGGCACCAATGAAGGGAAGCTTTGTTAAGAAATATGCTATACCTCACACCATCACGCAAGCTTTGTCTTTAGGAAGAAGTGTCATAAATGCAAACAAAGAAAACAAAAACCCAATAGATGCTGTTCTAGCACATGAGAATGGCAAACTATTGATGACAGGAAAAATAGTAGACCTTGAACGGCATTTAAAAGGTGGATTTGCTGTAGGCCAAATTGTACTTGAGGGCTTTGGTGATTATCAAAATGATAAGGGAACAATTGACTTACAAAATGAATTTCTTGTCTTTTGCCGAAACGATAAGATGGAAGTATGTGTGCCAGATTTAATAGTGGTCCTGGACTCTGAAACCGGCTTTCCTATCGGAACAGAACTTTTGAGGTACGGTCAACGAATTGCAGTTTTAGGACTGCCCTGCCATAACCTGTTACGATCTTCAAGGGCATTAGATGTAATAGGTCCTAAGGCTTTTGGCTATCACGACCTGGAATATAAACCTATGTAATAAAAAATTAGGAGTAAAAAATGGCAGATGATGTGTTAAAGACGATTTCAATTAGTGATATGGAGAATATTGCCCTTGGAGGGGCCTTTTTAGGAACTGGTGGTGGCGGTGACCCTTACATTGGGAAATTAATGGCAGAGGAAGCAATTCAAAAAAATGGACCTGTTACCGTTTTAAATGTGGATGATATACCTGATGATGGCTTAGTAGTTCCAGTTGCTATGATGGGAGCTCCCACTGTGATGCTAGAAAAACTTCCACAGGGTAATGAAGCAATTTCAGCCCTTGAAGCTCTACAAAGTTACTTAGGTAAGAAAACTGATGCTGTTTTCTGTATTGAGGCTGGTGGCCTAAATTCCACCATTCCTATTGCTGTCGCAGCCCAAGCTAAACTCCCAATTGTTGATGGGGATGGAATGGGCAGAGCATTTCCTGAACTTCAGATGGTTTCGATGACAATGCATAATATTAAAGCTTGCCCAATGGTTATGGCCGACGAAAAAGGCAATTCGCTAGTGCTAAATACCGTAGACAATTTATCAACAGAAAAATTTGCGAGAGTAATAACGGTTGAAATGGGGGGGGTAGGCCTTATTGCACTTTATCCAATGACAGGTGCTGAAGCTAAAAAGTCTATATTGAGAGGGTCTTTATCATTGATAAATAATATTGGAAGAATTATTCATTCAGAGCAAAAAGAAAATAGAAATCCTGCCAATTTTCTTAAAGATAAACTCAAAGGTGTTGTGCTATTTGAAGGCAGAGTTATGGATGTGGATCGAAGGACAGAGGGTGGTTTTGCAAAAGGCTCCTGTAAAATTCTTGGTCTTGAAAAATACAGTGGTAAAGAAATTAGCTTGGAATTTCAGAATGAGTTCTTATTGGCAAAATCAAAAGACAATACTCCTATTGCAATGACACCAGATTTAATCTGCTTGTTAGATCTCGAAACAGGTCAACCAATTACAACCGAGCAAATTCGCTATGGCTTCCGAGTTTTAGTCTTTGGACTATCATGTGACCCTCAATGGAGAACCAAACATGGCCTAGAACTCGTTGGACCTAAATATTTTGGTTACGACTACACTTATACACCTATTGAGGACCTTAATTAAATTAAGCTTTTCGAAACACCACCCACAATGACTGATTTAGTTTTTGTTGACATTGAGCTGGCTGTCATGGTCTGCTTTGGTTTGAAAAATTTTAAAATGATTCTCAGGAGAAAATGATGAAAAAATTAATATCAATACTTTCTGGATTTCTTATATTAGCCGCGACCAGCACAGTATCTTTAGCAAGTGTTGCGACTGTAAATGTAGT
>CACKLF010000018.1 GCA_902600895.1 uncultured Alphaproteobacteria bacterium | reverse complement strand
TTGGACGTAGCATACCAGACGAAATATGATTTACAAATCTGAGAGCGGATTTCATTGCAAGCAGCTCATAGCCACGAGGAGAATACTTTACTCCATCAGTGTTTTCCCCTGATTTCAAGCTATCTAGATAGTATTTCCTTTCATCCAGACCATGCTTACTTGCCGAGCCGAGAACATCTATCAAATCTGATAAACTTGTTACCTTATTAAGCCAAAATGGTTTAAAATTTCTTTTAGAGTAAAACTGAAAAACAGGATCTTGATCGCCGTAAATAGCAACTAAATCTTTTCTGAAAAGATTAGAATTGACCTCTTTTATTCCCTGTAGACTATATACTTGCGAATATGAGCCAAAAAATACAAATGATATAGCGATTATAAATTTAACAATGCTCATAATAAAACCATAATATTCTCATAAAGCACAAGTTTTTGTGATTGTACATTTTGTATCTTTATTTTCTATCGTATCATACTGATGAGTTAAAGTAGTTTTTGCGTCGCATGACATCATAATTAATTTGATTGTAGCGTCGTATATAGTAATAGATAAGTTTTTTTTAATGAATACTTGGCTTAAACGATAAATAGGTGTACACTAAGTACACCTAGAGTATATTCTTGGTAGCAGGCGATGGTTAAAAAATAAGTATGAGAACAAGACGGCAAATATTTAACTTGTTCGCGGGAGCATTAGTGTGTTCGGCTGCGCCTTTGTATGTTAACGCTACTGGGTTCATAAGAAATGCTGGCGATATAAGAAAATTAAAGATGAATAATTCCCGAACTGGTGAATATATTGACTTAGTTTACTGGGTTGAGGGTGAATATATTTATGAGGCTGTAAGAGAGTTTAGCCAGTTCATGAGAGATTGGCGGCAAAATAAAGCAATCCAATATGATCCGCGATGTTTAGATCTTTTGGCAGCTTCGCAATTATTAATGGATAGTAATGAACCATTTGAACTATTGTCTGGATATAGAACCAAGAAAACAAATAGGATGCTCAGCAGTATGTATGATGGAGTAGCGCAGAATTCATACCATATGAAAGCAATGGCTGCCGACGTCAGAATGAAATCCCGTACCGTTTCCCAAATCTCAAAAGCAGCGAGATCATGTCGTGCTGGAGGCGTAGGAAGATATTACAGATCCAATTTCACTCATATAGATTGTGGCCCAGTTAGATACTGGCAACGATAAAATTACCGTCTAACAGATCCATTGCCAATAACATTATACTGGAAAGTAGTTAGTTCACCTAAGCCAATGGGACCTCTTGCATGAAGTTTGCCGGTGGAAATGCCTATTTCGGCTCCAAATCCAAATTCTCCTCCATCAGCAAATTGAGTTGAAGCATTTTGAAGCAATATTGAACTATCCAGACTTTTAAAGAATTCAGAGGCAGTATTTTCATTCTCTGTGATTATACAATCCGTGTGATGGGATCCAAATTTAGAGATATGCTCAATGGCTTCATCAAAATTTTTTACTACTTTGCATGCTAATATATTATCTAAATATTCTTTTCCCCAATCATCCTCTGAGGCTAAAGAAGTTCCAAACAGCTTATGAATTAAATTATCCCCTCTAATTTCAATGCCATGGTTTAATAGACCTTTTATGAAGTTTGCATTATGTTTTTTTATATAATTTTCGTGAATGAGTATACATTCTACAGCTCCACAAATGCTAACTTTACGGATTTTTGAATTTAATATTACATTATATGCTTTTACAGGGTCAGCTTCATCATCTACATAAATATGTACTATTCCCTCAAGGTGAGAGAACACTGGTATGCGTGATTTTTTTTGAATTAGAGAGATTAGGTCTTTTCCACCTCTTGGTATTACAACATCAATTAACGAATCTAGGGTGAGTAATTCCTCAACAATTTTTCTGTCACTGCTATTAATAAACTGAACACAGCCTGTAGGAAGACCCATTGACACAACACTTTGTTGGAAATATTTAAATATTTCGTTACATGAATTTATACTGTCTTTTCCACATCGTAAAATACACGGATTTCCTGATTTAAAGGATAGGGAGCTAGCATCTGCTGTTACATTAGGTCTACTCTCATAAATTATAGCAATTACGCCAATTGGTGTCTTAACTTTTTTAATTTTTAAACCATTTGGCCTTTGCCATTCTGCTATAACTTGTCCGACTGGGTCAGACTGGTTAATTATTTCAGTAACTGAAGACACCATTGAGTCGATACCACTAGAATTCAAAGTTAGTCTGTCAATAAATGCCCTTGAAAGACCCTTTTTTTTCGCATTAAGAACATCTAAGTGGTTTTCTTCTAATAATTTAACCTTATTAATTGCCAAGTTATTTTTGAATCCCTCAAGTACTTTATTTTTTTCCTGCTCTGACAAGTTGGCCAAAATTGAACTTGATTTTTTCGCTTCCAGCGCGATTTCTTGTACTGCTAAAGTATTTTTCATCTATAAAACCATATTATCTCTATGAATAAGAGCTGATCTTACGGCATGTCCTAGCTTTAATGCAATGGTTTCACTATTACAGCCCTTTATTTTCTCTAAATCATCTGAATTGTAAGAAGAGATTCCTTTACCAATCTTATCTCCTCCTAGAGATATTATTTCAATAACATCACCTCTGATAAATTTACCATCCACTTTACTAATTCCTGCAGGTAGCAATGATTTCCCACTTTTTATAGCGTTGTAGGCACCCTGATCTATTTTTACAGCTCCCCTCACTTTTATACTATTTATCCATTGCTTGCGGGCACTCTCAGGGTTTCTACTGGCCAGGAACCAACTCACCTTCGCGCCAGCTTCTATATCCGAGATTGGATAATTTAAAGTCCCCTTTGCAATAACTGTAGCACAACCAGCCAAAGAGGCTATTTTAGCGGCTTCTACTTTTGTTTTCATGCCTCCTTTGGCAAATTTAGAATAGGTTTCACCCGCATAAGAGAATATTTTCTCTGTGACTTTGGTAATAACGGGTATATGCTCACTAGACGTTTCTAACTTTGGATCCGATGAATAAATACCATCAATATCAGATAATAATATCAATAATTCTGCTCCGGACAAACTTGCAACTTGAGCAGCCAAGCGATCATTGTCTCCAAACTTAATCTCATCTGTAGCGACAGTGTCATTTTCATTTACTATTGGGACAATATTTAATTCTAAAAGTTTTGAAATCGTAGCCTTGCCATTTAAATACCGGCGCCTATTCTCACTGTCTTCTGCAGTTACGAGGATTTGCGCAGTTTTAATATTTAAGGGTTCAAAAAACTCCTGATACGCCTGACACAACTTGATTTGCCCCACAGCGGCTGCAGCCTGACTTTGTTCAAGATCTAAACTTTCTTGCCCAAGATCAAATATTCTTTTCCCTAATGCCACAGCTCCTGATGATACTATAACAACTTTTTTTTTAGCTTTTTGAAGGCGAAAAACCTCTTTCGCCAAAGATGACAACCATTTCTGATTTATTGTCCCAGTAAGTTTATCGACTATTAACGCTGAACCAATTTTTATTACTATGGTTTTCGCTTCAGCAAATATTTCTTTAGAGTATAACTTCCAAGGATCTGACATTGTAACTATACTGGCTCCCATCTCTTGCTTGATTTAACATTTCCATTATCACCAAAAAATTTAATACCTTCCGAATTAATAATCTGTTTAATAGCATACAAGAGCTTATCAATACCTTGTCTAGACATTGACGAAATAACAAAAAGATTTGACTCATACTCGCTTAATAACTGCAAATTTTGTCTCATTTTTTCATTACAAACGGCATCTGCCTTATTTATTGCAACCACAGTTGGTTTTTTCCCCAAGTTAACATTATATTTACTAACTTCATCTTTTATTACTAAATAATCATCTAAAATATGATCAGACGTCCCATCAAGAATATGAATTAAAACTCTACACCGTTCTACATGACCCAAGAACTGTATTCCCAAACCCTTCCCTGAATGTGCACCTAAAATCAACCCAGGAATATCTGCCATTACCACCTCTTGATCTCCAAGACCGACCATACCAAGTTGAGGAATAAGGGTAGTAAAAGGATAGTCAGCCACCTTTGGTTTGGCGTTAGAGTTAATTGATAGGAAGGTAGACTTACCTGCATTTGGCATTCCTACCAATCCAATATCAGCCAAAAGTTTAAGACGTAACCAAATGGTTTTTTCAATCCTTGGTGTTCCAGGATTCGCCTTTCTTGGTGCCCTGTTAGTAGATGACTTAAACCTTAAGTTACCCCACCCACCAGAACCTCCCTCTAAAATGCATACTTTTTTTCCAGTTTCAACAAGGTCCGCGATAACATGATCCTGCTTCTCGTCTAAAATTTCAGTCCCTAAAGGAACTTTCAGTACAATGTCTTCTCCAGATGATCCAGTTTTTTGCTTTCCCATCCCCTGTTGTCCGTCCTTCGCAAAAAAATGCTGCTGAAAGCGAAAATCTATTAAAGTATTTAAATTAGGAACGGCTTCAGCATATACGCTACCTCCCCTGCCACCATCACCACCATCTGGACCACCAAACTCTATAAACTTTTCTCTTCTAAAACTTATACAGCCATTACCTCCTTTTCCAGACCTAACATATACCTTACATAAGTCGAGGAACCTCATAAATATCTCCATTTTTTTATTTTTCTAAAATACAAAAACTAACCAGTAGCCACAATCAGAAAAATACTTAGAAATGTTAAAGCCATTATTACCGAAATAAATAAACGCTCATAAACAGTCCCAGAAATTTTTTCAGCAATCCAAGAGCCAAAAAAGCACCAGACTGGATGCAAAGTTGCTTGTATAACAAAAAATGTTGGTGCCAAAATAAGTAAAGCTTCTATTGCACTTAGTGTACTAGGAATAAAGCTTGCGGACGCAGTAGCAATCATAAGCCATGCCTTTGGATTTAACGGATGAACAACTAAACCTTGTAAAAATGAAGGAGGATTTTCCTCTAAAGAAGCAGCTGTAATTTTAGTATTATACAACTTTATAGCTAAAAACATTATGTAAGCAGCAGCTACATACCTCATTACTTCATGAACTGTAGTTGAAATATTTGAGATGTTTATAATACCAAAGGCAATTGGCCAAATTATAAATTGCTTGCTGATTATTACCCCAAAAACAAATGGTAGTGAACGTCTGAAACCAAATTTTAGGCCGGATGCTAACATAAGCATATTAGCAGGACCGGGGCTCCCTATCATCGAAACTAAAAAAAAGACTAAGCTTATAAAATACAGTTCCACAATAGGTTGAAACCTGTGCTGCTATTCTGCAGCTCTAGAGGCAGGTAAAACAGAAATAAATGTCCGTCCCTTAAATCCTTTAGAGAAGCTTACATTACCTTCCTCAGTAGCAAATATGGTATGATCTTTTCCAATACCAACGCCAGTGCCAGGCCACCATTTTGTTCCTCGTTGCCTTGCTATAATATTACCAGGTATTGCCTTCTGCCCTCCAAATAATTTTATTCCAAGGCGCCTACCAGCTGAGTCTCTACCGTTCCGTGACGAACCACCTGCTTTCTTGTGTGCCATATCTTTCTCCTAATACCTTTAAAGTCTATTTATTTGAAACAGCTTTAGATTTTTTTGTTTCACCTTTCTTGGTGGATTTCTCTTGGGAAGCTTTTCTTCCTTTTATAGTTTTGGTTGCCGCAACTTTTTTTGTAGTTTCTTGTTTGGACGTGGCCTTATCCTTCAAATTTTTTTTCTCCACAGCTCTCTTTAATGGCGATGACGCCTTTTTTGGAATTTCTTTAGAAGTTAGTTTATTACTTGTAATATTCTGTGCTTCACGCTTATGGCCCACACTACCCCGAGAATTAGATTTATAGCTTGAAAAATTTCCATAATCTACTGATGAACCACCTGCTCCATTAGCCTGTTCTACACCAGATTTTTCCGCTCCTGAAGCTAAGATATCCGTTATTTTGACGACTGTTAAACTTTGCCTATGGCCTTTTTTCCTTTGAGATGAAGATTTGCGTCTCCTTTTTACGAAAGATATAGTTTTATCACCCCTGATTTGATCCATAACTTCTGCCTGAACACCGGCATCTTTAATCCTTGGAGTACCTAACACAGTCTTTTCACCACCAAGTAATAACACATCATTAAATTGCACTTTTTTTCCAGGGAGTGCAGCTAATTTTTCTAGAATTAACACTTGTCCTTTAGCTACCTTATATTGCTTACCACCAGTCTTTATAACTGCAAACATTTTTGTATCCTAAAATTGTACATCAGCCATTTAAAAATTTTGGCCATAAATAAACGATTGAAAGACAATGCTTCCAAATCAACACAGCTTTAATGATTTAAATAAACGGTTCTGTCAAGATTTAATTGTATGCTAAATTTCAGATAAACTACTTGTCAAATTTACCGTAGACTGTTTCTGAAATTGGTGGGTCTTTACTTAATCGACAGACACTTTTCGAATGGCTTTAGCGTGAAAATCCTTAAAGTATGTGGAAAAATAGAGGTGCGTGTGAGAATTAATCTACCGAATATCACAGTACAAGTGGACAACACATACCTGAAATAGAATTCAATATTAAATATTCTACTACGAAAAATTGTCTCATTAGGCTTACTAAAATTCCGCAATGCTTTATAATTTGTTATAGTTGTATTTATTGATCTTTTGGGTCAAAAAAATTATCTTACGATCAATATCCCTCTTTGCTTTTTTATCAAAATTGGAAAAAGTAACTTTTGCACAAAAAAAAGACAGTTTTTATATCGTTTAGAATAATAAAAAGCCAAGCAATTGCAGTTTACTAAAATTATTGATTAAATAGGTTTGTTGTAAAAGTGGGAAATAAGATGATATATGATAATTTAAATATTTCTAATTTAGTGACCAACAGTGGCCAGCGCATAGAAGACGTTGCCTGCCTAATCGATCATCTTGAACAAAAAATAAATGTAATGGTTGCGAAACGTGAATTAGAAGTATATCGAGCTACAAAGAAAAAATATCATAACAGCAAGCAATTTTCCGAAATCAATAACTGGGTAAGCTCTTCAGCGGTAAGGTCAGCTTTTGCAAGATTGACTGTTTTAGCTTTCTATGAGGATAGTTTTGTAAGCATTGAAAAAGTAACTTTTGAGTTAAACATAAGCCGACCAGCCGCAAAAACCATGATAGATTTTTGTTTAGGTATGGAATGGATAACTCAAAATGAAGTTGGAGGAATTCAAGCGAGTGCTTTCTCTGTTGAGGCTTTTAGCTCTTATGTAAGAAAGTTGAGTGAAAAAACTTATGGTGATTTAAAGGAGTTTTATAGTCTAAGCATTACCATAAAAGCTATTCAAGATATGGTAAAAGATAAATAAAACATAAAGTAGCTTTCAAGTTTTAGAAAGTAACTTTTTTTTCGTTTACTTTGTGAATGAAGTGTGAAACAATTTTTAGACTTGATATTTGTATTCACAAACGGGATTAATCATGAGCAAGAAAACGATATCTAACCAAGACTGTCCGATCGCGCGAGCACTTTGTAATTTAGGCGACCAGTGGACATTACTTATAGCTAGAGATGTGATGAATGGTATTTCAACATTTGAAGGCTTCCAGAGGAGTCTTAAAATGTCGAGAAATTTGTTGACGCAAAGGCTTCGGACTATGGAGTTGGACGGGATAATAAAGAGAGTAATTCCTCCAGCCAAGAAAAGAGCACAGTATCAACCTACACAAAAATGCAAAGATCTATTGACTACTATGATCTCCATTATCAAATGGTCTGAAAAATGGATGCCAGATATTGAGGGCCGAAAACTTGAGGTTACAGATAAAAATGGAAGTGAAGTAACATTAGAACTTTTAAATGAAAATAACGAAAAAATTAATGAACTAAATGACCTATCATTGAGAATTAATTAAACTTCAAATATATCTAGCGATTACGCATATGATATGCCAAAATAAACAAAAATCAAATTTTTTAAAAAGTGTGATGGATAAATGAAATCTTTTTCATTTATAATCAACCCAATTTCAGGAAAACTTAGCAAACGTGATAAAATATCTTTAATTAAAAGAAACTGCACCTCAATTAGTTATCAAATATTTATTTGTGACTCGAAAGAAGAACTGAGACTTAGAGCTGAAAAAGAAATTAAAAATGGGAAAGTAGCAGTTGCTTGCGGTGGAGATGGGACTGTGAATACAATTGCATCGGTGGCAGTGAAAAATGGCGGCATAATGGCTGTATTACCCATGGGTAGAGGGAATGACTTCGCGCTAAGTATTGGTATCTCCACATATGAAGACGCTTTCAATGTATTAAGAGAGGGAAAGATTACTCCCATGAAGTATTTGAGCTTGCAGTTTGAGAATAGAGAAGAAAAAGTTGGCTTGACTTGCGCAGGAGTCGGAATGCTTTCATTAGCAGCGTTCAGAGCAACGAAGATACCCTTTCTTAAGGGTAAACCTTTATACTTGTTATCAGCTTTGATAAGTTTGTTAAAGTTGGAGTCTTACCAATACTCTTTAACAGTAGATGGTAGCTTTACAAAAGTGCAAGCTATTATAATTGTAATTGCAGCTAGTAAATTCACAGGTGGAGGTTTGCCTATCGCACCAAATGTTAATTTGAAAAGAGATAGGTTGAATATTTTAGTTGCCAAAAAAATTTCGAAATTGCGAGCATTTTCACTCATTTTAAAGGTTACTAAAGGATCACATATTTTTGATAGTGCAGTTGAGAATGCATTTGGAAAAATTTTTAACATTGAAACAGATACAACAAGCGAATACGGTAGGTATGTTTATGCTGACGGGGAATATCTAGGGAACACTCCTGTTAGAATATCTTATGGACAAGATCCATTAAACGTACTTGCCAGCAATCAAAATTCAACTTAAATTTTATTGATCATAACTGGAAGATAAATGGATATTTCAATTTCTTTTAAATTTTTAGTACGAGTAAATTGTTGATTTGCTATCGTGGATCAGTGGAGGCTTGGGAAATAGACCATATGGGCCATATGAATGTTCAGTTTTACCTTCAGAAAGCTATGCAAGCAGTTAAAGTTTTTTTTTCAAGAAATAATTTACAATATGATGACTACTCTAGCTTCAACGAATATTTTTCTCTTAGAAAATCTCATTTGAGGTATCTCAAAGAGCAAAAAGCGGGTTCCCCATTACTAATTGAGGCCGGAATGAACATTTTAAAAAAGTCTCACTTTTCAATTACAATGGTAATGAAAGAAAATTTCACCAACATTCCTTGTGCCACATTTGTTTTAGATTATCAAATTAATGGTAAAATTTCAAAAAAAATTAAAAATCATTTGACACTAGCCTTCAAGAAATATCCTTTTTCAATACCAGATTATGCCTTGCCAAAAGGAATAAATCCAATCAAGCCACAAAATTTGCCTTCACTAATTGAAGCTAAAAATATTGGTATGAAAGAAACTTATTTAGGAATAGCCTCTAATCACTTTATAGATTTCAAAGAGCGGATGTGGCCCGCGAGCTATATGGCGGTGATCTCGAATGCTGTTCCTAACATTCTGGGACAGGCATTGTCTAAAGTAGATAAAAACATTATTGGTGGAGCGGCGTTGGAATACTCATTCCACTATAAAGAGTATGCAACTGGCGACACTCCTATAACCGTAAGGAGTGCCTTAGAAGAACTTACAAAAAAGACTTTCACATGGCGCCATTGGCTATTTAATGAAAGAAATGGAAAATTTTTGGCTGACGCACGCGCTCTAGTGATAACTCTGGATCTCAAAAAAAGAAAATCTGTGGAGATGCCACAAAAAATGTTTGATGCCCTTAATTCAGTACTTGCAAAAAATATCTAATTTCTCAAACCAAACATTGATGGTAACCGGCTTATTAGTTTACAAAAACTTTCAGTTATAAGAATTTACTGTTAAGTTCAGATTTGAATACTTTTAAATTTTTTCTCAAATATTGCATAAATTATATTTACGCATTCACCTCAAGGAGCGCAAAGTGGCAGAAAAACACGACAAATCAATGATGGATAACCTTTATTGGTGGGGAATTCCTACATTATTCCGTTGTCCTAATGAAAATGCAAAGCACGCTGACATTTCTTTGGTTGGGGTGCCCCATTCAACAGGAAATGGCACCACTGAAAGAGACCAGCACCTTGGGCCGAGGGCTCTCAGAAATGTTTCTGCTCTCGGGCGAAGGTTTCACAATGAATTTCAGATTAATCCTTTTGAAATAGCAAAGATTGTGGACGTTGGAGATGTTCCCTTTCCTGAGGCAAATAACAATGAACATTGCATAGGTCAAATAACAAGTTTTTTTGAAAAAATTGATTCATATGGATCTCGACCTATTTCAATAGGTGGGGACCATTCAATAACAGGCGGTATTCTTCAAGCGCTTGGTATGGGAAAAATTGCTAATGGATCACCTGTTAGCCTTTTGCATTTGGATGCACATACAGATGTTTTCACAAAGGTACCACACTTCTTAGGAGCAAAAAAGTCTGCAGCTCACTGGGGTGCATATTTGGCTGATCAAGGTAAAGTTAATCCTGAAACATCGATGCAAATTGGTTTAAGAGGTCACCCCAGAACATCTGATTGGTTACAGCCCTCTTATGATTACGGTTATAATGTAGTTACGATGAAAGAGTTTCGTCAGAGAGGTGTAGAGTCAGTTATTTCTCAAATAAAAAAAGTAGTTGCGGAAAACCCAGTTTATATAACTTTTGACCTGGATTGCCTTGATCCGAGTATTGCGCCAGGGGTGGCAAACCTGGAACCTGGGGTAATGGGGTTTAACATTGATGATGCAATAAGTTTGATTCAGGCTACAAAAGGCCTTAACGTCATTGGGGGCGATATCGTCTGCATGATGCCAACCAAAGACAATCCTAACCACATTACTGCTCACACATCATGTGCCATAATGTTTGAAATAATAAGCGTAATATCGGCAAATTTACATTAGCTAGAAAATCTATTATAAAATCGTTTTGAAATTAGGAAAAATGAAAAGCAACAATTTTTACAAAATAATAGATGGGCTCAGGTTGCCGATTATGGCTGCCCCTCTGTTTATTATATCTGTACCAAAACTTGTGATAGCTCAATGTAAAGCAGGAATAATTGGCAGCTTTCCAGCGTTAAATGCAAGGGGAAAAAAAGGCGAAGAACCACTTTTAGAGAAATGGCTTCAAGAAATAACAGAGGAATTAAATCAGTATAATCAGGAAAACCCAGAGAATCCTGCTGCACCATTTGCCGTAAACCAAATAGTTCATCGGTCCAATAGCAGGTTAAGTCGTGATATTGAAATTTGTGTAAAATGGAAAGTGCCACTTTGGATTACCTCACTCGGAGCTAAAGAAGAAGTTAACCAAGCTGCCCACTCCTGTGGAGGTATAGTTTTTCATGACGTAATTAATAATACATTTGCAAAAAAAGCTATCGCAAAGGGTGCTGATGGCCTAATTGCTGTAGCTGCAGGTGCGGGGGGACACGCGGGGAATTTATCTCCATTTGCTCTGATTAATGAAATAAGGGAATGGTTTGATGGCCCTTTGATGCTTTCGGGATCTATTTCCACAGGCCATTCAGTACTAGCTTCTAAAACAATTGGTGCAGATTTAGCGTATATTGGTAGTCCCTTCATAGCTACTGAAGAAGCAAATGCTAAAGATGCATATAAAAAAATGTTAGTTTCTTGTACCTCGGAAAATATTGTTAACTCTAGTCTCTTTACAGGTGTGGCAGGAAATTATCTTGGTCCTTCAATAGTGAATGCTGGTTTAGATTTGAAAAACCTGCCTTCTGCAAATCCAGACTCAATGAATTTTGACGAATTGGCAGAAAAACCAAAAGCCTGGAAAGATATTTGGGGATCAGGTCAAGGTATAGCGCCTATAAAATCAATCCTTACAACAAAGCAATTAGTCACCAAACTGGAAAATGAATATCGTAGAGCTAGAAGGCTTTTATTGGCAGGGACCTAAGTTATACTTTCAAACATGCTGTCCACCATTTATTTCAATTTCTGCACCGGAAACGTAGGTTGATTGGTCTGAGCAAAGAAAAAATATAGTATCTGCTACTTCACTTGGACTACCTAGTCTTCTAAGTGGCAGATCTTTTACCATGTCACGAGTACCCTCACTTAAAATACTGGTTTCTACTTCTCCTGGTGCGATGGCATTAACCCTAACACCAAGAGGACCAAAATCATAAGACATCTCACGTGTCAAGGCTGCCAATGCAGCTTTGGAAGTAGCATAAGCTGCACCAGCAAATGGGTGCACTCTGCTCCCCGCAATTGATGTAACATTCACAATTGAACCCTTTCCACTAATCAGTTCATTTTTGAGACCACGAGCCAATACTACAGATGCAAAGAAATTTACGTGAAAAACTTTTCCCCAAACACTTAAGTCTGTTTCTAACGTGTTTAAACGCTTTCCCTCATTCGTCTTTGGTGATATGCCGGCGTTATTTACTAGAGCATGAAGTTTTCCACCTAACTTTTCCCTGAGAATTTCTATTGCTTTAATAGTATCATTGGGGTTAGCTAAATCCACCTGTATATGATTTTCTTTTCCACCAGGCCAAGGGCACCTGTCGTCAAAAGGCTGTCTAGAGCAGGTTATTACCCGCCAACCCTCATTACCAAACTTTTTTACCGTGGCATGCCCAATTCCTCTGCTTGCTCCAGTTAAAAGAACTGATCTCATTTTATTTTATCAACCTAACTACGAAAAATTATCCTGACTTATTTTATCAGGTTTGTCAAATACCTTTAATATATCTTTAATTAAAGATACAATATCTAAAACCAATTAACTAATATTTTTAGCAGATATTCGATAACTATGAATTATGAATAAACCTATTCGAAATAAATATGGAAACCTACTACTTTCGAGTGATGAGATTCAAAAAGAAATGGACAGTTATATTTTCTTTTTCAAATTCCGTTGGCTTTTTTTAGGCTACGTCTCTATTTTTTTATTGGGCTTATTTTTTTTTCCTGATTTTAAATCCATTTATTCCTTCGGGGTATTTTTTATAAAATTTGGAACGATACTGGGGCTTGCACTTACTATCTTTTCATACCTAACCTATAGAGCTGGACGTTACATAAACATTAAACGCCTTAATTATGAAAAAGAGAACGCAGAACGCTATGAAAGAGATTTAAAAGAATGGCGAATACAAACACTTGAGGCAGAACCTTTATACTGGAGAAAGTATCAAGGTTTGGAGTTTGAACAAGCAGTATTTTCGTTATTTGGGAAAATGGGGTGGGAAGTTTCACGGACATTTGTAATGGGCGATGGGGGAATCAATATAGCAGGTTCAAGCGGCTCAAAAGTGGTAAAAATCATATGTCCAAATACTTCGGTAAAAGTTGGAGTCTCAACCTTAAATAAAGTTTTAGGAATAAAACTTGAAAATGAATTTGATGATATTTTTGTAGTCGCTTCGCCTATAGGATTTGACAACAATGCAATAAGTTTGGCCAGGAAAAATAATATTATTATTTTAGACCCTGATGACTTGTCAAAATTAGCACAGGGTCAATTTGCTTCAGATAAGTTAAAGCTGAGAACTTTCTAATTATTGACCAAAAACTATTTATGGCTAGGATTGGAATTTCATAAGGGAGCGAAAATTGAATATTTTAAATGAAATAGAACAAATATCCCCAGAACTTGAAAACATTTTTAAAGACCTTCATGCCAATCCAGAGCTTGGATTTGAAGAGTTCAGAACTTCAAACATTGTAAAAAATAAGCTTGAGCACTATGGAGTTGAACAAATAGCAGACAATCTTGGCGGGACAGGTGTTGTTGGTCTTATTAAGGGAAAAAATGGAGAAAGTAGGAGGAAAATTGGGCTAAGAGCAGACATGGACGCATTGCCAATTCAAGAAAAAACTAATCTTTCTTACTCATCAAAAAATCCTGGGAAAATGCATGCATGCGGTCATGACGGCCATACTACTATGCTACTTGGAGCTGCAAAATACCTAGCACAAACAAGAAATTTCAACGGTACAGCAGTAATTATATTTCAGCCTGCTGAAGAAGGTCTCGGAGGGGCAAGTCGAATGCTTTCTGAGGGTTTGTTCCAAAAATTTCCCTGTGATGAAATATACGGAATTCATAACACCCCAAACGGAAAGTTTGGCAAAGTTTCAATTTGCAAAGGCATTGCTATGGCTGGAGCAGCATTTTTTGATTTACTTATAAAAGGTGAGGGCAGTCACGCCGCTATGCCACACCGTTCCACAGATCCTATAGTTATTGGAAGTAATATGGTCTCCCAGCTACAAAAAATTGTGAGTAGAAACATATCTCCTTTAGAAAAATTAGTTCTCTCCGTAACTCAATTTCATTCTGGAACTGCTTATAATATTATACCTGACAGAACTAATGTGTCTGGCACCATCAGGTATTTTTCCGATCAAGTTTTTAATCTTGTTGAACACCAAATCAACAACATATGTAAAGGGTTAGAAACTGCAAACACTGTGAATATCGACGTTAAGATAAAAAAGGTCTTTGATGTCCTTGTTAACGATAACAAACTTTCAGACTTCTATATGGATTCTGCTGAAAAGATAGTTGGGGCTGAGCTTGTGGAGAGAAACGAACCTCCAGTAATGGGATCTGAGGACTTTGCCGACATGCTTAAACATACAAAAGGAGCATATTGTAGAATTGGACATTCAGAAACCCAACCACTACATAACCCAAGTTATGTTTTTGATGCAAAAATTCTCCCGATTGGTGCTTCCATTTTAGCTACTTTGATAGAAGATAGATTGCCATAATTCTAATTTTTTGCGAATTGGCATAAAAAATGCTTCTGTCAATACAATGACTGTAAGGAGATTAAAATGGGCACCCTAGCAAGATTAGAGCTTAATCGCTATCAAAGAGAAGTCCCTCGGATTTTGAAGAGCCGAGAAGTTACATTACCAAAATTCAAAAAGATTATGAAAAAAACCATTAGGAGTAAAAACAGCAATGAATATAACGTTAGGAGTGAATTGACGGCATTCCTTTAATCCACATCAATTATGAGACCAGTCATCAGGGTCATTTGAATTCCCTGGTGACAACCCCAGAATGTCACCCTCTGTGTTACAACCGAGACCTAAAACCGTTCTGTTTGCATAATTGAAGTAAGCTACTACCTGATTTATTTCAAGAATTTCACCATCTGAAAAACCAGATTCACATAGCGAATTCACTATCTCTTTGGTTACTTTGGCTGGTTTTTCAGTCAGTAGTTGAGCATACTCCAGAGCCAATTTCTCTCTGTTCTGTAATGGCATGCTATTTATATTTTTTTTTGCAAGCTGATTCATTAAAACTATTGCTCTAGCATCATCCTGTAAAAGCCTTTTTAAACCGGCGAAATGATGTTTTACGCAGTAATCACAACTATTTAATTCGCTAACCCATATACCGATAAGCTCCAAAAGCCATTTTTCTAACTTGTTAGAAGAGTGATGCAGAACATTTTTATACATAACCATGTGTCCCTCCAATGTATGAGGACGCAAGGAGTGAATCATCATGATGTTATCCACATTGTTATCCGGTCCCTTTACACGATCGTAAAGATTTTTGAGTTTTCCAGTGGACTCCGCATACGATACTCTATTTATCCATGCCATTTTAAAACCTTCATTTTATTTAAACTCAAACACAAATATTGCATTTTTACATATTTTTTATCATATTCAAGATACTTTTGGTGAATTTTAAGGTATTTAATGTCAAAAAAGAAACGACTAATTCTGGGGATCTCTGGTTCTTTAAGAGCCCAGTCATTTAATACTCACTTACTAAAATACACGCTTGGAAGAATTGCTCATAATAATAATGTTATTGTAAAGATAGCAAACCTTTATCTGCCATTGTTCAATGAAGATATAGAGAATTCTGTTGGTGTTCCTTCAAAAGTTCTGAAACTAGCTGAATTGGTGAGGAGTGCTGACGCAATAGTAATCTCTACTCCAGAGTATAATAAAAATTTGTCTGGTGTATTAAAAAATGCACTCGACTGGGTCTCAAGAGTAAAACCACAGCCATGGAGCGGCAAACCAATTATTATTATGTCGGCTGCATCAGGACAATCAGGTGGAGAGAGGGCTCAAAATTCATTGAGGCTTTGTCTAGCACCTTTTGATCCAATTTTATATTTTGCACCTGAAGTAGCCGTTCCTGATGCCTCGAATGCCTTTGATGCACAAAATATTCCTAAATCAAAAATTATAAGAGAGAAGATAGAAAGGCAAATATCAAATTTAGACGCTTATTTAGAGTAAAATCCCTTTTTTATCTTATTACTTAACTCTTATTTTTCAGGAATTGAATTATTTCTTAAAAATGCTAACACCCTCTCTTGGGC
Source organism: uncultured Alphaproteobacteria bacterium (assembly GCA_902600895.1). Classification (GTDB taxonomy): domain Bacteria; phylum Pseudomonadota; class Alphaproteobacteria; order Rhodobacterales; family Rhodobacteraceae; genus CACKLF01. Next base: position 10,745 of record CACKLF010000018.1, on the reverse strand, counting down.
ATTTTCTCTAATGTTCATATGAAAAAGGCTAAAATCATAATGATGATATACACCCCTGCCAAAAGGCATATATCTGAAATATTTCGAATCAAAGCTATTAACCAAAAGTTTTCCATTCACACATTGAGCTCCAACCAGATTTATTGAAAGTCTTTTATTCTCAGAGAAACTGATCGACCCTAAGTTGTTCTCTTTACCTATCACCTTATTATTATCTTCCCAGCTTAAAGGATTCACGCAAATTTCGCGTGTGTCTGCTTTGCGACCAGAGGTACTAACTGCCTCAGTATTCCAACTTATTTGACAATTGACTTGCTTGCTATTTTCACAGACAGCCAAACCTGGAATAGGCTGAGATGGGTAGCCAACTGTATAAGCTGCAACAAGTCTTTCCATTTGCTGACTGCCAATTATTTCTTCCTTAAGCAACTTAATAATATGGCGAGAACCTTGGCTGTGACCCGCGACAATGAAAGGTCTGCTCTCATTAAAGTTTTTAAGAAAAAAATGGAATGCGTCTCTAACATCTTGGTAAGCGAAATCAAGTGCTCTTTCACCATTACCATTCAATGAAAGAAATGATGCTAAAGTTGCCTGGCGATAATACGGAGCGTAAACTTTGCAGCAAGAATTGAAGATACTAGCTTGATCTCTTAAACTCCAGTCTTGAAGATATCTTATCGGTCTACCTTCATTTTCTATAATTTCTTTATTAATTGATTGGTTCCACTTTTTTGAGCTAACAAAAGTGGTAGGATGTACAAAAAAGACATCGGCTCTAGATATTTTTTGCCTATCAAAATTAAATCCATCAGGAGAAACATCAGCACCGTCTGTTTTTTTTGGATGAGCAGCCCAAAAGTCTAAATCATCGTATGATAAATGCATAAAATCTGCCGATTCGTTATAATCAAACTTAGGAACAGTAAAACGAGAAAAATAAATTCGTAAACTGTTTGGGAGTGAAACGTATGAAAAGAAATAATAAATCATTTTATCAGCAAAATTTCTCTGGTCTGTCTTATTCTCTACTATTAAAGAAAAACCAGAAAATAGAAAAAAAATAGTGATGCCAATTCCAATAAAATATTTAAAAAAACGCATACCTTAGTTTTGCCTCACAAATTAGATCAGTTTATTTCTTATCTGTAAAGTTTATGATACGTATTGACTATATGATATAGCTATTTTTATACCCCTCCACGAGTTAACTATTTAAATTAATACAACGCTATACAATTAAGTTCACAAAATAAATCATTTTATTTCTTTGAAAGCTAATATATGGTTGTGGAAGAGGACAACATGAAAATCTTATCAAAGTCATTACTTGATTTAATACCCTTAGCGCTAGTAACGATAGCCATTTCCTTGCTCACCAGTAACTCCCTCAGAGATACTTCCAGAACCTATGATGAAATAATATCTAATGATTTAGCAGTACTTTCTGATATAAAAAATGCATCTGACGCGATCAATCAGTGGGAAAGCACATTTGATAAAATTGTAAGTCTAATGGTGGCAAAGCCAATGGAAGCTTTCACTATTTTGCAAGAAAGCGAGCAATCAAAAATTCTTTTAGATGAAAATCTCAAAAAGATTAGAAAATACCTGGTTGATTTAAAGCAGGTTTCGGAAAATAGTGACGACCGTTTTCTAAAAGAAAAATCTACTGAAATGAAAAAAATAGTGGACGGCCTACTCGGGAAACTGAATGAAATAGATTATGATTTCCAAATCCTTAATGAAAATATAAACCTTAGATTGGAAAAAAACTTTGCTGAAATGGCATATAGAAAGGTTAGCTCTGAAGCAGAAGAAATAGTACAATTTGCCAATTTTAAGCTTATTGATGTTCGCAATATTGCAGCCACCAGTAAAGGGATGGGTGCCGCAGCAGTAGTTGATGAATACGATCGATTGTTAAAAGTTTTAGATAACTTTAACTATGAGTTGTCTGTGGCAGACAAAGCACTATTTTTTTTGAAACAAAAAAATTCTGAATTAAGTTTTAAAGTTAACAATATGATGGGCAACGATACATTTATCGCTCAATCAGAGAGTGAAACCCGTGGGAAAAGTGAAGAAGAAAAATTTGAAAGTTTGTATGAAATTGACAAGGTTATAAAAGCGTTAATTTTTGGAGGACAAGTTAGAGCAGTAATATACGACGAGAGCTGGTCAGGACAAATAAACGTTACTGCAGCAGCTGAACGGTTAGCCAATAAGGAACAATTAAACCAAAACAGGCTAAATCAGAATGAAACAGTAGCGTCTATCTCAAAACAATACTTTTCTCTCGATACTGGTGAAAAACTCTTGTCAACATCCAACCGCCTCAGAGAGGCTTATGATACCTACTTTGAAGCGACAATAAAATTACTCAAAGGGGAAATAAAACTTTTTAATGCAAAAACTCGGATTGCTCAGGACCTAGCCGATGGAACAGAATGGCTCGAGGTGTTAAATTCACTTATGACTGAGATCTTAGATACCAAAAGCGCAGACTATGAAGAACTTACTGAAAACAGGATAATACAGACCTGGGTAATGTCTGCCGCAGGACTAGTATTAGCTATCTTGATAGGTATAATTGTAGCGAGGCGTAGTATAGTACGCCCGATGAATGAGCTATCTAATGTCGCCTCCAGAATTGCTAACACTGGAAATTTTTCCATTAGATTAAAAACAGTTGGCAATGATGAAATTAGTACGGCTGGCCAGAGTATAAACGCTATGCTATCCAAAACTGAACAAGCTTTTGCAGACCTTAGAGATCTATTCAGTAGCGTAGCAAGCGGGGACCTCACAGCAAGAATGCCGGCGAATTACCAAGGTGATATTCTAAAATGTGCGAACCACATTGATGATTCTTTGCAAAAATTATCCTCAGCATTACTCGATATTTTAAGTGATGTTCGGCAGGTAGCTTCTTCAGCAGCACAAGCTGGTGAAGCGGTTGGACAGGTAGCAGACGGTGCTCAATCACAAGTGCAAGCTACTGCAGAGGTGAGAGAAAAAATTTCTGCTTTATCTGAAAGTGCAAGATCTCAAGTATCCGCTACTCAGGATATCCAAAGTAAGATGAAGCAATCAGAGGAAATTGCCACCTCAGTAGATAAGAGTGCAAAAGCAACAAGCGAAGCAGCTGCCGATGCTACTAGACTAGCAGACCTTGGCGCAAATGAAGCACAGGAAACAAGTAATGTTGTAAACAAAATATTATCAAACAGTACACGCATTGGCGATATCTCTGCTCTTATAGAGGATATTGCTCAACAAACCACTATGCTGGCCCTGAATGCATCAATAGAGGCTTCAAGAGCAGGAGAGGCAGGGAGAGGGTTTTCAGTTGTAGCCTCTGAAGTAGGAAAACTCTCAGATAAGTCTTCATCGTCAGTAAAAGATATCTCTGATCTTACCACCAAAGCAAAAGAGAATGCATCTGACGGCGTTCAAAGAATGGGAAGTCTTCAAGAAGATATGAAGAATATTCAGGAAACTATCTCAAATATTGAAAAAATGATGGCTGAAATCACTACAAAGACATCAGATCAATCGATGTTCATAAACACGGTTCTTAGAGCTGCGGATGACCTTGAAAAGGTTGGAGGGTCAAATGCTACAGCTTCAGAGGAAATTTCTGAAGCGATCAACAATCTTGAAAAAATCGGTGAGTCCAATGCTGTATCCTCTGAAGAAATAACAGCCTCAATGTTAGAATTGTCCAAAATAGCAGAGAATACTAAAGATAAAATATCTAGTTTCAAGCTGGAAAATTCTTTAGAGCCAGAACCTGAAGACAAAATACAATGAAGCCATTATTCCCGGGTAGAGTCACCTAATTTAACGATGCAAGACCAAAAATTTATTTTATAAAAAATGATTAGCAAAGATACTACACTGATAAAAAATCAGATTTTATAAACAAGTTTTTCTTTAACTCCAAGGATATGGACTGCTAGATACAGGATGTGATTCACCCTTTTGATATCGCGCAAAACGAAATGGCTCCAATAATTCTTGTGTTTCACCTAAAATTTCATCAGCAATTAAATGACCAACCCCTATCATTTTCCAACCATGATTTGAGTCTGCAATGATGGTAACATTTTCATAGAAGTGATCAAAAATTGGAAAACTATCTGGAGTAAAGCAACCAATTCCTCCTGATGGGTTTCTGTGATATTGAGGCATTGATCCCTCAAAACGCTTATGACAATGAGCAAGAGCTGAAACCCACATATGAGCAAAGTCATTACTAGAAATGAATTCAGGACTAGCAGGACCATAAGGGTCCACCGAAACTTGATCGACTGGAGTGGAGACTTTATACGGTGCTGCACCGCCCTGAATACCATTGAAATGCCAATCTGGCTTATAATAAATTCCCCACATTTCATCTGTGATTATACTTCCATCAACATCTGATTTAAGAGGTGCTTCAGTATCTACATGCAATACTGGAGGTATCTCTCCGTTATTTGTTAATAAAACTTCTGGCTTTACCCTCAAGACACCTTCTTCAAGCTGCCAATACCTCCACATATCTACATTTTTATGAATGTAGCCTTCAGCATCTTTTACATTTATTTTTTTTGGAAGTTCCAGAAAATCCCAAAAATCCCTCACCCAGGGACCTGCCGCAACAACTACGTGGTCGCAAGTAATTTTTCCCTTATTCGTGTCCACTGATGAAATTGCTTCTGAGGAATTATTAGTGGAAAACCCTTTGACTTCTATTCCAGTAATTATCCTTACACCTAAAGCTTCTACTTTTTTAGCTAATGCATACATCGTCTTTGTTTGATTAGAATACCCACCTTTTTTCTCATGCAAAACCGATGTTATACCCTGAGCCTGCCAGTCAGAAAAAAATTCTAACATATATCTATTTGATTTCTCAGCACCTTCAATAAATTTACTTTCATATCCAATAGATTGCTGCTCTTCAAATATCCGAACTATGTCAGTTCGCATCGACTCACTTGATATCTGCATGTAGCCGACTGGGTGATAATGAAGACCTTCCGGGTCAGATTCCCAAATATCTACCGAATGTGCCATTAACTTCCTCATGGCTGGTTGATAGTAATTATTTCTAACTACGCCACATGCAACTCCCGATGCGCCAGCTGCTATACCTGTTTTATCAAGTACTGCAATATTGCCCTCTACAATTTCACCTTTTGATTTTAGTTTTTCCGCAAGACCCCATGCAGTTGATAGGCCGTGAATTCCAGCGCCAATTATTAAATACTTAACATGGGTAGGTTTTGCCATTATTACCCTAAAATATTAAAACTAGAATCATTTTATAATTTACTCCAAAGACCACTTAAACCGTACTTCAGATTGGAGGCATTTTAAACAATATTATTTTGCTAAAGTGCATCTAATATTCTTGATACAAGTAAATTAACCTAGAAACTTTCAGAGGAAGAAGAAAAATGAATGAAACTAGTGCTTATCAAATTAGAGTTGCCACACAGCTTTATCATGTAAATTAAAAACACGCTATTTCTTCAGATACTTTTTATTGCTTGCGTCAAAGAATGATATAAAGACTGGGCAAATGACCTGGGCCCATAAATTGAAAACTCATATTTAGCTTTTTCACACAAGACATAGATACCGATATGCTCCATAGAGCAACGGTTGAAGGCTCCAGCAGTCATTTCGTGACAATCAAGCATTATACATTTCTCAAGTACTGTTAAAACATGGTTGCCAGATAGTGAAAACTTTACCCAACCACTAGTCTGGTCTGTGATAGCAAATTCTTTTCCTAAATTTTCTATCAAATAGGCATCAAAGCCCTGAGAAAAAGTTTTGTCACTTTCCAAAAGCCATTGCCCTTGAGCAGTCCAACAAAGCCTATTATTGTTTTTGGATACTGACTGTCCTGGACTGGGTGTCTGCATATTAAAGGTTTTTTTGAGTTTTCTAGACAATGCTTTATGTAATGAACCAGCGCAGCCTATAGAGGCGAGAGCCTTTATCTCTTCTTCATTAATATTAATACCGTTAATAAGTCTTTTTTTCATATACTCTATCCCAAAGGGTGTGAGCGCTTTCATATCTGACCTAGCCACGTAATCTCTCCCCATTTGGATCAATAAAATGAGGACTTACTACCTTAGCCTCAGTATTTGATTTAGCTAATAGATTTACAACTTTGATATTTTCTCCTATCCGCTTATCTCCTCGCTTAAGAAGTCCTAAAGCAATAGAGCTTTCAAGACTTGGCGAATAAGCAGCTGATGTAATGTAACCTTGGTCAAACTTTGCAGTAATTTCAGATCCATTTGAAAACAGGTGTGAGCCAGCAACAAGAACATCGCTTTTACTGTGAGGCTTAATACCTACTAAGGAATATCCATCATCTGAGTTCAATCCTTCACGCCGAGATAAAACAGCACCAATACTATCTTTTTTTGTCGAAACAAATTTGGCCATTCCTAAGTCCCGGGCCGTGGTCTGACCATTTAACTCATTACCAGCCACATGACCCTTCTCTATTCGCATAACTCCAAGAGCCTCCGTACCATAAGGTACACCGTCGAACTCGGCTGCAACTTCCGTCAGCTTTGCCATCATTGAATTTCCAAACTTAGACGGAACTGCAACTTCATAAGCCAGTTCGCCAGAAAAAGAGATTCTAAATAGCCTCGCTCTGATACCAGAAAATACCGTCAGCTCTCCACATGCCATAAAAGGGAATGCATCATTGGAAATATCAAATTCTTTGTCAACCACCTTTCTAAGGACCCTGCGGGAATTTGGTCCAGCTATGGCAAATTGCGCCCAAGACTCTGTAGTTGATATTAAATGAACATCCAAATTTGGCCACAGGCATTGCCTACAAAACTCAAGATGCCTAAAAACCCCAACTGCATTTGCAGTGGTTGTAGTCATAATATAATGGGTTTCACCCAAACGGGCCGTAGTACCGTCATCCATTACTATTCCATCCTCACGCAGCATTAACCCGTAGCGACTTTTCCCTACTGGTAAACGTGCAAATCCATTTGCGTATACTCTATTAATAAATTCAGTTGAGTCTTTGCCCTGAATGTCTATTTTTCCTAACGTCGATACATCACAAACTCCTACAGAGGACCGAGTCACAAGAACCTCTCGATCAACCGATTGCCTCCAGTTAGTCTCACCAGGTCGAGGAAAATACTGTGCCCTAAGCCACTGTCCCGCCTCTATAAAAACTGCTCCATTTTCTTTTGCCCAATGATGTGATGGCGTTAACCTAACTGGTCTGAAATTCTTATCTCTGGATCGGCCAGCCAATGCTCCAATAGAGATAGGAATATAAGGAGGTCGAAAAATTGTTGTTCCAACGTTTTCTAAGGATTTTCCAGTTATTTCAGCCATGATAGCTAAACCTGTAACATTAGAATTCTTACCTTGGTCAGTAGCCATACCTAAAGTGGTATATCTCTTGAGATGTTCCACTGAGACAAATCCCTCCTGATGAGAAAGTTGAATGTCTTTAACTGTTACATCATTTTGTAAGTCAACCCAGGCTCGTTTATTACCATTTGAAATATGCCATATCACATCACTTTCCACTTGCGCATAAAAAATATTTTCCACAGAAGGAGCAGTAAACTTACTCTTTTTAAACCCTAATAGTGCAATTATTATTTCAGTTTTCTTTGTCACGTCAGTAAAAATGTCTGGAGTTGAAAAAACACCAGCGGCAGCTCCTGCAACAAACATATTATTAGGTAGCTTATCTTGAGCTACAAATGAATGTATTTTTTTATTCCAACGGGGCTTTGCTCTATGATGGCTTGTTAAATGAATGTTTGGATTCCAACCTGTCGAGACTGCTAGAAGACGACATTCCAATTTCTTTTTTTCACCTATTTCTGTTTCTATTTCAGCATGAGTTATTCCTTTTCGACCAAATGTATCAATCACTTTTGCGCCTCTAAATACTTCAACACCATCACTTTCAAAAATATTCTCTTTTGTAATTTCGCGAGAATCTATCAAGGCTCGGACCGAGATGCCATTGGAAAGTAAGTCACGAACGGTTCTTTCTCCATCGCCTGTGCTCGAAAAAACTATAACAGGTCCTTTGGGTATGATCGACCAACGATTGACGAAGGATCTGAGAGCCCCTGCCTGCATTATTCCAGGTCTATCATTGTTAGGAAAAGCAGTAATTCTTTCTGTAGCACCAGAGCAAATCAGGGATGCTCTTGAATAAATCCTCCACAAGGTTTGCCTTGGCTTACCTTCTGGTGAAACGGGCATATGATCTGAAACCTTCTCCAATGCCCCAAAAATACCATGGTCATACGTTCCATAGACTGTAGTTCGGGATAAATACCTAAAGTTTGCTGAACGCTTCAATTCGTCGAGTATTTTCGAGGCCCAGTCAACTCCCTTCATACCACCTAATAATTCTGTTTCAGATAAAGTACGCCCACCAACTAAAAAATCTTCATCTGCTAGTAATACCTTTAAACCAGCTTTTGTAGCCAACTTTGCTGCCCACAAGCCAGCAACACCAGCCCCCACCACGAGCAAATCACAGTGTAAAAAACCTTTATCATATTCATCTGGGTCAGATTTAGTGTTTAGAGAACCAAGCCCTGCAGCCTTTCTGATGATTGGTTCATAAACGGCCTCCCAAAAGCTCTTTGGCCACATAAAAGTTTTGTAGTAAAAACCAGCAGTTAAAAATGGTGCCAATAAATCATTTATCGCCAAAAAATCGTTTTCTACAGAAGGCCAACAATTCTGACTAAAAGCTTCAAGACCTGGATACAATTCGAGAGTTGTTGCGAGTACATTAGGAACAGTACTACCACTCCTTTTTATAGTCACCAAACCATTAGGCTCCTCGGATCCAGCAGACATAACCCCCCGAGGTCTATGATACTTAAAGCTTCTACCTACTAAGAAAATACCGTTTGCAATTAGAGCAGATGCGAGCGTATCTCCCTTAAATCCACATAAACTCTTATTGTTAAACGAGAAGTAAATTACCTTTGAATAGTCTATTATGCCGCCCTTGGATCGCTTATTAGTCATTGCCTCTAATCCTTACTCTCAAATCCCATGTCATGGGCAAGCTCTGCTCCAATAACTTCATGGGTAAGCGTATTTCTCGTTACAATTAACCAAGACCTATCTCCCTGTTCATGAAACCAAAGTTCTTTATGAGTTCCTGCTGGATTATTTCTTAAATACAAGTATTCATAGAATTCACTCTGTGCATTTTGCTTTTTAGGGTCTGGTCTTTTAATTAGACTAGCATCACCCATATATACAAATTCTTGTGAATCACGCGGTCCCAATAATGGATGAGGTATAATCAACTCATAATCTCCCTAATGCAAGTTGGGCTGTGCCCCTGAACCCTTTTCATCAATCATAAAACCCCTACTAAATCTATCAAACCTAAAATGAGTAGCAGTTGGATGTGGTGACCCTGTGGCAAGTAAATGAGCAAAACAATAGCCTGATGCTGGAGTTGCCTTGAATCCACCATAGCACCAACCTCCATTAAAATAGAGACCATTGACATCAGTATGGTCAATGATTGGCGAGCCATCCATACTCATATCCATTACACCACCCCATGATCTCAGTAACTTAGCGCGTCCTAACATAGGCATTAGAGCCATACCACCTTCACAGACATCTTCCATGGTGGCCAAATTTCCACGCTGCGCATAACTATTATAACCATCTATATCCCCTCCAAAAACAAGACCTCCTTTATCTGATTGGCTTATATAAAAGTGCCCCGCACCAAAGGTAATCACACCAGAAAGCACGGGCTTAAGCCCCTCGGTAACAAAAGCTTGTAAAACGTGACTTTCTATTGGCAATTTCAGTCCTGCTTTTTCCATAACTATTCCTGAGGAGCCTGCAACCGCACATCCAACTTTTTTCGTGGAAATTTTTCCCCTAGTTGTTTCAAGACCTGAAATCTTGTTATTTTTGATAATAAAGCCTGTAACCTCACAATTTTCTATAATATCAACACCTCGTGAGTCTGCAGCTCTAGCATAACCCCAGGCAACTGCGTCGTGACGGACGGTACCTCCCCTTCTTTGTAAGAGCCCTCCTTGTATAGGAAACCTACTATTGTCAAAATTCAAAAACGGATAGATTTTTTTTACCTGGTCTGTGTTTATCAGCTCAGCATCAGCCCCATTTAGACGCATTGCATTCCCTCTTCTAACGAAAGCATCTCGCTGTGGATCTGAGTGGATTAAGTTGAGGATACCCCGTTGACTTACCATAGCGTTATAATTCAAATCCTGCTCAAGGCTCTCCCATAATTTAAGGGAGAATTCGTAAAAGGGCTCATTCCCATCAAGTAAATAATTAGATCGTATAATTGTAGTATTACGGCCAATATTACCACTGCCTAACCATCCCTTTTCGAGAACAGCTACATTAGTGATACCATATACTTTAGATAAATAATGAGCAGTTGCTAGACCATGACCACCACCCCCAATTATAACAACATCGTAATTTGGCCTAGGCTCTGCCCGACGCCAGGCTGGCTTCCAGCCCTTGTGCCCTCTTAGTGCTTCCTTTAAAATAGAAAATATTGAGTAATGCATTAAATTTCCCTCTACAATAAATTATAAGCTATTTATGAGGCTTAATTTTGTCTGTTTCAGTCAGTAAATTGCCTGAAAGTGACATTATGCACAACCAATTTTTATTCTCTCAACAAAGAAATTAATAATTAA
>CACKLF010000017.1 GCA_902600895.1 uncultured Alphaproteobacteria bacterium | reverse complement strand
CATTAAAGAGATACTTAAAGACAAGGTAGCTGACGTAAGGTTGTCCAAAAAATTAGTTGATAGTGCTTGTTGTTTAGTTGCTTCAGACACAGGAATGGATGTGCATATGGAACGAATGATGATGATTCAAAACAAAGACTTTAAAGGAATGCCTCGTGTTTTGGAATTAAATCCTGATCACAAATTGCTTAAAAAACTAAACGAATTAGGTGAAAAATCTTCTGATGATAAGAAAAAAATCTCTCTCACCTTATATGATCAAGCTAAATTGATGGAAGGTCAACTGCCAGAAGATATAGGAGAGTTTTGTTCCAGGGTTTCTGATTACATGCAATCTAGCATTAAAGAAAGGTGAAAAGTTCACCAGAAAAAAAAGTTTGCCTTATAACCGGTGCCCGTACCGGTATTGGTAAAAGTATCAGTGAACTATTTGCTCATAAAGGCTATAGAGTCATTATGACGGGGAAAAACAGTGAAGATTGTGCAGTAGATGCGAATAAATTAAATGAATTAGGGTATGAAGCAAGAAGCTTCAAATTTGACCTATCACAACCTGAAAAAATTACAGAAAAAATTACCAGGGCTAAAGAAGTGTGGGGAAGAATAGACATTGTCATAAATAATGCTGCTATCGTCGAGCCAATAGAAAGACTGGGAAATATCAAATTAGCTGAGCTAACAACATCAATAGACATAAATTTTTTATCACCAGCGTTTATAATAAATGAATGTTGGGAATCTTTAAAAGAAAGTGAAGGCAAAATATTGAATATATTATCTGGAGCTGCAATAAACCCGATTGAGGGTTGGTTTTCTTACTGTTCGACAAAAGCTGCCCTTCATATGATAAATCAACAGGCACACCTAGAAGGAAAGCCACATAATATCAAGTCTATAGGTATCTCTCCTGGTATGGTAGATACCACCATGCAACAAAAAATTAGAAAGAGTGGCATAAATCATGTATCCAAAGTGAAAAAATCTGACCTAATTTCTACAGTTTTACCAGCCGAACTTAGTTTATGGGCTGCATCTGACGAAGCAAATGATTTATCAGGAAAAATGATTTCTCTTAACGAGCTGGATATAAATGATCGGTTTGAAAAATGGAAAAAAATATATATACATAAATAGTTGTTTGTATCTGAACGTAGGATTGAAATATATTCTTATAAAACTACTTGGTACATTTGATGGTAAATGCTCAATTTAAAAGTGGCGGAAGAATTCTAGTAGAACAAATTATTCGTCTAAAGACGGACCTTGCTTTTTTTGTGCCTGGAGAAAGCTATCTAGATGTCTTAAACTCTATGTATGACAAAAAAAAAGAACTTAAGCTTATCAATGCCCGCCATGAAGCTGCTGCAGCAAATATGGCTGAAGCTTATGGAAAATTAACTGGCAAGCCCGGAGTAGCGTTTGTAACAAGAGGGCCTGGAGCCTGCCATGCGAGTATTGGAGTTCATATAGCTTTTCAAGACAGTACTCCGATGATACTTTTCATAGGTCAGGTTTCGACGAAAGCATTGGGTAGAGAGGCTTTTCAGGAAATTGACTACAAACACATGTTTCATTCAATAAGCAAATGGGTAACAGAAATTGACAGAGTAGAAAGGATACCTGAAATCGTTTCAAAGGCTTATAAAATAGCACAAGCTGGTCGACCTGGTCCAGTTGTAATATCCATGCCTGAAAATGTATTGACCGATAAAACGGCTGCTACAACTTTGCCCTTTTTTTCTACAGAAGCTTCGACTGTAAAGTCTGGTAGCATACATAAGCTAAAAGAAATTCTGAGGAGCAGCACAAAGCCTCTTATGTTATTAGGTGGAGGATCTTGGTCAGACCAATCCGTACAATCAATATGCAATTTTGCAAAGCTTAATCACCTACCAATAGCTACATCTTTTAGACGGCTGGACTGTGTCACCTTGCAGAATAAAAATTTTGTTGGTGATTTTGGAACTTCTGGACCTCCCACACTCATAGAAAATATGCAGGAGGTTGATGCACTCCTTGTTGTAGGAGCAAGGCTTGGAGAAATGACCACACAAGGTTATAAGATGCTGCAGCCTCCATTATTAAACAAAGACCTAATCCATGTTCATGTTTCACAAGAGGAGATTGGAAGTGTATTCACTCCGACACTAGGGATCGAAGCATCTTCAGAGGTATTTTCCAAAATTATAGAAAACGAAAAAATTGAAGACTCTTCAAAATTTAATAATTGGCTCCATAAATTGCGCCAGGAATACTTAGCAGATAAAAAACCAAAACAATATTATAGTGACTTGGATTTAGGAGAAGCCATCACAAATTTGGCGAATATTGTTGAGGAAGATTGTATATATACTTTAGATGCCGGCAATCATTCTGGATGGCCACAAAGATTTTTGAATTTTGGCAGACCTTCACGGCTCATAGGAAGTACATGTGGTTCTATGGGCTATGGAATACCCGCAGCATTGGTTGCATCTATTTTGTTTCCCAATAAAATGGTAATTGGGTTTATAGGAGATGGGGGGTTTATGATGTCAGGATTGGAACTTGGTACCGCATTACAATATAATGCAAAACCTTTAATATTTATCTTTAACAATCAAAATTATGGCACAATTAGAATGCATCAAGAAAGGGAATATCCAGGTAGAGTATTTGGCACAGATCTAAAAAACCCAGACTTTTTAACTTTAGCCTCTTCTTTTGATGCATTTACTCGTAGAGTATCACAAACTAAAGACTTTATGCCAACCGTTGAAGAAGCACTAAGGTCTAAAAAACTTTCTGTAATCGAACTTGTTATAGATAAGCACCAACTTTCCACTAGGATGCATTTAAATGATAAAAATTCAAAGGATAAGAAATGAATAATGTTCGAAAATTCACATCAGTAGAAATTTTAGAAAAGCTCATTTCCTTCAATACTGTCTCACGCAACTCTAACTTGGAATTAATAGATTTTGTGGATGATTATTTAGGCTCATTTAACATAAAGACTTTTAGAGTCTTTGACAGTACAAAACAAAAGGCAGCAATCTACGCCCATATTGGTCCAAAATGTAGTGGGGGAATAGTTTTATCTGGACACTCTGATGTCGTGCCAGTTGATGGACAGGAATGGTCAACAGATCCTTTTGTTTTAACTAAAAAGGGTGACAAATTCTTTGGCCGAGGTACCTGTGATATGAAAGGCTTCATCGCGTGTGCTCTGTCCGCTGTTCCAAAAATGCTTGAAGTTAAACTCTCAAAGCCTATCCAAATTGCAATCAGTTATGACGAAGAAGTTGGCTGTCTTGGCGCACCACACATGATAAAAAGTATGAAATCCAACCTTCCAATTGCTGATCTAGCTATCGTGGGTGAACCAACATTAATGAAAGTTGTAAACTCTCACAAAGGTATTTCTCTGTTGGAAACAGAAGTCAAAGGTTATGAAGTTCATTCGAGTCTTGTAAATAAAGGTGTATCAGCAGTTATGACTGCTGCTAAGCTTATCAGTTGGTTGGAGAATGAAATGAAAAAGAATTATGAGAACAGTAAAACAAGTATTAACAAACTGGCTAGTCCTTTTGATCCACCATATACAACACTACATGTAGGTAAGATATCTGGTGGTACAGCTGCAAATATTACTGCAAAAGACTGCTCCTTTTCTACAGACATCAGAGTGGTTCCAGGTGAGTCAATGTTTGATTGGATAGAAAGATACAAAGAAGAAGTTAGTAAAGTTGAAAAGCGAATTAAAGCCATAAACCCAACGAGCTACATAAATGTTAATATAAAATCTTCTACCCCAGGGTGCAAACCTGAACCAGAAGGCATAGCAGAAAATCTTGTGAGATCAATTACAGGAGACAATACAACAAATGTAGTGGCATACGGAACTGAAGGAGGTCAATTTCAAGAGGCTGGTTATTCCGCTGTGATTTGCGGTCCTGGAAATATTGAACAAGCACATCAAGCAAACGAATTTATAAGTGAGTTACAGATAAAAAAGGGAGAAAGCTTTATTAAGGAAATTATTTCTCGACAAGCTGTTTGAGTGTCATAATGCTTAAAGCCCATTGAACTCATTTCTTACTAATTGAGAGTGCTCACCCAGCTTTGGTGCCCTAACATCTTTATTCATTTCCTCAGAGTTTTGAAAAATTCTACGTACGGGTATTTTTGGAAAAGACACTTTTTGCCCAGCAGAAGTAGTTACCCATTGTCTATGCAATGCAAAGTGATTTGAAAAGTCTCTGATGTCATTAACAACACCAAAAGCTATCGAGTTTTCAGTGAGATTTTTTTTAAGTGATAAGGAGTCAATTTTACTAAATTTTTTCTGAATAATATTCTCAAGATTAACACGATTCTCTACTCGCAAATCATTTGTTGAGTAATTTTTATTACAAACCAATACATGACTTTTGAGTATTTTTTTGCAAAAAACCGACCACTCTCTTTCATTCTGAATTGCGATTAAAATTAACTGCTGGTCCTCAGTATAAAATGCTCCATAAGGAGCAATTGATGGGTGTCTTAGTCCTTCTGCTTTAACTTCCTTTCCACCATATTCATATTGTGCCAATGGCACTGTCATCCATTCTGATAAAACTGAGAACAAAGATGTTTTAAATCTAGAACCGCCAAAACCACGATATTTTCTTATTAGCCCCTCTAATAGTGCAGCATAACTCGTTAGCCCAGCTCCAATATCACAAATAGAAATTCCAATCCGGCCAGGAGCATTGGATGTTCCAGAAATGTCAATAAGACCACTCTCAGCTTGAACAAGTAAATCGTAAGACTTATATCGCATCTCTAATTCACCCTCTCCATAACCGGATATATCACATGTAATAATCTCCGGATTTTCTTTTGATATGCTCTCAGAATCCAATTTATATTTGTTTAAAGTACCAGGCTTTAAGTTTTGTATAAATATGTCAGCCTTTTTTAGAAGTGATAACAGCAATTTTCGATCTTGCTTGTCCCTAAAGTTGAGCACAACACTTTCTTTTCCTTGATTAAGCCAAGTGAAATATGAACTTTCACCATTTACCGATGAATCATAATTTCTCGAAAAATCGCCATCTTTCCTTTCAATTTTTATTACTCTGGCTCCAGCATCAACTAAGCGCGCAGTGCAGAGTGGCGCTGCAACCGCTTGCTCAATTGAAACCACTAAAATGCCTGAAAGACTTTTCATAATCTTATACCTTAACTCTTTAATTTTCTCCAATCTAGTCATATTCTGGTGTCATGTCTTACTTTTACTCATTATTTTTTTGTAATGTTTCTGCAGTCTAATAATGAACCTCACTAGTCAGCAGAAAAAACAAAAGCTTCAGGGTACCTTGTGTGCTGTAGCAGTACTTTTTATTTGGGCAGGTTGGCTAGTAGTAAGCAAATTAGGGTCTAAAACATCTTTAACCACCTACGACTTTATGGCTATCAGATATGGAATATCATCAATAGCTGCACTTCCGATTTTACTCTATTTTAAACCATGGAAGAATATGCCTGTAAGAAAAATAATCATTTTGACTTTTTTACTTGGACCCTTTTATACATTTTGTGTCTTTACTGCTTTTAACTACGCACCAGCCGCTCATGGGGGCATATTTATGAACGGTGCATTTCCCGCATTAACAATATTTCTAGGAATTTTTTTCTTCAAGGAGTTCCCGGTAAAACTTCAAGCAGTTGGGATCTTATTTATATTATTGGGAAGCATTCTATCATCAATCGATGGATCAATTTTTTATGATGGAACTAGCTGGCTAGGGGACCTTTTATTCTTCACATCTGCCATTTTTTTTTCCTTTTACCTTATATTTTGTCGCCTATGGGAAGTTACTTTGCTGCAGGTGATTATGTGTAGTTCAATATTTAATGCTGCTATTTATATACCCATTTGGTTATTATTTTTTTATAAAGACTTTTCTTATATCAATACGGCTAACTTTTACTTACAGATAGTTTATCAAGGATTGGTACCTAACCTATTAGGTTTACTTTTACTAGCAATTTCTGTTCGATATATTGGTCCAAATCCTACTGCTTCAATTTTAGCAGGTGTACCTGCTATGGGTACTATATTAGCCCTTATTATTTTAAGAGAGACCCCTGGAATTTTTGGTATTCTTGGCCTGGCCATAATAACACCTGGTATCTTGATCGTAGCTCTAACAAAAAGCAGAAGCTCTTCATAAAATTAATATCCATAGGTTATTTATGAAATGTTAAAATCTTGGTTATGCGTTCATTTGGAATGTTGAAAAGTTTTTTTCCTGTATCATTACTGTATATTTCTGATTCAAAAAAACACACCTGTTTTATTTGTTTTTTAGCTTCCATTTCCAATATTGCACTTTCGAAGCCCTCGTTGAAGAAATGCTCCTTATTAATTCCAATCACCCCTAAACCATCTTTCACTAGCATATCTATAATTCTGTTTAAATATTGTGGCCCCAAATGTCCCAGAGTAAAAGTACCACAGCTAATAACTCCATCATAAGCATCAAAGGGCAATTTGTTTGGTTTTGTTATGTCACATTCAATTAAGGTTCTATATACATTTTTTCTTTTAGCTTCAGCTAACATTTTAGAAGATATGTCAAAACCATCTAGGACAAATTGTTCTTCAAAAAACTGTTCTCCTAATGCTCCAGTACCACAACCAAGGTCAGCAATAGTAGCATAATTATTTTTACAAAGTTTTCGGAAAATATTTGCAACTATTTCAGGGTATATGTATTTTTCTGCTTCTACAAACTCTTTGTCATATTTCGAGGCCCATTTGTCATAATAGCTTCTATGACTGCGCGGAGATGTTAATTTATATGCCTCTTCTTTATTATGCATTAGCTATAAGCTCCAAAAAAAACATATTTAATAGATATTAAAATCTACCAACTTCACGTTCACTTTCTTTTAAGTCCTAAATTGTAAGCTATTGTAATTCTATCAGTATCAGTTTCATTAGGATACACACTATGCAACAGATAAGAGGGAAATAGAACTATATCACCAGGGTCCGGTCGAAGTCTAAAAAAGGGTGACATACCTGCCTCTGCAAAACCTTTATTTGCTAGCATGCTACTTTGCTGGCAGGGGTTAATGAACTCTATCATGCCAGATCTGTCTGCTTGGTCAATAATATCCGGCTGCTTCACATAAAATACACCTGACCAATCCCAGGGTTGATGGTGGTGAGTGGCGTTAGCCCCTCCCCTAGGATTAATGTTGATCCAGCCTCCAAATTCACCGTCATATAATTTAGGATCAAAGTTATTTGATATTGAGATTAACTTTTTTGTTGTTTCATGCATCAACAATGTACACAGCTTTCTAACACTTTCTTCCTTACGAAGAAACAAATCAGTCTCAGAATGCCAACCATTTATATTTGAGACTTCTATTGATGGGGAACTGTCTCGTATTTTGTAGATATCCTTCTCCAAAGCTTCTAAAAAACCTTCCCTTAGAAACGGCTTAATAATGTAAACAGATGTTTTGAATGCTAGTTCCACCAAGAGACTACTACTATCTTAATTTAAATATAAAAATCATTACCAAAAAAAAGGGCGGCATGAGCCGCCCCCTTAAACCTACAATTTTGTCTTTTAGAATGCAAAAGACAATTTCATATTTGTACCTAAAGCGTAATCATCAGACGCAGTGAACTCTGAGTGTGACAACAAGAATGTTGCTCCACCACCAAGATCATATGATACACCATATTCACTGGAATTTGCTGCAGTGCTGTAATCTGCAACGAGAGTAGCACCTCCAGCAATTGGAGCTGAAACGTCAACTGTTGTAGTGCCAGCGTCATTGGTTCCAACTGTTACAGATGCTCCATTAACGGTAGTAGCAACACTTGCAGACCAACCATCATCACCTGCTGTATCATCAGCATTCAACGTTACAGTAGATCCAGACACTGGTATTGCGATAGATACACCACTGTTACTATTTGCACCAATCTCCTCGAAAGCAACTTTAACAGTTCCACCCAATGCAGCGCCTGATAATGAAATACCCATATCTTCGTTCATTGATCCAAATGTAAATGACAATCCAGCCAGTGTACCTGAAGCACCAAAAGATGACTCAGCGCTGCTCATTTCCAAGTCAGATGTAAATGACGCTGAAATATCACCAAGAGATGCTGAAAGGGACAACTCGGTTTCAGCACTTTCAGTTGAACCGATGCCAGTCATTCCAGAAACTTCTGAATATGTTGTAGCTGCTTCAGCCATGTCACCTGTTTCGTCCACGACGATTGTAGCCATTGGAGTTGTTACAGTAACTGTAGCTGTAGGAGCGTTTGCTGCCTCGCCTACACCAATGCCAACAGAAGCAGAGTATGCACCGCTGCTTGTCATAGCTGCAGTTAGTTCAGCATCGGAACTAAATACAGCGTCGTTTCCGCCTTCAGCGGTTTTGTAGTTAATACTTGCTGCTCCTGAAAATGACACGTCAGCGAATGCAACGCCTGTCATTCCAGCAAGAGCTGTAGTCGTTAATAATAGTTTTTTCATAATTTTAGCCTCTCTGTTACTAAAAATTTATATTAAGGTGCACCTTATAATGACAATATCATCATAAGTATCTTTAGTTTTTATTACATTTAAGGCTTTCGTCAAGGATTTGAGATTAAATATACTAGAGTTTTTTTTTGGTGATACATTTTTGCAACATTAAAGATTTAGGAGTTTTATCATTGCTGCAGTTAATTGCAGAATAACGAAATTATTATTAAACAAGAAATATTCATTCAGACTTTACGTACTGCCATAAAATCGTATTGTAATAATAAGACTTTAATAACCGGTGAGAAGCGAAAAATGGATCGCTATAATTCAAAAGTGATAGAACCTAAATGGCAAAAGTTATGGGAAAAAAATAATGCATTTAAAGCTGAAATAGATCAAACTAAACCTAAGTATTACGTGCTTGAAATGTTCCCTTATCCATCTGGAAAAATTCATATGGGTCATGTTAGAAATTATGCCATGGGGGATGTCATAGCTAGGTATAAAAAAGCACAAGGCTTTAATGTTCTTCACCCAATGGGTTGGGATGCTTTTGGAATGCCCGCTGAAAATGCCGCTATGGAAAAGAAAATACATCCTCGTACCTGGACCGAGGCTAATATAAGGGATATGAAACATCAATTAAAACCGATGGGGCTATCGATTGATTGGTCAAGAGAATTAGCAACTTGTGATCCAACTTACTACAAACAGCAGCAAGCCCTTTTTATTGATATGTATAATTCAGGACTGGTCAAGAGAAAAAGTTCCTCTGTTAACTGGGATCCAGTCGATATGACCGTTCTAGCTAATGAACAGGTGGTAGAGGGAAAAGGCTGGAGGTCTGGAGCACCTGTAGAAAGGAAAGAACTTACTCAATGGTTTTTTAATATATCAGATTATTCTGAAGAGCTTTTGACTAGTTTAAATACGCTATCGGGCTGGCCTGATAAAGTTAGAACAATGCAAACAAATTGGATTGGGAAAAGCTTTGGTGCAGAGATATCTTTTAACCTTTTAGAGCCACTAAATCATTTTAAAGATGTCAAAGTATACACTACTAGACCAGATACAATTTTTGGTATGACATTTTTAGCTATTGCTCCAAACCACCCCATTGCTGAAGAGTTGGCAAAAATAAATGAAAAAATCGCAGACTTTTGCCATGAATGTACAAACAAGACTGTTAATGAAGAGACTTTAGAAACGACCGAAAAGAAAGGCTTTTTGACAAAGTTAGAAGTGCGTCACCCATTCCTAAGTAACAAAAAATTGCCAGTTTTTATCGCAAACTTCATTTTGATGGATTACGGAACAGGCGCCATATTCGGATGTCCTGGTCATGACCAAAGAGACTTTGAATTTGCACAAAAGTATAACCTTGATATCATTCACGTTTTTGTTTCGGAACAATCAGAAAAGATCAGCAATGATGGTAACGAAAAGGTAGTTCTAGGCGAAGGTCGCGTTATTAATTCGGACTTTCTTGATGGAAAAACAACAATGGAAGCCAGAAAACTCGTTTGCGACAAATTGAAAGAAAAAGGGAACGGAAGTTACAAAATTAACTTTAGGCTTAGGGACTGGGGCATATCAAGACAAAGGTACTGGGGGTGCCCTATTCCAATGATACATTGTCAAAAATGTGGTCTTATTCCCGAAAAAAAAGAAAACTTACCTGTTTTACTTCCAGAGGATATAGATTTTGAAAATCCAGGAAACCCATTAGAAAGACATAAAAGTTGGTCAACCGTACAATGTCCCAGCTGTAATGAAGAAGCCAAAAGGGAAACCGATACAATGGATACATTTGTAGATAGTTCCTGGTATTTTCTCCGGTTTACCTCACCAAATGAAGATAAACCTTTAAGTCAAGAGGCTTTAAATTACTGGATGAATGTCGACCAGTATATAGGGGGTGTTGAACATGCTATACTTCATTTACTTTATTCAAGGTTTTTTTCAAGAGCATTGGTTAAAACTGGACATATCCCTGAAAAATTTAAAGAACCATTTGACGCCTTATTTACCCAGGGAATGGTTTGTCATGAGACCTATCGTGATAGCAATGGAAACTGGCTGTCACCAGAGGAAGTTTTTCATGAAAAAAACGGTAATATCAGAAAGTTATCTGACAATTCCTTAATTGAAAAGGGTCCATCAACTAAAATGTCAAAATCTAAGAGAAATGTGGTTGACCCAAAAGATATAATTGAGCAGTACGGAGCTGATACAGCACGTTGGTTTGTTTTATCAGACAGCCCTCCAGATAGAGACATTGAATGGACTGAAGCTGGCGTAGAAGCAGCCTGGCGCCACATTCAAAGGGTGTGGCGACTCACCAAAGAAATCATTGAGGAAGGTGCCGCAGCATCTAACACTAATGAGGATGAAAAACTAGAAAAGCTCAGGAACCAAGCAATAGAAAAAGTCTCAAAAGGCATCGAAACTTTTTCTTTTAATAAGTCAATTGCTAATCTATATGAATTCACAAATTCAATCACAAAATCAAAAGCCTCAAAAATTCTGAAGATAAAATCAGTGGAAACATTGGCAAAATTAATGAAGCCTATGACACCACACCTTGCAGAGGAAATATTACAAATGACTTCAGAGCAGCTAGATTACGAACCAGACACCAACTGGCCTGTTGCTGACCCAAAGTATCTCAAAGAGGATTTGTTGATTCTTCCAATTCAAATCAATGGAAAACGAAAAGCAGAGATTAAAATTGATAGTTCTGCTTCTGAAGATATAATCAAATCTGAAACATTAAATAATGAGACAGTGAAAAAATATTTGGGAAATAACCAGCCAAAACGTTTAATTATTGTTCCCAAACGCATTATCAATATAGTGGTTTGATAAAAACATGTGGGTAAAGAAAATTTCGTGGATTCATCTGATTTTGGCAACAATAATTTCTTTATCCTTATCAAATTGTGGCTTTAAGCCAATAGGCGATAAAACAATTGAAGTTCAACAATTTTTAACTTTAGTTAAAATCAATGAACCAAAGAGCAAAAATGGCTTTATAATTACAGAACACTTAAATCGCCTTCTTGGAAACCCTCAAGGGGATAAATACTTGTTAACCGTTTCAACTAATATCTTAACAACGACAGCGGTGATAACGAAAGAAAATCAAACAACCCGCTATATTTTAAATTCTACTACTAATTACTCCATAAAAAACTTACATAATGAAAAAATTATTCATAATGGCGTCATTTTTGGAACGTCTTCATATAGTTCTAATATTAATACAACAAGTTACTCATCTAAGGTTTCCAGAGAGAACTCAATTGCACGTCTCTCCAAGTTTACTGCTGAGAAAATTTTAGTAGATATAGAGATTAATTCTGCAGAATGGCTAAATAAGGATGAAATTAAAACCATCTCAAATTGAAAACTTCATTGAAAGCCCAAGTCGAAAGTTTCACCTCATATTAATTCACGGAAACTGCGCAGAAGAAATACGAAAACGTAAAAATTCTCTTATAAATAACTTAGGCGGACAGGCTTTGCTTGATGAAATGCGTTTAGTAAATCTTTCTGAAAAAGAAATTTTAGGTGATAAGGAAACACTATTCAGAGAACTTAAAACAAAACCATTTTTTACTGGAGAGAAAATTGTCTTAATTGAAAATATAACGGATGCAAGTTTTAAAGTAATACAGGAAATAATTCAGCAAAAACTAACAAATGAGGACGCTATTCTTGTATTGGTCGGAAACAATCTAACGACAAAATCAATTTTGAGGACTTTAGTAGAAAACCAAGATGATTCTGCAGTTACACTCCCACTATATAAGAGAGATATAACAACATCCGAAATAAAAGTTATGGCAGAGGCCAGAGGCTTAAAATTTATAGACGAAACCTGTTTTTTGCATTTGAAAGAGCTATCTGATAACAGCGAATCGTCAATTTTAATAAATACTTTAGATAAACTGCAACTTTGTTTTTTGAATGAGAATATTCAACTTGATGTTGAACATATTGAAAAAATTCAGGAACATGAGATAGCACAAAACTATTTTTTAATTATTGAGAATGTAGCTAATGGTAATTTGCCCAAAACAATTAAAGAGTTTCGTAGATATGCAACTGGAAAGCAAAACTTTAGTGCCTTTATTGCATTTCTTACAAGATATTTTCGGAATATACAAAATGTAAGTTCAAATCCTGTCTATAAAACGCCTTATTTTGGCAAAACTCAAGAAAAGTTTAAGAGGCATGTAAAACTTTGGCCTGAAAAGAAAGTCAAAAAGGTAATTGAATTATTATTCAATCTTAATATTAAGCTTAGAACTACCAGCCGAATAGATGACCACCTAAATATTGAAAGAGTATTAATGAATATTTGTTCGCTCATAAACTGAAATGTTGAAGATTAATTTGAAACTTAATAAAAGAGTAAAATGTACACTGTAATAGGAAACCCTAATACCAAGGCCTTGAGAGTGTATTGGGCTTTAGAGGAACTTTCTTTAGACTATGATTTCATACCGGCTGACCCTCACTCTACCTGGGCTAAAGCCACAAATTTGAGTGGGAGAGTCCCCTCTCTTAGAACAGAAGATGGTGTGAATATAACAGATTCAGTGGCTATATTAAATTTCTTATCCGATAGGCATGGAAATGAGAATACCTTATGCTCATTCCCAACTGGTTCATATGAAAGAGCTCAACAAGATGTTATCATACAATTTTGTTGTGAACAGATAGATGGTCCACTTGCAATGTATCAGAGAAACTCAATTTTTCATCCAGCAAACTTGCGCTCTCCTGAAATAAGATCAATTGCAAATTATGAATTTTCAAAGGGACTTGCTGTTCTGGAAAAAAAAATATCAGGCAGGGAATTTCTTATGGGAGAGGTATTCTCTGTTCCCGATATCATATGCGGACACTGTGCTGGATGGGCAATTTCTTTAGGTTTTAATATTCCCCAAACTAATGAAGTTTCCGATTACTTTAAGCGAATTAGGCGAAGACGCTCACTCAAGTTAGCTTTGGAAAAAACTAAACAGCCCTAGATATCATCTATCATTTTGTTTTTATTTACTGGGAAGAATTAACAATTGACCACAAAGTCTTCAATAACACCAAACCATTTTTTAAGATACTTGAAAAAGAGTGTTATAAACCATTTAAAAGAAAATAACTCCTCAAAATCTGTTGAAATAGAGAGACAAAACGAAATTGGTTCATCAAATGATGCCAAATCCATAATTGTTTCTATAGTTAGGGCAAACGAATATCTTCAAGTTTCTACATCGATCTCAAGTCGCATTGCATTGTCCATTCCCAAACTAAAGCATTTTTTTTTCTCATATTATAATTTAAGCAGTGACTTTTTCATTAAATTCCCTGCAAACCTCACAGCTTGCAAGCTTAGAAAAGAAGTGAATAATGAATTTTTTGAGAAATTAGATACATATAAAGTAAAGGCTATAATTTTAGTTGATCCTGACGAATGGCCTGAACTGTTCTTTGAATGTAAAAAACGGGGGGTTTATGTTTTCTGGATAAATGCTGTCAGTAAAAAAAAATATGTCCCACTGACAAAAATGCTGAGTTTTGCACATTATTTTAGTAAAAAAACCAAAGATCGTCATAGCAATGTGTTTACTTTTGCAAAAGACTTGGAGAGCAGAGAGTTAATACAAACGCGCAACCTGGGTTACAAAATTAACCAAACTGTGGGTTCAGTTAAACCCGAACCAGTAACACTCTCCACAAAAGGTAGGTCAAAAGTGCATAAAACCTTTTTTGACACGAATTGTGTTGTGTGGTTTGCAGCGGGGGTTTATGAAGAAGAAATCATTCCCATTCTTAAATGCCAAATTGAATTAACAGAGTCTATACCAAATATCCATCTTCTATTATTATTGAAAAATCAATCACTTAATGAAATCAAAGTGGAGAAATCTTTACGAGAAAAAGGGTTTAAAGATTTTAGGCTAGTTAACTATAACATTTTCTTTGTTGACTGGGATAAAGAGGAAATTATAGATTCTTTATATAACTCTAGAGTTACCCTTTTGGGTGGCAGTCTTTATACAGATAGATATGAATATGAAGTATTTGATCCGATACTTCCAATTTCTTACAGTTCATCAGTAGTAGTAGGAAAAAATTTTGGGCATCATAAAGAATTAATATGTGATCTCATCAAATGTGGTGGTATAAAATCAGTTAAAGAAAACAAAAAGTGTTGTGATATTTATTCTAAAGAACTATCCCAGGTTATTTTTGATAGTTTAAAATCTAATACGTTAGCCAATAGAATCAGCAATGCATGGTCTATGACAACGCGTTCAACAGGTTTTACTGATGAAATTATTAAAACATTGAAAGGTACTTTGGATGAATGATACCAACCTATCTGAGGTAGTAATCTAGTGATAAAAACTCCCAAATTCTGGTATTCTAAAAAACGATCTTCGGTGTTTTTATCTAAGATACTATACCCAATTTCATTTGTTTGGATCCTTCTCAGCAAAGTTAAACTTTTGACAGGAAAACAAAAGAAATTTGGAATACCTATTATTTGTATTGGGAATATAAATATAGGAGGCTCAGGGAAAACCCCAACGGTTATAGCATTAACTCAAGTTTTATTAAAAAAAGGTTTGAAAGCCCATATTATATCAAAAGGATATAAAGGAAAAAATACGGGGCCAAGAAAAGTTGTCCAAGGAGATAGTGCAAGAGAAATGGGAGATGAACCAATTTTGTTATCTAACTATGCAAATGTATGGGTGTCTAAGGACAGAATTAAAGGAATAGATGCAGCTATAGATGCTGGGGCCGAGATCGTACTTTTAGATGACGGTTTTCAAGATCCGAATGTTAGCAAAACATTTTCCATAATTACAGTGGATGCAGAAATGGGTTTTGGGAATAAAATGATATTACCATGTGGCCCTTTGCGGGAGAATTTATCTAATGGTTTGAAAAGAGCTGACGCTATTCTCATTATCGGAAATGATTGCTCCAGAAGAGCTTTTTTGGCCAATGAAAAACTTCCAGAAGATTTAAATGTTTTTTTTGGTGAAATCAAAGCAGTAAAGACAGGTATTAACTTCAAAAATAATAAATTTGTTGCTGCCGCTGGTATCGCGCATCCTGAAAAATTCTTTAATACTTTAGAAAAATGCGGAGCAAAAGTTATTAAAAAAGTGCCACTACCAGACCATGCAGACTTTTCCATTTCTTTAATTCAGAGATTGAAAAATATGGCCAGAAATGCAAATGCTCAGTTAGTGGTCACTGAGAAAGACGCAGTTCGCATACCGGAAAATCAAAGAGTTAACTTTACCTCGTTACCCGTTAGATTGAAGCTTTATAACCAAGATGATCTAATAGAAGTTATTTTTTCAAAACTGAATCAGTCTTTAAAGTAATTTTCTATTTCACTTTTTAAGCTATCAAAAGACCTATCAGACATTTTCTTGCCATTAATTAGTATTGTAGGAGTACTTTCTATTTTATCATTTTGGGCATGATACTGGTACCATTCTACTAGTGCCTTAGCTTTGTTTCTATCTTTTAAACATTTTAAGATGTCACCCTCTTTAATGCCCGCCTGCTTTCCAATAGATGTAAGACCATTTACAATTTCTATTTGTGACTCGGCACGTGACCAAGTATCCTGTTTCCTCAAAAGCAAATCAACAAGAGGAAAAAATTTTTCTGTGTCTGAACATCTAGCAACAAGAGACGCCCAAAGACCCGGCCCATCGAAATACACTTCTCTAAAAATTAGATTTACTTTTCCTGTCTCGATATATTCTTCATTTAATTTTGGGAAAACTTTTTCGTGAAAAGTTGCGCAGTGAGGGCAAGTTAGAGACGAATATTCTATGATTGTAACTTTTGCACCCGAACGTCCAATAGCCATGTCTAATTCATGGGTATCTTCTTCAGCCAGAGAAAAATTTAAAGAAAAAAGCAAAATTATCAAGCCATTAAGAAATATTGCGTTTATTTCAAATACTGTAAAAGTTTTTTTATCTAGTTTCATTTAATTTATTATACCCCTTTCTATTTCCTATATACCCACAGGTTTATTTTAATTCTGAAAAAATCAAAATGCAATCTAGACAAGAAGATATTAATAGTAAACAAGGTCGCATCATTGGGAAGCGATGTTTTGTTTTCAACCTTAATAAATATCATTTCTCATCGTTGGTAAAGTCATAGGGGCCAGTCTGCTGAATTAAAATCTTAGAAACTGCGTCATAACCAAAAAAATGATTTATTTTTTCCTTAATGTAATCCAATCTAAGCGATATTTGTGGTGCATTGGGCCCATTTACCTGAACTTTTAATATTGTTATTTTACCTCCCTTTGCAGTGTACAATTTAAGTGGTCGTGTTACTTTACTTACGTTAGAGCCAACTATATCTTCCCATTGAAACAATAGACCTTTTTCTTCAAAACCTTTTTTACTTAAATTCTTCTTTATTAAGCGATTCAGAATTGCAGATGTCTGTGTGAACTTTCCCAATCTTTATTTTTCTCCTATCTCTTTCTTGAAATTTAATATTTGCAATCTATTTTAGCGTAAAGAAAAAATACCTTATCACAAACAATGAGCATATCACAATCTATCACAGAAAATAGTCGGTTCTCAGATACAGTTCTGAGTTGGTATGATTGCCATGCAAGAGACTTACCTTGGAGAGCAAACCAGTATCCTGATTGCTCTCAAAAAATAGATCCATATTTAATTTGGGTATCTGAGGTAATGCTTCAACAAACAACTGTGACTACAGTGATACCATATTTCAAGGCATTTATTAAAACCTGGCCTACTATATTTGATTTAGCTAAAGCCAATGAAGACTCAATATATTCCATGTGGGCGGGATTAGGTTATTATTCGCGCGCAAAAAACTTGGCTCAATGCGCAAA
Organism: uncultured Alphaproteobacteria bacterium; assembly: GCA_902600895.1. Lineage (GTDB taxonomy): Bacteria > Pseudomonadota > Alphaproteobacteria > Rhodobacterales > Rhodobacteraceae > CACKLF01. The sequence continues at coordinate 9,736 of CACKLF010000017.1, read as the reverse complement.
AATAATAGTAGAAAATCATGGAGGCCATTTTCCAAAATCAGCGCGTGAGCTAAAGCAACTCCCTGGTATTGGAATATACACCTCAGCAGCCATTGCTGCTATTGCGTTTCAAGAGATTGTTACTGTTGTTGATGCAAATGTAGAACGTGTGATAAGTCGCGTATTTGCTATCGAAAAGCCATTAAGAGAAACGAAAAAAGAAGTATATTCCTTCGCAGAGCGTCTTACATCAAAAAGACGTCCTGGAGACTATGCTCAAGGTATGATGGATCTAGGAGCTACAATTTGTAAACCACGAAAACCACGTTGCTTAGAATGCCCCATACAGAAGATGTGCTTGGCATATCGAAAGGAAATAACTGCTATAATTCCAAAAAAACTCAAGAGGCAGTCTAAATTAATCAGATATGGAAGCGCGTATGTGGCGATCAAAGATAAATCAATTATTCTTGTCAAGAGACCGGCAAAGGGACTTCTTTCAAACATGCTATGCCCTCCTACCTTTGGCTGGTTTAATAATGAAACCGATAAAGGTCCACCTTTTAAATCAGATTGGCTTCGCCTTCCTCAGACTTTAACACACTCCTTTACTCATTTCGATTTACATCTTACGATTTACAGAACTAGTGTCCGTAAAGTTCCACGTAAATTCAAAGCCTTTGAGTTATCACCAAACTTGACACAAAGTCTTCCCAGTTTGTCAAAAAAAATTCTGAAATTCGCTCTTCCAGAATGATTTAACCAAATAGTCATTATATTTTAGTTAAACTTGGGCCATAGCTCGTACCTTCTGCCTTAAAATATCTATTGGAATGCTTTTTCCATCCTTTTTGCATTGCCAATACGTCCAACCGTTACAAGATGGCAAGCCCTCTAGGGAAGCTCCAACTTGATGTATTGAGCCTTTAGTATCATGTGCGACCAAAGTACCGTCAGCGCGGATTTTTGCTACATGTCTCCCATTTAAGGATTTTAGCTTTTCGCCAGGTGTAAGGAAGCCCATTTCCAAAAGAGCTCCAAAAGGAACTCGGGGTTCATCACGCTTCCTTTGAGTTATCTGAAGGCTTTCTCTATCATAAGGTTGAGTTTCAGAAATCCTTACAGAAGCCTCGCGAATATATTTTTCTTCACGCTCTATCCCTATAAAAATCCTACCCAACTTCTTTGCAACAACTCCAGAAGTTCCTGTTCCAAAAAAGGGATCTAGAACAGTATTGCCCTCCTTTGTTGCTGATATGATAATTCTATGCATTAAAGCCTCTGGTTTCTGTGTAGGATGAATTTTTTTTCCATCTTTACCCCTTAGCCTTTCTGAACCAGCACATATCGATAAAAGCCAATCAGATCTCATTTGAAGACCATCATTAAGTTCTTTAAGTGCCTGATAATTAAAAGTATATTTAGAGGTATCTGACTTTGCTGCCCATATGAGGGTCTCATGAGCGTTAGTAAACCGCATACCTCGAAAATTGGGCATGGGATTGGACTTTCGCCATATTATATCATTCAGGATCCAATAGTTCAGATCTTGTAATAACTTTCCTACACGAAAAATATTATGGTAAGATCCAATCACCCAAATTGTACCGTTAGGTCTTAACAGGCGCCGTGCTTCCTTTAACCAGTTAATTGTAAATTGATCATAGTGCTTGAAATTATTGAATTTATCCCAAGAATCAGTAACTCCATCGACCTGCGAATTATTAGGCCTTAACAGATCCCCTCCTAACTGCAAATTATAGGGTGGATCTGCGAATATTAGATCGACCGAGCAGTCAGGCAAATCTTTCATTAGCTCTATGCAATCACCTTTTAAGATTTGGTTTTCAAATGATTCTATGTATTTTTGTGCTTCTCTTTTTTTCACTTCGCCTCACTTTTAGTCATAACATGATTCAAAAGTGATTCGAGGTCAATTTCTTTTTTATTTCAATGGCTTATTTTACTTTCCTAATACTACATATTGTATATTGGGGCAAAAGAGCACCTATGCTCAGGTGTTATTCCATATTTTTTTAAAGCCAACTTGTGATGCTTGGTACCATATCCAGAATTCTTATCCCAGTCGTATTCTGGATAAATAAGTGATAAATTACGCATTAAGTTATCCCTATACACCTTTGCTATAATTGAAGAGGCTGCAATGGCTGGAACAATCGTGTCACCCGAAGTTATGGCCAATGAAAATTGTGATAAATTGTGTGGAAGATGAATTCCATCCACCAATACAACTTTAGGTGTTACTTTAAGGTTTTTTACTGCTCGTCTCATAGCTAGCAAAGATGCCTGTAAAATATTTAGATCATCGATCTCCTCTGAAGTAGACAAACCAATCCCGTAGTATGAGAAATCTTGGAGAATTTCAAACAGTCGCTCTCTTTCGGGTTTTGATAGTTTTTTTGAATCACGCAACCCCCGCGGAAAAACACCTCTACGTAATGACACTGCTGCGGCAACGACGGGACCTGCAAGAGCACCCCTGCCTACTTCATCAACTCCACAGCACCAACCATATCTTTTACCAATCATAATCTTGCTAAATTTTATTGTGTTTTGTTATACACTACTATCAATATTAACAAACAAATGATATTATTCTTAAAAGATAATTTTGGATCCAGATTTGTAATTTATCGAACTGTTTACAAATTTTTCTGCATTAGCGTCCAATAGTAGGTTGTAATCAATTAAAACCTGATTCAAAATTAAGATCCCCTTCAAAATTAAATCGATACCAAGATTTAACAGCTAAAATATGATACAAAATACCAGTGATTATAAATCTGATAAAATGCAATTACCAGAATACGTTTTGTTGACATGCGCATATTACTAAATTACAGAGAAGCTAGAGGTAATAATTATGAAAAAAAAGTCGAGTAGCGAATACACTTTTTTAGGTAGGACAATTAAAGACATTTCAATAGTCTATGGTGCTCTCTTAATTGTTTGGTCAGCTCTTATAAGTTTTTGGTCTGCGAGCGAGTCTTTGACTTCTTGGATCCCAGCGTTTGTCGGCGCGCCAATTTTTTTTCTTGGCTTAGCATCTAAATTTTTTCCAAAAAAGCAAAAGCTATTTATGCATCTGGTCGTTTTATTCGGTCTATTATGCGTTTTGGGAGGACTTGATTTTGTTCGAAATTTTTGGACATGGCTAACTTTAGGAGTGCCATTTTTTAATGGTTTTGTCTGGAGCTCAAAATTAATGCTATTAATTTCTGGTCTTACCTTTTGTTACTTTTGTATAAAATCTTTTCTTCACGTCAGGAAAACTAAAGCTTTATCTAACATAAAGATCTAATTGTGGATTTTTTTGCATTTGCACTGATCAATTGAAATGAGACAACAGCTGTTATTTTAATTAAAACATTGTAAAATGATAGAGCGTACCCAAATCGATTACAGTGATATGAAGTTTAACGCAGGAGATTAAAATGCATATTGACCCATTTGGAATAGAGATGTGGATGAATGAATATGAAGATAATTGTCAGTTCAATTTAGCAGAAACTTGTATCAAACCGATGACTATTAACGAATTACTTCAACTATCGAACAAAAATATAAATTTAGGAGAAGAAATAGCTGAAATGAAGATGACTTATGGAGAGATAAAGGGGTCTGTAAGACTCAGGTCCAATATTTCATCACTTTTCGAAAAGCAAAATGAAGATAACATACTGATTACTCACGGAGCTGTTGGTGCTAATTCTCTTGTTTATCATTCATTAATCTCTTGTGGTGATATTGTAGTATCTATTATGCCTAATTATCAGCAGCACTATTCCATTCCCGCAAGTTTGGGAGCAGAAATAAAGGTTGTTAAACTATTACCTAACAAAAATTTCCTCCCAGACATTGATCATATCAAAGATGCATTACGGTCTGGTGCAAAGTTAATTTCCTTAACAAACCCAAATAATCCAACTGGTTCACTTATTCAGGAAGATTTATTAAAACGCATAGTGGAACTAGCAATAGCTCATGACTCTTACATACTTTGCGACGAAGTTTATAGAGGTACTAACCAAAGTGGATCTGCGTACACTACTTCCATTTGTGACCTCTATGAAAAAGGTATAAGTACAGGTAGTATGTCAAAAACATATTCACTAGCTGGACTAAGGCTAGGTTGGATAGCTAGCTCTCGGGACATTTTAGAACAGATTTTCAGGCACCGAGACTATAACACAATCAGTGTAGGAATGATTAATGATCATTGTGCCTGCCTAGCATTGGAAAATAGAGAGAAAATTTCTGAAAGAAACATGGAAATATTGAAAAAAAATATTCATATCCTTGACGAATGGGTTAACCAAGAACCCTTCCTATCATACATCAAACCCAATGGAGGAACTACAGCTTTAGTTAAATATGATTATAACATTTCCTCAAGAGATTTCTGCACTGAGATTTTGAATCATACTGGCGTTTTATTTGCACCAGGAAGCACTATGAACATGGAGGGATGGGTACGGATTGGATATGCAAATGACACCAGAATATTAAGGGAAGGATTAGCTTTGGTTTCTAGATATCTCTCAAATATTAAACCTTTAAATACCTAGAGACTCTAACAGTACGTGTAAGCTTTACAATATGGCGATCCCGACAGGATTCGAACCTGTAACCTGCCCCTTAGGAGGGGGCTGCTCTATCCAGTTGAGCCACGGGACCACAAAAAAAAATTAAACTAATTACGCAAAAAATCTATCAGAATCTTCATAGTAGATTAATTTAGCCATGATATAACAATACCAACAGAAAGAAGGGAGATAAAAATACCTACCATTACTCCTCCAATAATTGCTGGGAGGCGCCGCTTTTGTGGTTTATTTACATTTGGCTTTAGTACCTCCCTCAACACCTTATCTAACAAAAAGGGCAAATGAGGAGCAAATCTGGACATAGAATAAATAGTCTTTGATAGATCTTTTAAAACTGCCTTAGGACCTAAATTTTCTCTTATATATTCCTCTACTATTGGCTGTGCTGTCCTCCAAATATTAAGATTTGGATCTAATGACCGGGCCACACCTTCTACCACAACCATAGTCCTTTGAAGCAAAAGTAGCTCAGTCCTGGTTTCCATTCCAAACCTCTCGGTAACATCAAAAAGATGTTTCAGAAGACGCGCCATTGAAATGTTGTTAGCATCCATTCCAAATATAGGTTCTGCCACAGCCCTTAGAGATTGGGCAAAAACAGTAACATCTTGATCTGCCGGCACATAACCAGCTTCAAAATGCACCTCAGCCACACGCAAATAATCTTTATTGAGGAATCCCATTAAAATTTCAGCGTAAACCCTTCGGGTGTATGGATCTATGCGTCCCATTATACCAAAATCCATTGCGATAATAGTATCGTCTTCACCACGCATTAAATTTCCTTGATGCATATCTGCGTGAAAAAATCCGTCCTGTAAAGCGTGGGTCAAAAATTTTTGAACGATTCTTTTTGCTAGTTTCTCTAGATTTGCATTTTTCTTTTCTAATTCTAAAGTTTTGCTGAGAGGTATGCCATTCACCCACTCTGTTGTCATAACTCGTTTTGTTGACAACTCCCATAGTACCGCTGGCACTATAAAGTTTTCATCCAACTGTGTATTTGCTTTAAACTCGGCAGCTGCTGCAAGTTCCATTCTTAAATCAAGCTCCTCTAGAACTATTCCCTTAAAATGCTCGACTACTTTTAAGGGCTTCAATCTCCTAATTGAAGGTGCAAAAATTTCGGAAAAACGAGCTATAAAAAAAAATGCATCTATATCTCTTAAAAATGCTTTTTCAATTCCTGGTCTTAATACTTTTATGGCTACTTCTCGTCCGTTGTCTCTTAGAATAGCCTTATGAACTTGAGCCAAAGAAGCTGCAGCTTTTGCTTCAGAAACCCATTCAAAGGTCTCCTCAATATCAATACCCAACTCAACTTCAATAGTATGTGATGCCACCTCTTTGCTAAATGGTGGAAGCGAGTCTTGGAGAACCAAAAGCTCATTAGCCATTTCTTCTCCTACAATGTCTGGTCTCGTAGACAGAAGTTGGCCAAATTTAATGTAAGCAGGGCCCAATGCTGTTATTGCTCGCAATAATGGAGGCTGGTTTGGATTTCCTCTAAGGCCAAGTGGTTTGAAAGGTAGCCCAATAATTCTAGCAATGATTCTTAACGCCAATGGTGCATTTAACCGCTCCAACAGAGACTTCATAGCTCCTGTTCTCTCGAACGTGGACCCTACCCTCACTACTCTCCAAATATTATGTGGGCCTCGCACGTTAAATTTTCCAACCAGAGTGGAGAGCTACAATACCCATAGATAAATTTCTAAACTTTACGTTTCTAAAACCAGCTGTTTTTATTTTATCAGCCAACTCATCTTGCTTGGGAAATTTTCTTATGCTTTCCACAAGGTATTGATAACTCTCACTGTCTTTTGCTACCAACTTTCCCATAAAAGGAATAATGTCGAAAGAATATTTGTCATATAACCACTGAATATTTCTGTCTTTAGGAGTACTAAATTCAAGTATCATAATTCGGCCACCTTGCCTGAGAACCCTATATGCTTCGCCTAAAGAAACTTCTAAGTCCGTAACATTCCTCAAACCAAAGGAAATAGTATAAATATCACACATTTCATCTGAAACTGGAAGGTTCATTGCATCTGCACAAAGCCAATCCAATTTACTGCGGTACTGGTACTCTTGAGACCGGGTTTTTCCAAAAAAAATCATTTCCTCAGTGAAATCAGCTACAATTGCATGTGCATCACCCTTGCAACGATCAATAAAACGCATAGCAACATCCCCAGTACCACCTGCAACATCAAGTAATATTTGACCAGATTTGGGTGCTATCCAATCCAGCATTAAATCTTTCCAAACCCTATGAATACCAACACTCATTATATCATTCATGAGATCATATTTTCCAGCAACTCCCGAAAATATCCCATTCACCAATGCAGGTTTTTTAGTTTTTTTTACTCTTCTAAACCCAAAGTCAACATTCTTTTCATTCACAATTTTTATCCTGTCTCAATTTAAAAAAAAATTAAATCTCCTTGGAAGTATTATACCATCACCTCTGCGATTAAAATATTTGTTTCTCCATATTTTCTAATATCTAATATGTTCAGATTTTTTAGTTCTGAAATGTTTGCATTTTCTTCCCACACAATGAGACTTTTTGGCCTGAACCATTTTTCATTAAACATTCCTTCTAACGCTTTTTCACCTAGATTTTGCCCATATGGAGGGTCAATAAATACTAAATCAAAAGGATCAGATACATTTTTCCCAATATTTAAGCAATTTTTTTTCTTTATTGAAATTTTAGATTTAACACCCAACCTCTCTATATTCTCTAATATTATGCGGCATGCATAATTATCCTTTTCTACGAATGTTGCGGACTTAGCACCCCTAGATAATGCTTCAAGACCTAATGCTCCAGTTCCTGCAAACAAGTCTAACACATTTATTCCGTAAAAATTTACCTGAAACTTATGCGTAAGTATATTAAATACACTCTCTTTCACCCTGTCTGATGTAGGGCGAAGGAACACATTTTTCATATTAGAAAATGATCTTAGTTCTCGTCCTTTTAAATAACCTCCAACAATTCTCATAAATTAATTAATTCCTATTCTCTTTTTCAAGTTTAACGTATATACAGCAATCATAATAAACAGAGCGACGTTAAAATGACTTTTTCAATAGGCTCAAAATTAGTTGAATTTGCCTTTCTAACAAAGATAAATAATAAAATTATTGAAATTTCATTTAATGAATTGTTTATTAACAAAACTGTAGCATTGTTTGGAATGCCAGGAGCTTTTACGCCAACTTGCTCTAACCTGCATTTACCCAGTATTAAAAAATCACTTGACTCTCTAATCGGAAGGAGAGTTGATAAAATAGCAGTTTTAACAACAAACGATCCTCATGTTAACTATAGTTGGGCGAAAGCAAACAATTTGAACCCAAATGAAGTACTTTTATTATGTGATGTCGATGCTAGATTTACTGAGGCCTCAGGAATGCTTTTCAGTGCTCCAGAAAGCGGATTAATCAGAAGATCACAGAGATATGCTCTAATTGCACAGAATGGAATAATCAAATCATTGCAAATAGAGTTCTCAAGAGGGGTATGCGAACTGTCCTCTGGTGAAAATTTGCTGAAAGCCACAAATTGGTGATCTTCAGAAACTGCTAATTAATCTGTTCAATGAATTCGCCCAATTGTAAGTCGAGTTCACTAAGACCCCCTTGATCATGCGTCGTCAAAGCTATTTCAACTTTATTGTAGGTATTACTCCACTCTGGATGGTGGTTTATTTTTTCAGCAGTCATACCGACTTTACACATAAACCCAAAGGCTTCATTAAAATTTTGAAATTTGAAGACTTTTCGAATCACAGTATGATTTTGCTCAAAATTCCAACCTTTCTGTATTAAAGCCGCAATTCTTTCATTATTTTTTTGATCATTAAATAAATTTTCATTCATTATGATTTACCTCCTTAAATGGGCTAATTTTTTTCAAAACTTTCTCGTCCAGGCTACTGGCTTCCTTTTCACTTATTAAATAGCTCTCTATTGCCTTGTGCATATCACCATGTGAAAACCAATGAAGAGAGTGGGTTTTACTGGGCAGATATCCTCTTGAAATTTTGTGTTCTCCTTGTGCACCAGCCTCTACCTTTCTCAAACCTTTTTTTATAGCATACTCTATTGCTTGATAGTAACACAGCTCATAATGTAAACATTTGTAGTATTCTGTCATTCCCCAGTATCGACCATAAAGTGTGTTAGATCCAATAAAATTGAGTGCTCCTGCTATTGGTTGGTCATGCTTTACTGCTAAAATTAACAAAACATCATCTAGCATATGTTTGTGGATTTCTCTAAAAAAATCTCGTGTGAGATATGGCCTTCCCCACTTTCTTAATCCAGTATCTTGGTAAAATTTCCAAAAATAATTCCAATGATCTGCAGTTATATTTCCTCCAGACAAAGTTAGTATTTCACCACCAAATTCAGCCGCTACTTTTCTTTCCTTTTTGATTGCTTTTCTCTTTCTGTGTGAAAGAGTTGATAGAAAACAATCAAAATTACGAAAATTATTATTTTCCCAATGAAATTGATAAGTCTCTCTATCAAGAAAACCCATCTTTGTTGGGATTTTTTTCTCATAACTTTCACAAAAAGTAATATGAGCTGAAGATAAGCTGTTCTTTATTGAGAAGTCTTTAATGAACTTTAGCAATTCCAATATAACTAAATTGTCATCTGTATATTTTAGTAAAAACCTTCTACCTGTCGCAGGTGTGAAGGGTACACTAATTTGTAGCTTTGGGTAATAATAACCACCAGCATTTTGGTATGCTTGCGCCCAATTGTGATCAAAAATGTATTCCCCTTGAGAATCACTTTTAAGATACATTGGCACAACTCCTACTATCTCTTTGCGTCTTGATGCTACAAGATGCTGGGGATACCAGCCTGTGCCTTTTCCAACTGATTTGCTTTTCTCCAAAGCACGCAAAAACCTATGGGTAGTAAATGGATCTAATGGTCTTGACTCCAAATCAAAAGTCTTATTTTTGCCAATATTATAAGAGCATGCATCCCAACTTTGGCTTTCAACCTTATCAATATTGTCAACTATTTCAATTTCTATGCCCATATTTTCCCTAAACCGTGGTAGTGGAAAAACTTGGTAAATAACCCTCAAA